>DASZSS010000182.1:0-7137 GCA_035548535.1 Steroidobacteraceae bacterium
GGCGCTCGCTTTCTCGAACCCGGAGGACGCCGAAGAGGTTCTGCAAGCGTTCGCCGCGGACCCGCACATCGTCACCGCGGCGCTGTACGACATGAACGGTGCGCTTTTCGCCGCCTATCCCCATGGCACCGCGCCGCGCGATCTTCCGCAGCAGCTCCGCGAAACGAACGCGAGTCACCGATACGAAGGCGACTACCTCACCGTGACGCAGCCGGTGCAGGAGAACACGTATCGCGTGGGCACGCTGCTCGTCCGCTCCGATCTGCGCGCGATCGACGCGCGCAAGCGCTTCTATCTCGGAATCATGGCGCTGATCGTCGGCGCGGCGACGCTCCTCGCGTATGTGCTGTCGCGGCGCTTCGAGCAGCGCATCTCGCGACCCATCGGCGATCTGGCGCGCGCGGCGGCCGCCGTGTCGACTCGGCAGAACTACGCGCTGCAGGTGCCGCACACGAACACGTACGAGCTGGATCAGCTCACGGACGCGTTCAATCACATGCTCACGGAGATTCAACGCTCCGAGGCTCGCCTGCGGGCGCAGCTCGGCCACCTGAGCCTGCTCCAGCACATCACGCGCGCGATCAGCGATCGGCAGGACCTGGCGAGCATCTTCCGGGTCGTGCTGCGCAGCCTAGAAGTGAATCTCGCCATCGAGCTTGCGTGCGTGGCCCGGCACGACGCGGAGAAGAACACGCTGGTCGTCGACGCGGTGGGCGCAAGCAGCGCCGAGCGCAGCGCGAAGCTCGGGATCGAAGCGGGCACGCTGATCGCGGTCGGCAGCAACGATCTCGCGCGCTGCATCGATGGGAATCTCGTGTACGAGCAGGACGCGGCCACCGTTCCACGCCCGCTGTTCGAGCGCCTCGCGAGCGGCGGGCTGCGATCCATCGTGATCGCGCCGCTCTCCGCGGAAGGCACGTTGTTCGGGGCGCTGCTCGTTGCGCGGGGTGCGCCGGATGCATTCACCAGCGCCGAGTGCGAATTCCTCAAGCAATTGAGCGAGCACGTCGCGCTTGCCGCCCAGCAGGCGCAGCTCTATACGGCGCTCCAGCAGGCGTACGACGATCTACATCAGTCGCAACAGACGGTCATGCAGCAGGAGCGCTTGCGCGCGCTCGGTCAGATCGCCAGCGGCATCGCGCACGACATCAACAATGCGATCTCGCCGGTCGCGCTGTACACGGAGTCGCTGCTCGAGCGCGAGCCCAATCTGAGTCCGCGCACGCGCAACTATCTGATCACCATCCAGCGCGCGATCGAGGACGTCGCGGGCACCGTCGCGCGCATGCGCGAGTTCTACCGGCAGCGCGAGCCGCAAGTGACTCTTGCGCGCACCGATCTGAATCGCACGGTCGGGCAGGCGGTCGAGCTCACGCGCGCGCGCTGGAGCGACCTGCCTCAGCAGCGCGGCGTCATGATCGATCTGCGCACCGAGCTCTCCGCGCGTCCGGCGGAAGTGATGGCGGCGGAGGGCGAGATCCGCGATGCGCTGACCAATCTCATCTTCAACGCCGTCGATGCCATGCCCGAGGGCGGCACGCTCACGATCCGCACGCGCGTGGTCGACCCGCTCGAGAACGGCGGCCGGCCGCGGGTTCATCTCGAGGTGAGCGATACGGGCATCGGCATGGACGAGGCCACGCGCGCACGCTGCCTCGAGCCGTTCTTCACGACCAAAGGCGAGCGCGGCAGCGGCCTGGGCCTCGCGATGGTCTACGGCATGGTCCAGCGGCACAGCGCGGAGCTGGAGATCGATAGCGAAGCCGGTCGCGGCAGCACCTTCCGGCTCATCTTCGATGCAGCGAAGGAAGACAGCGCGCCCGTCGTGCACGCGCCGGCGCACCGCTCGCCGCCGCCGCCCCTGCACATCCTGCTCGTCGACGACGATCCGCTGCTCATCAAGTCGCTGGAAGACATTCTGACCGCCGATGGACACGAGGTGCGGCAGGCGAACGGCGGTCAGGAAGGGATCGACACGTTCAATGCGGCCCTGCGCGAGGGCCGGCGCTTCGACGTCGTCATCACCGATCTGGGTATGCCGTACGTGGACGGACGCCGCGTCGCGGCCGCCGTGAAAGCCGCATCCTCCGCGACGCCCGTCATCCTGCTGACGGGATGGGGCCAGCGCCTGCTCGCCGAAAACGACGTGCCGCCTCACGTGAATCGCGTCCTCAACAAGCCGCCGCGATTGCAGGAGCTGCGCACCGCGCTCCACGAGCTCACCGCCACCAGTGCTCGATCGGCGGCAGCCGACGCGCGCGTCGGCGCACCGCAGAGCAGCTGAGGCCGCACTCCCGCGGGTACGAATGCTGCTTTCCGTCGCCGCACTGCTGCAGACGCTGATCGCGCAGGTGAGCGGCGTCGGGCCCGGCAAGAGCCTCTCGAAGAAGCTGCAGCGCGTACTGACTTCGTACACCGCGGGAGACCAGCGGAAGACGTGCTCGGCGCTCGCGGGCGTCCTCGAGGAGCTGAGCGCGCGGCACGGAAAGAAGCTCGATCCGGCCCTGGCGGCGCAGTTGCGCCAGAAAGCGGGCACGATCGAGAATGCGCTCGCCTGCCGCTAGCCAACGCCTCGATGGCCTACGACGAGATCCCGGATGTCCGTGACGGATTGACGCGCAAAGAGCGCATCGTCCTGCACGTGCTCCACCAGACGCAGAAGGAGCGCGGGGACCGGAACGTCCCCACCGCCATGCTCTGGGGCCGCGTGTGCGAGCACTTCTATATCAGCCCTGAAGACCTTTCGCTCATGCTCGCGCGGCTCGGCGCGCGCAAGTAGCCCGGCCGTCTGCGGGGTGGGCAGCCCCAGCGATCGGTCACGCGTGCCGGCCGCGGGCCGCTTAGATTCGGGGTACGTCTACGAAGACTTCGAACGCACGAGGTCCGCATGACATTCGCCCGCCCTGGTCTCAGCACCGTCGTCGCACTTCTCTGCCTGGGTGGCGCCGCGCTCGCATCCGCCCAGCAGAAAGTGCCGTTCTCGATGGGCGTGCCGGTCGCGCCGACCGGGCTCGCGGATCAGCCGCTCGGCGCAGGTCCGTTCACCTATCACACGGCCGAGCAGCAGGACATCCGCGTGAGCGTGCTCGCGCGGCACATCGAATATCCGTACGCGCTCGCGGTCCTGCCGAGCGGCGAGTTGCTCAGCACGACGCGACCGGGGCAGATCAGGATCATGCGCAACGGCGTGCTCGATCCGCAGCCGCTCACCGGCGGGCCGCCCTCGAAGTACGCGCGCAAGTCGGGGCTCATCGGCGCGGTGCACGGCTACATGAGCATCGCGGTTCATCCGCGCTTCACCGAGAATCACTGGATCTACTTCGCCTATACGAAGCCGCTTGAGGACGGGAGCTCGACCATCTGCGTCGCCCGGGCGCGCCTCGATGGCACGAAGCTCACCGAGCTGCGCGATGTTCTGGTCGGGGACAACTTGCATGGCACCGTGAGCCTCGCCATGACGCCGGACAACATGCTGTGGATCGCAACCGGCGGCGACACCGCCCAAGATCCCATGTCGCTCACCGGTAAGGTCCTGCGCCTGCGCGATGACGGCAGCGTGCCGCCCGACAACCCATTCGTCGGCAAGGCGGGGTATCGCCCGGAGATCTACACGCTCGGACATCGCAGCTCGATGGGGTTGACCGTCCATCCGGTCACCCACCAGGTGTGGCTGAGCGAGATGGGCCCGAACGGCGGCGACGAGATCAACGTGCTAAAGCCGGGCCGCAACTACGGCTGGCCGCTCGTGAGCCTTGGCCGGACGTATCCCGGGCCCTGGCAGTCGAAGAAGAACGAGCCGACGCACGCGGGCTTCGAGCCGCCGCTCGTGTACTGGATGCCGTCGATCTCCGTCGCCGGGCTGACCTTCTATACCGGCGACCGGTTACCCAAGTGGAAGGGCGATCTCTTCGTCGGCGGGCTGCGCACCGGCGAGGTCCCGGGTACGGGCCGGCTGGATCGCATTCTCTTCAACGAGAAGATGGAAGAGCTGCGGCGCGAGTCGCTGCTCGCCGACCTGCATCAGCGCATTCGCGACGTGAAGCAGGGACCGGACGGTCTGCTGTACGTCGCGACCGATGAGCCGCACGGCGCGATCTTGCGTATCGAGCCGGCGAACCCGCCTGCGGAACCCACGCCGTCCAGCACAGCTCCTCACTCGGGCGAATAGAAGCCCGTCATCACGGCCGTCACGCTGAGGACGGCCGTGATCAGCAGATACTCCATCGTCAGCGAGCGGCGGAACCACGCCTCAACACGCGGGTCGCCCCCTGCGAGCGCAGGTCCGAGCCGCCATTTGTTGAGCGTTGCCAGCCCCATCAGGGCTGCAAACCCGGTCGCTTTCGCAAGCAGCAGCGCGCCGTACGTCGAGCGGAGTGCCGCGAAGGTCTTGACGATGAAGACGGCGAGCACGACCCCGACGACGAACAGCACGGGTACGATCCACACCGCCAAAGCCGAGAACGCTTCGGTCAATGCGGCCGCATCCGTCGGACGCGCTCGCTTGGAGGCGAGATAGAGCGGCACCAACGCACCGAACCAGAACGTCACGACGAAGACGTGAATCAGCAGCATCGGCGCGAGCAGGGGACGCGGGGAGTGCGTCACCGTGTGACCCATCAGCGCGAACGAGCCGATGACGAACACGACGCCGAGGATGCCGAGCGTCGTGCCCCCGGATCTCGCGCGCAGCGCAAGTGCAACCAGCAGCAGCCCCAGCCAGCGCACGGCAAGCACGAGGGCGGCGGGCGAGTGCAGGGCGAGCTGCTGCAGAGAGGGATCGAGGACGGACGCAAAGTCGCCGCCCATCCGCCCCGCCTCCAGCGCGTAATGTGCGGCCAGCAACACCATGGCGAGCAGCGCGGCAGCAAAGCCGATTCTTTGAAGGGGTGCTGCGACGGCAGGCACGCGCGCGCCGAACAGGGTGCGGAACACGACGATTCCCGTCGCTTGGAATAATGCAATGAAGCTGAGCGCGCGCAGAATCGCCGCGACGACATCAACCGCCATGACGCCCCCGGCTGCCTGACGAGCGGCATGCGGAATTCGACAGCGTCGGTTTCATATTCGGCTTCGCTGCTCGTCCGCTCGAGTGCGCCAGCCGCGGCGCGCGGGCGCGGACCTCGCCAGGAGGGAGCTCAGCTCCGACCTGCCCGATCGCGGCGACAGCGCCGCGAACGTTGCCTGCCACCGTCGGCCAGCACTTCGCTCCGGCTTCATCTTGACCAGCACATTGCTTCCTCCCATGCCGCCGCCACTTCGTACCCGTCCATGCCCGCCGACGTGAGCGGAGCCTGCTCCGAAGCGAAGCCATTCCTGCGTGAGCGCAAACGTCGTAATCGAGTCCTACAGAAATTGCTCGCGACAGCGCCGATGATCCTGCCGCACCCACACGCGCAAAGGAGCCATTCATGGAAGCGACCGCATTGGGCCCGAACAAAACTGGCGCCGCCCTCGTTCCCGAAGAGATCAAGCTGATGCTGGACGCCGTGAGCGAGCTGTCGCCGCCGGCCGCGATCAGCACGCTCACGCTGGACATGGAGCGACAGAGCTACATTTCCCAGGCCGACAGTGTCGGTTCGATCCCCGAGCCGGTCGGCCGCGGGGCGAAGGCAGCACCACGCAAGAAGGGACTCGACCCGATGCGGGCCGTGTTCCTCGACAAGCTCGGTGAGCGCATGGCATTCGAGCGGACGGGCACGCGCCTCTACGACGCACTCATCACGAAGTACCTCGCGCTGCAGAACGACATGGGGAGCGCGCCTCTGGGTGAGTCTGCGTTGCAGACGTTGCAGAAGATCCGTACGGACGAGCTGGCGCACTTTCATCTGCTCAGCGAGACCATTGCGAGTCTCGGCGGCGACCCGACGGCGCAGACGCCTTGCGCGGATGTGACCGCGGCCGCCTCCATCGGCGTGATGCAAGTGGTCACCGACCCGCGCACGACGTTCGCCCAGTGCTTGAACACGCTTCTCACGGTCGAGCTGACCGACAACGCGAGCTGGGAAATGCTGAGCGAGCTCGCGACGAAGATGGGACAGCGCGATCTCGCCAAGCTGTTCGCGGAACCGCTGGCGACCGAAGCGGAGCACCTGACGACCGTGCGCGGCTGGCTCGAGGCGCTGGTCATGGACGAGGCGGGCTCGCCCGCCGTCTGAGGAGAGTACCGATGACGATCAATCTACTGCAGGACAAGGGCACCCCGCTTTCGCAACAGCGCATGAGCTGGCGGGACATGGTGGGCAAGCCGATCAGCAAGCTCGACGACGATGCGTTCACGCGCGTCCGCATCATCCTCATGAATGGCGTCGAGCTCGACTCGCTGCGGACGTAGCAGGTCGCGCTGCGTTTGAAGCGCGACGCGCGCGTCGCGCTCAGCGAGCTGATGCGCGTGGAGCAGCACCAGGCCACGACGGTCAACTGGCTGCTCGGCGCCGACCATTCGCCGATCGAGACCACGATCGGCTACGAGCAGACGGCCATCGAGGTCACCGCTTCGGTGGCGCAGCTCGAGCCGGACGCCTATCTTGCGACCGCCTATCGCTTCGCGCTGCTCGAAGACTTCGATCACCTGTATCGGTATTCCGCGCTGCTCGATCGGCTCGAAGGCAAGGACGCGAACAATATCACGCAGGGCTATACCGACATCGTGCCCGCGCGTCCAACCTTCGTGCACCACCGCGCGCCGGAGCACGAGCTGGTGCGTCCGTACGAGCGGGATGCGGCGTTGGCCACGAAGCTGCATGCCATCACGCTCACCGGCGGTGAGTACCAGACGCACGACTACTACATGAACATCGGTCCGATTTTCGCCGACCCGCTCGCGCGGCAGCTCTATGCGGAGATCGCGTCGGTCGAGTCGCAACACATCACGCACTACGGCTCGATGTTGAATCCCGACGAATCGCTCCTCGAGAAGCTGCTGCTCAGCGAAGCGTGTGAAGTCTGGAACTATGCGGGCTGTCTCGCTCAGGAATCGAACCCGCGGATCAAGGCCATCTGGGAGCGCTTCCTCGATTTCGAGCTCGGCCACTTCCAGGCGGCGCTGCGGCTCTTCAAAGACACCGAGCGGCGCGACCCGCAGGAACTGCTGGGCTCCGGCGAGCTACCGGACTTCATCCAGTTCTCGAGCCAGCGGGC
>DASZSS010000183.1:0-3044 GCA_035548535.1 Steroidobacteraceae bacterium
GTGCTATCAGAAACACGATGTCCACCTGCACATTCCCGAGGGCGCGACGCCCAAGGACGGCCCGAGCGCGGGCATCGGCATGTGCACGGCGCTGGTTTCGGCGCTGACCAAGATCCCGGTGCGGTCGGATGTCGCTATGACAGGCGAGATCACTCTGCGCGGCGAGGTGCTGCCGATCGGCGGCTTGAAAGAGAAGCTGCTGGCGGCCCACCGCGGTGGCATCAAGACGGTGCTGATCCCGGAGGAGAATCAGAAGGACCTCGTCGAGATTCCCGACAACATCAAGGGCAATCTCGAGATCAAGCCGGTGCGCTGGATCGACGAGGTGCTGCAGGTGGCGCTGACTCATCAGCCGAGCCCGCTGCAGGAAGCCTCCGACGAGAAGCGGCCCCGCCGGAACGGTCGCCGTGCCGTGAAGGACGTCGTACCGGCCCACTAAGGGCGGGACGACCCGCTAGGGGAATGAACGGGCCGGCATGCGCGAGCAATGCCGGCCTTTTTCTATCCGACGAAAAGAACGCCGGCGGGTCGAAATGCGCCGGCGTCCGGGGGTGAGCTCGCTCGCGTGCTGTCCGTATCAGTCGCGCGATTAGCTCGAATCCGCGTCAAGTCTTGCGAGTCGCGTTGGCGATGAAGCTGATGGCGGCCAGGATCAGGAACACGAAGAACAGCACCTTCGCGAGGCCCACCGCGCCCGCGGCGATGCCGCCGCAACCGAACACGGCCGCGATCAGCGCGATGACGAAGAACACGACTGCGTAGTGAAGCATTCGCCCTTCTCCCAATGCGATTCGCTTTGGGAGACATCCTGAGCCGAGCAGGGTCTGGGAAATGTCGGCGGACGGCGGCGCGCCGTGTAGGACGGAGACGCCCGAGCTTGTCGGCAGCGGCGCCGAAGCCCGGGTGGGCATGGCGCCGCTGCCCGCAGCGTTTAGAAGCTCACGCGCAGCGTGAGGCCGTACGTGCGCGGCGCGCCGAGGTACGCGTCGAACGTGCCCGTCTGCAGTGGGGCGTCGAAGAAGAGCTGGTAGTAGTTGCGGTTGAACAGGTTCTGCCCCCACGCCTCCAGCATCCAGCGCTCGCTCTGACTGCCGAGGCCGATGCGTGCGTTCACGATCGTGTACGCGCTCTGCTGCTTAGCCGGGCTCAGGTCGGAGCCCGTGTTGTACGTCGACGTCGTCTTCGCGCCGACATTCGTGCGCCAGAGCAGATTCGCGCCGAGCGGCTGCGAGTACGTTGCGGCGAGCGTGCCGGACCAGCGCGGCGCGAACGAGACCGTGTTGTTCGGCAGGCGCGGCGAGATGCCCGGTCCCGGCGTGAAGTTGCCGTACACCGTCTCCGCGTACGTCACGCCGCCTTGGAAGCTCAGCTTCTGTCCCGGTGCCCACAGGAAGTCGAGGTCCACGCCCTTTGAGGTCACTTCGGGAATCGAGGCGACCACGAAGCTGATGCCCGTGTACGTGTTCAGCTGGAAGTTCTCGAACTTATCGTAGAACGCCGTTGCGTTCAGCAGCAAGCTGCGTCCAAGCCAGCTCGTCTTCGTGCCGAGCTCGTACGAGTCCACGGTCTCGGGCGCGAAGTGCGTGTCCGGATCGACGGCGGAGGCCGGATCGGCTGCGCCGAGCGCCGCGCTCACGATGCGCTCGCGATCGAGATTGAACCCGGCGGCTTTGTAACCTCGTGCATAGGACACGTAAGTCATGACGTCGTCGGTGAAGCGGAAGGCCAGCTTCGCCGTGCCGCTCCACTGGCTTTCATTGATGGTCTGATGGGTCGTCGCGCTGTTGAACGCCGGATCGGCGTACGTGCCGCAGCCGAGGTTGAACCAGTTCTGCGCGGTGCCGGGCGGGGCCGCCGCGAACACGGCATTGACGAGTGCGATGCGCGCGCGAGATGCCGCGCAGCCCACCGAACCGCCGCCAATGTTCGAGTACATCGAGTCGAGCGTCTTGTCCTCGCTCGTGTAGCGCAGGCCGATGGTGCCTTCGAGCCGGTCCGTGAACTGATAGCTGTCGTTGGTGAATACCGCGTAGCTGTCGGAGCTCTGCTTGAAGCGATCCTGCAGCCCCGCGTCGAGCGGATAGGATGTGCCGGGTGCGCGGCCGGTGATCGTGGACACCAGCGTCGGCGCCATGCCCTGCGAGAACAGGAGGCTGTAGTACGGCTCGAACTGCGTGCCGAACGCGAGGTGCTGCAGCGAATCGAGGTCCTCGTTCGCGTAGAACGCGCCCACGAGCCACGTCGCCTTGCCGGAGACTCCCGCAAGCCGCACCTCCTGGCTCGTCTGCTCGAACTCGTTGCTGAAGCGGCCATCGGGCGCGCGATACCAGATGTCGGCGGTGGAGAAGTCGGAGTCCTGGCCGCTCACCACGCGCCAGTCGCGCCAGGCGGTGATCGAGGTGAGGGTGGCGCCGATCGACTTCAGGTCCCAGTTCACCTCGGCCGACGCGCCCTTGTCCTTGATGTCCTGCAATGTCGAGCGGTTCGAGAACGTACGGCGCGCGAACGGATCGGCCGGGATCGCGACGCCCGTGTCCACCGCAAGCGCGTTGATCACCGGCGCGCTCGCACCCACGTTCGCCTGCACCGCCGCGCAGCAGTTCTCGTCGCGCTCCGTGTAGTCACCGATGAAGCGGACGCGGAGGTCCTCGTTCGGCCGGAACAGCAACTGGCCGCGCGCCGTCTTGATGTCGCGGTCGGCGTCGTCCGTCGCGGTACGCGGCCCGTTCGCGACGTTCGTGTCGTAGAAGCCGTCGCGCTTGTCCCGTGCCACGTACAACCGGCCCGCGAGCTTGTCGGCGACGAGAGGGCCGTTGATCGAGCCGCTCGCTTCGATGTCGTTGTAGTTGCCGCCGGTCAACGCCGCGTTGGCGCGGAAGTCGAAGTCCGGCTGCTTGGTGAGTATGTTGATGACGCCCGCGGAGGTGTTCTTGCCGAACAGCGTGCCCTGCGGACCCTTCAGCACCTCGATGCGATCGAGCTCGCCGAGGTCGCCGAAGCCCACGCCATTGCGCGGCCGATACACGCCGTCGATCACGACGCCG
>DASZSS010000184.1:0-13550 GCA_035548535.1 Steroidobacteraceae bacterium
AAGCTGCCGCGCGCGCAGCTCCTCGCAGCGTTGCACGCGGAGAAATAGCGGCCGCTAACGTCCGCCGTGAAGGCAAGCCACTTCGACGAGCAACGCGGGGCGGCAGACCTCGAAGCGGAGAGGTAGCGGCGCTTAGCGACCGCCGTGCAGGCAATCCATCTCGACGAGCAGCTCCGCGCGGCAGACGTCGGCGTGCAGGATGAGCAGCGGGCTCTGCGCCGGCAGATGTTCGCGGACCAGCGATTCCACGTCGGGAAGCAGTGCTTCCTCACGCAGATAGATCTTCAGCAGACTTTCGGCGCCGAGTCGCGGCGTGATGCCGGGGGCGAGGCCGGCCGCGCGTTGCAGCACGCTCGCGACGTTGGTGAGCGTTTCGGCAAGCTGCGCGCGCACGTCGCCCGGATGGCGTGACGCATGGCCCACGATGCTCGCGGTTCCGGAGATCAGCACGAGCCGCTCCGATACCAGCATGGCCCGCGAGAAGCTCGGGGCGGCCGGGCCGTACTGCCGCGGATAGCGGTAGGCGCTCATCTGGCGCGGGTTTTCGAGCGGCACGCCGCGACTGCGGCCTGCGAGGCAATACACCTGCAGCATCGGGCTGCCATCGCGCCGGCCAATGCACGTCGCGGCCGGATACGAGTCGCCGGCCGCACGAGCCTTCAGGGCGGCCGCGCGTCCGACGCAGAATTTCTTGTATCGCTCGTCGTCGCCGGCGCCCGTGTTGATGCCGTCGAGATAATTCCAGACCCTGAGCAGATGAGGGTGCCGGCTCGAGCGAACGAACCGCATCAGCGCCGTGTACGCAAACTCCGCCGCGCCGGCGATGCCGCCATGCCGACGCTCGTCCACTTCGATAGCGCCCAGGAGGTGATCGGCATCCGCTGCGTACCGAACCGTACCGTCGAATCCGAACGTGACCGGCCCATTCGCGTGCCAGACCTCCATGAGTCCGGCGCCGCGGAGCGGGGTGAGGCCGACACGCACATAACGCGGATCGTGCTGCGCTGGCGTGTCGCCGAACACGATCGCGGCCAGCACGTCCTTCGGCAGCGGGGCGTGCGCATCGAAGCGCCGATACTCGATGCGCGGCGTCGGGGCCACGCGCAGGGAAGCGGCGACGTCAGACATTCGTCAGTGCCATCGCGTCATGCCGAGTCCTGCCGCGTGGTGCCGCCGGTGAAGCTCACCGCGGCCTGTCGGCGGCGTTTGAAGAAGCTCGCGACCGAGTCGCGCAACTGCACGACCGACGTGATCGCATAGAGGAGCTTGAACAGGCGCAGCCGCCAACGCACGCCGCCGTCGCGGAACACGTCGCCGGCGAGCAGCGAAATCATCGCCTCCTCGATGCGGAACATGTTGCGCGGATTTCTGAAGAGGTAGGTCATGGCGGGCGTCGTGAACCGGAAGATGAACCACGACAGCAAGCTGAGCCCGGCGCGCACCTCGCGCTCGTAGCGCCGCTGGAGCGCGCGTTCGCGCGCCGGATTGGCGAGCGCGCCCGCCACGACCTCCGCGCCGAGCTCTGCCGTGTACATCGCCAGGTAGACGCCGGTCGAGAAAATCGGATCGACGAACGCATAGGCGTCACCGACCATGAGCCAGCCGCGCCCCGACATGCGTGTGCAGGTATACGAGTAGTTGCCGGTCGCGTGCAGGTTGCCGACGATCTCCGCGCGCGCCATGCGCTTCCACACGTCCGGGAGGTCGCGCAATGTCTGCAGGAGGAGTTGGTCTCGCGGCACGTCCCGCCGCTTCAGGTATTCGGGGCTGCACACCGCGCCGACGCTCACGCAGCCGTCCCGCAGCGGGATCATCCACACCCAGCCATGCTCGAAGCGGTACACGCTCACATTGCCGGCATCCTCGCCCGGCCGCCGCTCGACGCCGCGGAAGTGGGCGAACAGCGCGGCGCTCTGATGCGCGGGATTTCGCTTCTTCAGCCGCAGCTGCGTGCCGAGCAGCGTGTCGCGCCCGGTGGCGTCCACGACGTACCGGGTGCGATGCGTTCGCGTCGCGCCATCCGCCGTACTGACCTCGGCGATCGCGCCGTCGGGGCGGAATGTGATGCGGCCGACACGCGCGTCCTGCTCGACCCGCGCGCCGTTCGCGGCGGCGTGCTCGAACAGCATCCGATCGAACTCGTCCCGGCGGACCTGGTAGGCGAACGGCCACGTCGGGTTCAAGCAGCGCTCGAAGCGGAACACGTTGTAGCCGCGTTCGTTATCCGCAGGGAAGTCGGCGCCGAGCTTCTTCACGCCGATCGCCGCAAGCGGCGCGAGCAGACCGAGCCGATCGAGGATCGGCATGTTCATCGGCAGGAGCGACTCGCCGATGTGGAACCGCGGATGCCGGTCGCGCTCGAGCAGCGCGACGCTCAAGCCTTTGCGGGCGAGCAAGGTCGCCATCGTGGAGCCGGCGGGGCCGCCGCCGACGACGAGCACGTCGGAATCGAAAGCTGTTGCAGTCACTCGACTCGATTCGTTCTTGGATGTGGAACGCCGTCGCGCAACGCCGACGAGCGCGACTCCACGTGAGACCCCGGCCGCCCGCGACGGCCCGCGCGAATATACCCGTGTGCTACGATTTGTGCCCCAAAGGGTCGCGAATTCCAGCGTTTCGTCTCCAGTTTCACCATGCCCCCCACGCAGTCGCCTGCCGAGCGCGAGCTCGCCGAGCTGATCATCAATGCCGTGAGCCTCGAAGGCGTCACGCCCGAGGAGATCGATCCCGAGGCGCCGCTCTTCGGCGCCGGCCTGGCTTGGATTCCATCGACGCACTCGAGCTCGCGCTGGAAATCTCCAAGCGCTACGGTTTCCAATTGCGCTCGGACGACGAGGAGAATCGGCGGATCTTCGCCTCGCTCCGCTCGCTCTCGGATTACATCCAAAAGAATCGCACGACCTGACGACAACGACCGCAAGAATCTCGACTCCCGCGAGAAGGGCGGCACGCGCCACATCCACAAGACGTACAACCAATGGATCAACGACATGGTCGGCGACATCACCCGTGCGTTGCAGGCGCAAGCCATCTCCCGCGAGTGAGCGGGCGCCCGATCTGCGATGACCAATAGAGCGCTTCCGCTTTCGATCACCGCATACACGGCTTCGTGTGCGGCGGGGAACGGGCGGGCGGCGCTGCTCGCCGCGTTGCGCGCGCGGCGCTCGGGACTGACGCGCAACGACTTCACCGAGACCCCGCTCGAGACGTGGATCGGGCGGGTGCACGGGCTCGAGTCACAGCCGCTGCCGGGGCACCTCGCGCAGTGGGAGTGCCGAAACGATCGGCTCGCGTGGCATGGGCTGCAATTCGACGGCTTTCTGACCGCGGTCGCTGCGGCTTGCGAAAGGTATGGGGCAGGTCGCATCGCGCTGGTAATGGGAACCTCGACGTCGAGCATTGGCGCGACGGAGGAGGGCTATCGCCGCGTGTTGACGGACGGGCAGTATCCCGAGGACTTGCGACGGCCGGCGGTGCACTCCGTGCACTCGCTTGGGGACTTCGTACAGGCGGCGCTCGGGCTCACCGGCACGGCGGTCACCGTCGCGACGGCGTGTTCCTCGAGCGCCAAGGTGTTCGCACAGGCGGAGCGGCTCATTCGACTCGGGCTCGCCGACGCGGCCGTCGTCGGCGGCGTCGACACTCTGTGCAATAGCGTGCTGTTCGGATTCAACGCGCTGGAGCTGGTCTCGGCGGAGCCGTGCCGGCCGTTCGATCGCGCGCGGCGCGGGATCACTCTCGGTGAGGCCGCCGGCTTTGCGCTGCTGGAGCGCGAAGGAGACGGGCCTTGGCTGCTGGGGTATGGCGAGTCCAGCGACGCGCACCACATGTCGTCGCCGCATCCGCAAGGTACGGGCGCGCGGCTCGCCATCGAGAGTGCGCTCGCGCGCAGCGGCCTCGCGCCGCAGGACATCGACTACATCAATCTGCACGGCACCGCGAGTCAGAAGAACGACGAAGTCGAAGCGCGCATCGTCGCCGAGATGTTCCCGGCGCGCACGCGCGCGAGCTCGACGAAAGGGTGGATGGGGCACACGCTCGGCGCGGCCGGGATCGTCGAAGCGGTGATCGCGCTGCTCGCGCTCGAAACCGGGCTCATGCCCGGGACGCTGAACACGACGGACCTGGATGAGGCGTGCGGGCCGCAGATTCGCCTGGAGAACGACGAGGGCGACGTGCGGTTCGCGATGAGCAATTCGTTCGGCTTCGGCGGGAGCAATTGCACGCTGCTCTTCGGGCGGGAGCGGACGACGTGAGTCGCGGCTGGGAGCGCAGCGTGGCGTCGAGTGAGCCCGCGGCACGGCGGCCGGATTACGCCGGCGACGTCGGACGCATGGCGCTGCTTCCGAGCGATATCGAAGCGGGCCCGGGACGATGCGGAGCGGCGGCGACCGGAGCGGCGGTAGCCAGCGGAGCGGCGGCAGCGAGCGGAGTGGCGGCGGCGAGTGGAGCGGCGCCGGCGAGTGGAGCGGCGGCGGCGAGCGGAGTGGCGGCAGCGAGCGAAGCGGCGGCAGCGAGCGGAGTGGCGGCAGCGAGCGGAGTGGCGGCAGCGACCGGAGCGGCGGCAGCGAGTGGAGCGGCGCCGGCGAGCGGAGTGGCGGCGGCGCCGGCGAAATGGAATCGCCGCGGTGAGCATCCAGGACGATCGCGTTTCGGCGAGGGCGCGCGGCGATGAGTGCGCCGCTCGACATCTTCGTGGAGGGCGTTGGATTCTGGGCGTCGCGCTTGCCTGGCTGGGACGTCGCGCGTGCCGTGCTTCGCGGCGAGAGCACTGCGCCGCCGGCGGCTGCCGCGAGACCGTTGCCTTCCTTGTTACCGCCGGCCGAGCGCCGACGCGCCCCGGATACCGTCGCCGTCGCGCTCGAAGTGGCTGCCCGCGCGTGCGTGAACGCCGGGCGCGATCCCAAATCACTCGCGAGCGTGTTTGCCTCCGCGAATGGCGATCTGCCGGTGAGCGATGCCATATGCGAAACGCTGGCGAAGAATCCGGCGCTCACCTCGCCAACCAAGTTTCACAATTCCGTGCACAACGCGGCGGCGGGGTACTGGACCATCGCGACGGGCTGCATGCAGCCCTACACCGCGATCTGCGCCCGCGACTGCACGTTTGCCCAAGGGTTGCTGGAAAGCGTCGCGCAAGCACTGACCGAGGCGGCCCCTGTGCTGCTCGTCGCGTACGACATCGAGTCGCGCGGGCCGGCCGCGACCATGCAGCCGAGCCGCGGCGTGCTCGCGGGAGCGCTCGTGCTCTCGCCGGAGCCGCGCGAGCGGAATCTCGCGCGACTCACGCTGGAGGTGCGTGAGGACGCCAATCCGCGCCCATCCGAGGCTCGCGCAGAGAACAGCGCGCTCGTCGCCGGCAATGCGATGGCCGGCGCGTTGCCGCTGTTCGAAGCGCTCGCAGACGGGAAGGAACGAGAGATCGCGCAGCGGCTCGCGCCGCGCATGACCCTGAGCATTCGCGTGTCACCGTTCGAGACGGCCGCGTGACGCGTCGGCGCGCCGACGACGAGCGTCCCGGTGAAGACCGAGGGCGATCGCGTTTCGGCGAAGGCGGGGCGCAGTCGTCCTCGCCGCCTGAGCAGGCTGCGGAGACGTGCGAGCCGAGCGCGGTTCCCGGTTCGCCGGGCGCCGTGGGCGTCGACGTCGTCGTGATGGGCGGCGGGCTCGCCGGCCTCACGCTGGCCCTTCAGTTGCGCCGGCAATTGCCCTCGCTCGATATCGTCGTGCTCGAGCGGCTGCGCCACCCGGTGCCCGAAGCGGCCCACAAGATCGGGGAATCCTCCGTCGAGATTGCCGCGGAGTACTTCGGGCGCGTGCTCGGGCTCGAAGAGCATCTGCAGACGCAGCAGCTCAAGAAGTTCGGCTTCCGCTTCTTCTTCAGCGACGGCCGGGACCGCATCGATGACGTCGTCGAGCTCGGTGCAAGCCGCTATCTTGCGACGCCCAGCTACCAGCTCGATCGCGGCATTTTCGAGAACTTCCTCGCGGAGCACGTCCAGTCACTCGGCATCCGCTTCATCGATGGCGCGACGATCCTCGCATTCACGCTCGCCGACGCGAACGGCGCCACGGCGATCGGCGCCCGGCCGCACCACGAGGTCGTCTATCACCACAACGGGACCGAGCAGCGCATGACCGCCCGATGGCTCATCGACGCCAGCGGCCGCGCCGGGCTCGTGAAGCGCAAGCTCGATCTCACCGAGCCCAATGCCCACGATGCCAACGCCGTCTGGTTCCGCATCGGCGCGCATATCGAGGTCGATACGTGGTCGGACGAATCTGCGTGGCGCGAGCGCTGCGATCCGCCGGCCCGGTGGCTATCGACCAATCACCTGTGCGGTCACGGTTACTGGGCGTGGCTCATCCCACTCGCCTCGGGCTCGCACTCGATCGGCATCGTCGCCGACGCCAACATCCATCCGCTGCGCACGATGAACAGCTTCGAGCGGGCGCTCGAATGGTTTCGCGCACATCAGCCCCGGCTCGCTCGCGCGCTCGAAGACAAGCGCCATCTGCTGCAGGACTTCGTCGCGCTACGTGGCTTCTCGTACGGCTGCAAGCGCGTGCTTTCCGGCGCTCGCTGGGCCGTGACGGGCGAGGCCGGCGTGTTCCTCGACCCCTTCTACTCGCCGGGCGGCGACTTCATCGCGATCTCGAACACCTTCATCACCGATCTCGTCGCGAAGGACTTCGCCGGCGAGGCGATCGCGCCCTACGTTCGCCTGTATGAGCAGCTCTACTTTTCCTTCTATCGCAGCATGCTCACGCTCTACACGCAGCAGTACGGCATGTTCGGCGATCCCGAAGTGATGCCCGTCAAGGTGATCTGGGATTACACGTACTACTGGGGCGTGCTGTGCCAGCTTTTCTTTCAGCGCCGCCTCACCGATCCCACGTCGATGGCGCGCTTGCGCGATGAGCTGACGCTCACGATGGCGCTGAACGATGCCATGCAGCCCTTCCTGCGCGAGTGGTCGAAGGTGAGCGCGAAACGTAACGCCGCGCGCATGCTCGATCAGACGAGCCTGCGTTGGTTCGCGGCGCTGAACCAGGGCTTGCGGGACGAGCTCGACGATGCGGCGTTCAAGGCTCGCATTCGTGAGAACGCCGCGTTGCTGAAGTCACTTGCGGCCGAGATCGTGGGGACGGCGGTCGCGGAGCACCCCGGCCTGAACACCTCGGCGGTGATCCAGCTCATCGGCGACGCTCAGTCACCCGCCTCGGAACCCCTGCTGTTTCCGGCGTATGCGCGAGCGCGATCGGCAGCCGCGTGAGCGGCCGGATTTCTAGTCGTTGCCCATCGCGGTCAAATCGTCGTCGATTCCTGTAACGCGATCATTCACGTGCCACCACCGCCGCGCGCCCGGTCGCCAGCGTCACGCCGGCGTGCTCAATGGTGAACGCGTATTGCCAGCTACCGCTCGTCTCCATGAGTCGTTGAGCGCCGACGCGCAGCTCGCCCGCGAGCGCCTCGATGAAATCGATGTGAAGGCGCACATCGCGCAGCGAGACCAGGAATCCCGGCTTCGCCGTGCGGCCCTCGGCCTGAGCGCACAACCCGCCATGCACCGCCATCGCCTGCGCGCCGTACTCGCACAAGTGAATCGCTCGCAGACGGCCGTCGAGTCGCAACGGATTCGTCGGCGAGCGATGCGTGCTCGTCGCGAGGACGATGCGCTCGCGATCCCACTCGATGACGCGCTCGAGCAGGCACATGGCGCCTCGATGAGGAATCAGCGCTTCGATGGCGTCACGGCCGAGCATGCGATGCTCCCCGAGCCGGGCGCGTCAGCAGCAACGCCAAGAAGAAATTGCTGACGATGCCGAGCGTGACCGTGACCCCGATCGCGCGCAGTACGGGCAGGGTCGAGAGTGCCAACGCAGCGAACACGAGCAGCGTCGAAAGGGAGCACACCAGCACCGCGTGCAGCGTGCGCCGCTGCTCGGCGGGATCGTCTGCCACGGCCTCGAAGAAGAGCGCGTAGTCGACGCCGAGCCCGGCCGCGAGCACGAGCGCGATGAGGTGGAACAGATTCAGCGAAACGCCGAGCCCGTGAAGAATGGCGAGGATCAGCAACGTCGTCAGCGCCATCGGTGCGATGACCCGGAGCATTCTCGCGAGGGAGCGGAGCGCCGCGAAGATCGTGAGTGCGAGCAGCACGGCCGCGATCGCCAGGCTGTAGAGAATGTGGGTGCGTTGGCGCGCCACCAAGTCTTCGGAGGCTTGCTTCAGGTCGAGTAGCGTGGCGGACGGGCCGCTCTGCGAAGCGAGGGTATCCGCCGTGGCGGCTGGACTGGATGAGGGTGCTCGATCGCGGGCGCTTGCGGCGTGCCGCTCAGCGAGTCGTTCGAGCGCGGCGACATCGCGCACACCGCCCAGTGTGACGAGCCCCGTCCAGCGTTCGCCATGCTGAAGAAGCAGCGCGCCCACCTGCAATTCCAGCGGCGTGCCGGCGAGCGCGGCGGGCGTGAGTGGCGGCAGCGCCTTCGCTTTCGCGACATCGGCAATGAACGGGTCGAACACGTCCGCCTTGAACGGCAAGCCGGCCGCTGCCTGCGCGACAGCCGCGCGCAGCGCATCGACGTCGGGCAGGGCTTGCTGTCGGCGCTTCTGGTGAGCAGTCGATGGCAGGTAGCGCGCCGCGTCGTCGTAGCTTTCGATGGCGCGCCGCTGCACCAGCGCATCGAGCTCGGGATGCAGCGATTCGAGCGATGCAAGCACCTCGTCCGCCGTGGCCCCTTCCACAACGAGCAGGCGGCGCACGTCCGCGGCCCCAAGCTCCTGGCGCAGACGCGCATCGGTGTCGAGCAGGGGCTGCGGAACGGGCGTGAGCTGTCCGAGATCGTTCTGCCACATCGGCGTCGACGCGAGCGCGAGGACGGCGACACACACCAGCACGATGGCGACGCCGAGCCAGCGGGGTCGAGGCAGCTTCGCGATGAACGACCACAGGCGAGCGAGCCAGGCGCTCTCGCCAGGGTCGTGGGTTTTTTCCGGCATCACGCGCGGCAATAGATAGCGGGTGGTGAGCCCCGCCACGGCGAGTCCGACGATGGTGAAGCACGCGAGCTGCGCGAGCCCGCTCACTCCGGAACGCAGGAACGCGAGGTACGCGATGCACGTGCTCACCACGCCCGTCGCAAGGGTCGGCCACACCGATGTCGCCGTTGCCAGCGCGGACTTGCCGGGGTGCTGATGGCTGAACAGATGGATTGGATAGTCCTGTGCGACTCCGATCAGCGTGAACCCGAACGCCAGCGTGATCCCGTGCACAGACCCGAAGAGCGTACTGACTGCCGCGAGACCGGCGATGCCGGCACTCGCGAGCGGCAGTCCTCCGAGCACCACGGTCAGCACGCTTCGATACGCGACGAACAGCAGAACGATCAGTCCGATGCTGTCGATGGTGCCGATCACGGTCGCCTCGGCCTGCGTGCGTCCTTTCATCAGGACGGAGAAGGCGCCGGCGCCGCTCACCGTCATGCGCACGCCTGGAGCGGCACGGCTCGCCTCGAAATGCTTCCGCAAAGCGTCCAATGCCGTCTCTTGACCGTCCGGGTCGAAGGCGGCGGCTTTGGTAGCCGCGACGAGCAGCGCGCTCCGCCCCTGAGAATCGAACCAGACATCGTATTCGCGCCGCGGCTGCTTGGCCGGCTGCCAGGTCTCGGCGAGCTTCAGCACCTCGAGCGTGGGGTCGCGGGGAATCAGCGGTTCGAGCGCCGTGCCTGCGGGCGACGAGAGGTCCTGTAATCGTTCCTGCAGCTCACCCCGCAAGTAGGTGGCATCGAATGTCTGACGATCCAGCGTCGGCGAGAGCAGATAGCGATACGGCAGCAGCGCGTCGGGGATGTCGTCGATCGAGGCCGCGCCGTTCGAGACCCATCCAAAATGCGGATCCGACCGCAGGGCTGCCGCGAGCCGCTGCGAGCTTTCCGCGAGCGACTCGGGCGGCGCGCCGTCGAGCGAGATCAAGAGAAGCCGTGACGCGGGGCTCTCACCGACCTCCTCGAGCAGCAGTTTTTCCGTGCGCGTTTGCGGAGAAGGCAAGAACAGTCGCAGGTCGCCGCTGATGGTCAGCGATTGCTGCACGTAATAGCCGAGCAGCACGATCGCGGCGATCCATGCGATCAACAACGCGGTGCGCGCCGTGCGCGTCATGTCAGTAACTCATCGCGCTGGGCGCGTACGAATGTGTGCGCCGCCATCCGGTCGCAGGAAACTAGCGGGCGCGCGGCGCGCCGCGAGCATTCAACCTTGGCTCGCACAGAAGCGCTCGAGCGATTCGCGCGTGAGCGGCTGCGGCAGCGGGCCCGCGGCGGCGTTGCCGACGACCATCACACTCGCTTCGTCGTCCGGCTGCGTGACGACCACGCAGCGCGGCTCGCCTTCGTGTCCCTCCATCACGATGTTGCGCACGTATTTGGCGAGCGCGGGCAGTTTCGGCGTCATTGCGAGCCGCCAGTGCGTCGTGTCGCCGGTTGCCGCGAGCTCGAAGTCTCGTTCCAGCTTGGCGCGCGTTCCGCCCAGCACCGCGCCGAATCCCGCGAGCATGCTCCGCAGCTCGGGCGCGCGGCTCAGTGCGAACCGCCGCGGCGACTTGCCGACGCGCTCGATCGTCACCGTATCGCCTTTGATCTCCGTGCGCTCCCGAAACGGCTCGCTGACGGCGCGCACGAGCGCGCCATCCTCGTGATACTCGAGCTGCCCCTTCACCACCAGCGGTTCGACCAGGAGCTTCGAGAAGCGCGCTTCGACGAAGGACGTCGTCGCCGGCGCCGGGCGTGCCAGCTTCGCGAGCAACTGAGCGACGTCAAGAGCGCCGAAGCAGATCGCCGGTGCCAGCGACAGCGTCGCGAGCGTCAGAGCCCTGCGCTTCCTGATGCCAGAAGTCATAGAAGTTGAACCAGTTGTAAGGAGCGAGGCGCGCATAGTGTGCCAGCCGATCCGCGAACCGCTGCAGAATTTGCACGAGCGCCTCGGCGCGGCGGCTGCGCTCGATGACGATGCTCTCCGCGAACATCTCGAAGTGCAGATCGTAGCGATTCCCACCGCGATACAGCCCGAACGCCAGCATCACCGGCACTTTGAGGGTCGCGGCCAGGAGCCAGGGCGAGGTCGGCAGCGGCGCGGGGTGGCCGAGGAAGGTCGCCAACTGCGTCGGGTTGCTGGGGCGTCCGCGATCGGCGAGCAGCGCCACGATGAAGTTGCGGTCGAGCGCTTCCTTGATGGCGATGGCGACACCCGGTCCCGCATCGCGCGCGTTGATGATGCTGGCCGCGAGCGCCGGATTCAGAGCATTCAGCACCTGCGTGATGCGCGCGCCGTGCGCCACATCCAAAAGAATGCGCACGCGCACGTCGGGCCGTTCCAAGGCCAGCACGCGCAGCGCGTCGAAGCTGCCGAGATGGGAGCCGATCAGCAGGACGCCCTTGCCGCCCGCGAGCACGCGGTCGAGATCCCGCAGACCGGAGGTGCGGATCTCGAAGCGCTTGAAGCGCTCGCTGAGCAGGAACAGGCGATCGAGGATCGTGCACGCGAAGCAGTGCATGTGACGCAGGACGTGCCACGGCGAGACGCTCCGGCCCAGCACCCTTTCGAGGTACACCCGCGAGGCGCGCCGCTCCGGTCCGCGCCGGAAGAAGAAGTAGAGCGTGATCGGATACAGCAGCAGCCGCGTGACGCGTCGGCCGCACAGCAGCCCGATATCACGAATCAGATGCAGGAAGAACGGATTGCCGATCTCCTGCCGCTCGAGCCAGGGCGCGCTCATGAGCGATGCGGCGAGTCGGGTGCCTGTGTCGTGGCCGGCACGCTCGCCGCGCCGATGGATGTGGCGCCGCCGTGCGGCGGGACGGCACCGGCGCTCGCCGAGGCTGCGGAAGCGCCACGGCCCGCGCCGTCGCTCGTAAGGATGAACGTTCCCTGCGCAATGACCTTTTCGCCTCGCGACACGCGGAAGCCCAACGCATCGTCGCTCGCCTCCAGCGCGACCTCCGCACGCTCCTCCGGCAGCAGCGGCGCGAGAAATTTCGCCTGTTTGAGGCCGCTGACGCGCGCCTCATGCCCCCGCCACTCAGCGGCGGCGCGCAGCACGAGATCGAGCACGACCACGCCCGGCACGACCGGCGAGCCCGGAAAATGCCCCGGCAAGGACGGATGGCTCGCGGGCACGGTGAACGCGGCGAGGTGGCGCTCAGTCATTGGGTGCGCGCAAGAGGCGCGGGCCCACGGCGGCGGCACGGCGCATGAAGTCGAACACGTTGCGGTACTTCTGCTCGGGGAAGCGGCGGTGCCGATAAAGATACTCGAGCAGGAAGAACAGTCCGACGAAGACGTAGTTGAGGAAGTACGCGAACAGCGACCAGACCTCGACGGGCACCGTGAACGGCGGCCGCACCCCCAGGAGTAGCAGAACACCGTTCGGTGCGGCGACGAGCGCGAGCGTGAGGTTGAGCACCCCGAGGGTGGTCAGCAGCAGCGTCCATGCGAGCGTGCAGCCGCGCGCGTACGAACGGATGTCGGTCCGCAGGTCGTCGTTTTCGTGAAGCAGCCGCACGAGCCGCTCGATGAGCGGGACTTCGCCTGGCGCGAGCGTGTGCCCGAACACCCATGCGAACGCGAAGCTGACGAGCACCGGGGTCGCATAGAGCGGTAGCCACTCCGCGTGCGCGCGCCACAGGAGCACGAGCGCGGCGACGATCAGCGGCACGGCACACCAGGCCGCCGCGCTCAACCGCATGAGCCGCGGGAGCATCACGATCAGCACCAGGAGGGCGAGGCTTGCGATCGTCAGCGGGGTGTTCCGGCTGACGACGGCGGCATGCACGGTCAGCGGAAACGCGACGCCCAGGGCGATCATCAGCGGTCTCAACGGGGGTCCTCGGGGATTCGTGGGGCCGGAGTATGGACCGGGTCGGGGCGGATTTTCACCGCACGCCCGCTCGAGAGGCCGGTCGCGGCGTGCGACCATCCTGCGACCCGCCGTCCCCCATGCGTCGAAAATATGCCCATTCTCGGGCGGCGCCGACCGTTCCCGGCCGTTTCCGGGCCGAATCGTGCATTGACCGCTTCCGCCGCGTCGGTATGATCGGGCGCATACAGGTGGTGTAGATCGGCGCATGCCGCCCGCGACCCGGCCTCGTGTCGCGAGCGAGTGTCGGCGCCCTGCCGGTAAAGCCCGCACCAGCGCGCAAGCCCGCTGTTGCTCGGTTGCCGGATCTCTCCCGACTTATTTTTTCAACGTGAGCAATGGAGCCGCCGGCGTCGCGCCGGGTGGCACGAGCGGAGTACGCCTCCGTAACGGGGCACGACGATGAGCAGCACAGACACGGGACTCTTCAAGGAGTCATACGAGAGAGACAGTTGCGGGTTCGGCCTGATCGCCAACCTCGACGACCAGCCGAGCCGCTGGCTGGTGGATACCGCCATTACCTCGCTGAATCGGCTCACCCACCGTGGCGCCATCGCCACGGACGGGAAGACGGGCGATGGCTGCGGGCTGCTGCTGAAACGTCCCGAGAAATTCCTGCGCGCCATCGCCAAGGAG
>DASZSS010000185.1:0-2349 GCA_035548535.1 Steroidobacteraceae bacterium
CTCGTGCAGGCTGCGGAGGCAACCAGCGCACTCGCTCACGGAGAGCTGCGGGGAGCCGCCGTGCTCACGACCGCGTAAGCACCCGAGCGAAGCTGCACTTGACCTGAGATAACCCGCCTCGGCTGTAGGACGCTTCGTACGGCGTTATCCGGCGAAGCGGGATGCCGCGCGCCCTGCGAGTCGGGCAGTGTCTTCGTCTTCATCTCGGAGGCACATCATGAACCATCGAAATCAGGTCTTTCTGCTCGCGGCGAGCGCGCTGCTGTTTGCCGGCTATGCGGGAGCCCAGACACCGAGCACGTCCGACCAGACGAGCCCCGGCACCACGAGCCCGGATACGACGAGCCCCAGCGCAGCGTCGAGTCCCCATCAGCGCGAAGCGACCCACGGTGACATGCAGCACCACATGGCTTCGGCCGGCAAGACCGGCGGCGAGGACCCCAAGACGTTCGTCAAGAAAGCTGCGCTGGACGGCATGACGGAAGTGGAGCTCGGCAAGCTCGCGCAGCAGAAGTCCGAGAACCCTGACGTACGCTCGTTCGGCGAGCGGATGGTCGCGGATCACACCAAGGCGAACGACCAGCTGAAGGAAATCGCGCAGCAGAAGGGCTATCAGGTACCGGCCAAGCTCGACGCCGAGCATCAGGCCATGGTGCAGAAGCTGAGCAGCAAGTCCGGCGCGGCCTTCGACAAGGCGTACGCGGAGGCGATGGACAAGGATCACTCCAAGGCCGTCGCGTTGTTCACGGACGCACAGCAGTCGAGCGACAAGGACCTGGCTGCGTTCGCGCAGAAGACGCTCCCGACACTCGAGGAGCACAAGGACCTGGCGTCTTCACTCGATTCGAAGATCCGCACCGCGAGCTCCGAGTCGAAGGGCGAAGAGCGCGCGCGCTAACGGGCGCCCGAGCCGTGCAGCTCGCTCGTGTCACCGCCGGCGGCTCTTGCGCCGGCGGACCGACGCGGCGGGCTGCGCCGGCGCTTGCGCGCCCGGGTCGACGAGGGACTGGCGTGCCTGCCGCCTCGTTCCTTCCAGGATGCTGGTCAAGAGCTGAACTGCCGGGGGCGATAGCTCCGCCCACTCGATGCCGTATCCTCCAGCGCATCGGCGGACGACATGCGCAGCGGCGGCGTTGATCGGATGCACGACCTCCGACCTGGCGAACATCTGCACTTCGAGGTGGCCCGAGAGCTGCAGCGGCGCATCGGTCGCGAGGAGAGCGCCACTCATGCTGATGTTGCGGAGTGTACCGGTCGCGACCAACCCGGCCGGTGTGCGCACGCGCACGGCATGCGATATCTCCCGGCGATTACCCCATCGATGCTCCATGGCGGCTGTCTCGATAATTGTGCGTGCGAGCCCAATGAGTGGAACGCCCGACGCGCGCGAGAGTTCGCGGCTGCATGAGCGGGGAGCCCGCGCAGCTAGATGAGGACCGTGAATGCGACGGCGTATCGCCATCGTTCTATGCGTGTTCCTGGTCGCGACGTGCGAGGAGGCGCGCGCCGAATGGGTCCTGGAGCTCTACACCGGCAGCTCTTGGACGCGCGACAGCAACCTGCGCGTGACCCAGTCCGCGTCGGATTCGGATGCGACGTTCGGTGACGTGCATTGGGAAGCGCGGCCATTCGAGGATTCGCCGTACTACGGGTTGCGTGTCGCGTATTACCCAAGCGCCGCCGCGCGGCTGGGCGCTACCTTCGACTTCACGCATTACAAGATGTACGCAGTGACCGATCGCACCACTTCCGTGAGCGGCCGCTGGAACGGCGTGCCGCTCAACGAGCGCGCGCCACTCGCGAGTCGAGTGCAGGCGCTCGAAATTTCGCACGGCGTGAATCTCGCTGCGCTGAACGCCGAGTACCGCTGGACCGATGCCGACTCCGTCGGCGGCTTCGCGCGCGGCTGGTCGACGCACGCCGGGGCCGGCATCGTCGGTTATTGGCCGCACGCAGAGGGCCTGATCAACGACGTGCCCGTCGGCGCCGACTACCGTTACGCCGGCAGTGGCGTGCAGATCTTCGGCGGCGGCGAGTACCGGCTGAATCGCCGCTTCGGCCTGCTGATCGAGGGCAAGGCCGAAGCGGGCAAGCTCGACATCGACCTCGTCCCGCAAACGCGAATCGTGACGCACACGAGGACGTTGCACGCGCTCGCCGGCGTGACGTTGCACCTGCAGTAAGACCTGGGCCGACGCGGACGTCGCACAGAGTTGGTGGGTGGTGAGGGACTCGAACCCCCGACATTCGCCTTGTAAGGGCGACGCTCTACCAGCTGAGCTAACCACCCACTGCGTGAGCTGCCCTCGAGAGCCAGGGCGGGGCGAGCGGGGGCGGTAGTCTAGGGAA
>DASZSS010000186.1:0-2342 GCA_035548535.1 Steroidobacteraceae bacterium
CTCGTGCAGGCTGCGGAGGCAACCAGCGCACTCGCTCACGGAGAGCTGCGGGGAGCCGCCGTGCTCACGACCGCGTAAGCACCCGAGCGAAGCTGCACTTGACCTGAGATAACCCGCCTCGGCTGTAGGACGCTTCGTACGCCGTTATCCGGCGAATCGCGATGCCGCGCGCACTGCGAGTCGGGCAGTGTCTTCGTCTTCATCTCGGAGGCACATCATGAACCATCGAAATCAGGTCGTTTTGCTCGCGGCGAGTGCGCTGCTGTTTGCCGGCTATGCGGGAGCCCAGACACCGAGCACGTCCGACCCGACGAGCCCCAGCACGACGAGCCCGGGTGAGACGGGCCCCGGCGCGGCATCGTCACCGCATCAGCGCGAAGCGACCCACGGTGACATGCGGCACCACATGGCCTCGGCCGGCAAGACCGGCGGCGAGGACCCGAAGACGTTCGTCCAGAAAGCTGCGCTGGACGGCATGACGGAAGTCGAGCTGGGCAAGCTCGCGCAGCAGAAATCCGAGAACCCTGACGTACGCGCATTCGGCGAGCGCATGGTCGCGGATCACAGCAAGGCGAATGAGCAGCTGAAGCAGATCGCGCAGGAGAAGGGCTATCAGGTACCGGCCAAGCTCGACGCCGAGCACCAGGCCATGGTGCAGAAGCTGAGCAGCAAGTCCGGTGCGGCGTTCGACAAGGCGTATGCCGAGGCGATGGACAAGGATCACTCCAAGGCCGTTGCGTTGTTCACGGACGCGCAGCAGTCGAGCGACAAGGACCTAGCTGCGTTCGCGCAGAAGACGCTCCCGACGCTCGAGGAGCACAAGGACATGGCGTCTTCGCTCGATTCGAAGATCCGTACCGCGAGCTCCGAGTCGAAGGGCGAAGAGCGCGAGCGCTAACGGCCTTCGCGAGCAGCCCGCTCGTTCGTGTCACCGCCGCCGGATCTTGCGCCGGCGGACCGGCACGGCGCGCTGCGGCGTCTGCGCGTCCGGCTCGACGAGGGGCTGCCGTGCCTGCCGCTTCGTTTCTGCCAGGATGCTGGTCAAGAGCTGAACTGCCGGGGGCGATAGCTCCGCCCACTCGATCCCGTATCCTCCAGCGCATCTGCGCACGACATGCGCAGCGGCGGCGTTGATCGGATGCACGACCTCCGACCTGGCGAACATCTGCACTTCGAGGTGGCCCAAGAGCTGCAGCGGCGCGTCCGTGTGGAGGAGAGCGCCACTCATGCTGATGTTGCGGAGCGTGCCGGTCGCGACCAGTCCAGCCGGTGTACGCACGCGCACGGCGTGCGATATCTCCCGGCGATTACCCCATCGATGCTCCATGGCGGCTGTCTCGATAATTGTGCGTGCGAGCGCTGTGAGTGGAACGCCCGGCGCGCGCGAGAGTTCGCGGCTGAGTCAGCTGGGACTCCGCGCAGGTAGATGAGGACGGTGAATGCGGCGGCCTATCGCCATCGTTCTATGCGTGTTCCTGGTCGGGACGTGCGAGGAGGCCCGCGCCGAATGGGCCCTGACGCTCTATACCGGTAGCTCTTGGACGCGCGACAGCAATCTGCGCGTGAGGCAATCCGCGTCGGATTCGGATGCGACGTTCGGTGACGTGCATTGGGAAGCGCGGCCATTCGAGGATTCGCCGTACTACGGGTTGCGCGTTGCGTACTACCCGAGCGCCGCCGCGCGCCTGGGCGGCACCTTCGACTTCACGCACTACAAGATGTACGCGCAGACGGATCGCGCGACCTCCGTGAGCGGCCGCTGGAACGGCGTGCCGCTCAACGAGCGCGCGCCGCTCGCGAATCGGGTGCAGGCGCTGGAGATCTCGCACGGCGTGAATCTCGCTGCGCTCAACGCCGCGTACCGCTGGACTGACGCCGACTCCGTCGGCGGCTTCGCGCGCGGCTGGTCGACGCACGCCGGCGTCGGACTTGTCGGCTATTGGCCGCATGCCGAGGGCACGATCAACGACGTGTCCGTCGGCGCCGACTACCGTTATGCCGGCAGTGGCGTGCAGATCTTCGGTGGCGGGGAATACCGGCTCAATCGTCGCTTCGGCGTGCTCATCGAGGCCAAGGCAGAGGCCGGCAAGCTGGACATCGACCTGGTTCCGCAAACGCGAATCGTGACGCACACGAGGACGTTGCACGCGCTCGCGGGCGTGACGCTGCACTTGCAGTGAGAGCTGGCCAGTGCGGCACGTCAGAGTTGGTGGGTGGTGAGGGACTCGAACCCCCGACATTCGCCTTGTAAGGGCGACGCTCTACCAGCTGAGCTAACCACCCACTGCGTGAGCTGCCCTCGAGAGCCAGGGCGGGGCGAGCGGGGGCGGTAGTCTAGGGAA
>DASZSS010000187.1:0-2955 GCA_035548535.1 Steroidobacteraceae bacterium
GGGATACGCGTTGAACCAGAGGAAGCCGAGGCCGGCACCGGCGAGCGCCGCGCAGAAGATGATCAGCTCGCCGGAATGCGGGATCGAAGGAATCGCGAGGTACTCGGCGAATTTCACGTTGCCGCTCGCGTACGCGAAGACGCCGAGCGCCGCGGCCACGAGCGCCGCCGGCATGATCGCGAGCCCGTCGAGCCCGTCGGTGAGATTCACCGCGTTGCTCATGCCGACGATCATGAAATACGCGATCCCGATGAAGAGCCAGACCGACAGCGGCTCCGCGAAGCTCTTCACGAACGGCAGGAACAGCGTCGTTTCCGCCGGCGACTGCGCGGTGAAGTAGAGAGCGCACGCCGCAGCGAGACCGGCAATGGACTGATAGAAGTACTTCCAGCGCGCGATCAGCCCGCGCGAGTTGCCGACGACGAGCTTCAGGTAGTCGTCGTAGAAGCCGATCAGGCCGAACGCGAACGTGACGCCGAGCACCGTCCAGATGTAGCGGTTGCGCAGGTCCGCCCACAGCAGCGTGGCGAAGAGAATCGCGCACAGGATGAGCGCGCCGCCCATCGTCGGCGTGCCGGCTTTCGGCAGGTGCGACTTCGGGCCGTCTTTGCGCACCACCTGGCCGATCTGATAGCGCGAGAGATTCGCGATCATCTTCGGCCCGACGAGCAGCGAGAAGCCGAGCGCCGAGATCGTCGCCAGAATGGCGCGGAAGGTGAGGTACGAGAAGACGTTGAAGCCGGAGTACCAGCTCGTCAGTTGTTGTGTGACCCAGTAGAGCACGTACGACCCTTTATTTTCCGCCCAGCGCTTCGACGATTCGTTCCAGCCGGTTCGACCGCGATCCCTTGACGAGCAGGCACACATCCGGCGTCAGCGCCGCATCGACCGCCTGCGCGAGCGCCGTCGTGTCCGCGAACCACGCGGCCCCGTCGCCGAAGGTCTGCACGGTGAGCCGCGCGTGCTCGCCGACCGCGAACAGGCGCTCGATGCCGTGCGCGCGCGCGAAGGCGCCAACCTCGCGATGCGCCTCTTCCGCGAACGAGCCCAGCTCACCCATCTGCCCGAACACGAGCCACTTGCGACCGTCGAGCTGCGCGAGCACCTCGATTCCCGCGTGCACGGAGCTCGGATTCGCGTTGTACGAATCGTCGATCAACCAGGCGCCATGGCGCGTCTTCTTGAACTGCAAGCGACCCTTGACGGCCTGCACGGCGCCGAGACCGGCGACGATGTGATCCATGCTCACGCCGGCGGCCGCGGCCGCGGCCGCCGCACAGAGCGCATTGGTCACGTTGTGTCGGCCGGCGAGCTTCAGTTGCACGGATGCGCTGCCGCTCGGGCACACGAGCGTGAAGCGCGTGACGAATCCTGCGGCACCGATTTCGGTACGCACGTCCCGGGCCGTGAAGTCCGCACCGGCTTGCAGACCGAACGTGACCACTCGCGCCTTCGTGAGCCCGCGCCACATGTCCGCGAAAGCATCGTCCGCATTGATGATCGCCGTCCCCGAGGCGGCGAGGTGCTCGACCATCTCGCCTTCCGCCCGCGCAGCCCCTGCGAGGCTGCCGAACCCTTCGAGATGCTCCGCGCCCGCGTTGGTGATGAGCCCGATCGTCGGCCGCGCGATCTTCACGAGCGCGGCGAGCTCGCCGGGGTGGTTCGCGCCCATCTCCACGACCGCGAAGCGGTGCTCCGGCGCGAGCCGAAAGAGCGTGAGCGGCACGCCGATGTGATTGTTCAGATTGCCGCGGGTCGACATCGTGTTGCCGGCCTGCGAGAGGATCTGCGCAGTCATCTCCTTCACGGTCGTCTTGCCGTTGCTGCCGGCCACACCGACGATCGGAATGGAGAACTGCTCGCGCCACGCGCTTGCGGCTTTCTCGAGCGCCGCCTGTGTATCGCTGACGACGATCTGCGGCAGGGCGGCGGGCTGCTCGGTGTCGACGAGCGCACCCGCCGCGCCGGCCTTCTCGGCCGCGGCGACGAAATCGTTGCCGTTGAAATTGGGGCCGCGCAGCGCGACGAACAGCTCGCCCGCGACGAGCGTGCGCGTATCGGAGGAGACGCCGGCAAATGGGCGGTCGGCTCCCACAAGCCGACCGCCGCAGACGCGCACCATATCCCCTAGCGTGCGCTTCACGCCTCCTCCCCCCAATGGTTGCGGATCACCGCCTGATCGCTGAACGGGCGCTTCTCCGTGCCGTAAATCTGATAGCTCTCGTGCCCTTTGCCGGCGATCAGCACCGCATCCTCCGCGGCGGCCGCATCGAGCGTCGAAGTGATGGCGCGTGCGCGATCGTGCTCGACTCGCACCGACGTCGCGCGCGCAACGATCGGTCCCATCGCGCGGATGCCGGAGGCGGACGTGCTGCTGCCACCGATGCCGCCGGTCCCCGAGCTCACTCCGCGCACGCCAGCGATGATGTCCGCGACGATGCGTCGCGGATCTTCCGTGCGCGGGTTGTCGTCGGTGATGACGATGTCGTCGGCCAGCTCCGCGGCGATGGTGCCCATGAGCGGCCGCTTGCCTGCATCCCGATCACCGCCACAGCCGAACACCACGTGCAGCCGACCGCGACAATGCATGCGGGCGGCGCGCAGCGCTTTGCTGAGTGCGTCCGGTGTGTGCGCGTAGTCGACAATCGCGAGCGGCAAGCGCCCGCGCCCGCCGAACAATTCCATGCGACCGCTCGGTGCGCGGCATCGCGCCAAGGCATTCGCGGCGTCGGCCAGCGGTACGCCGAGCGCGAGCAGCGCGCCGAGGACGCTGAGCGTGTTCTCGATGTTGAACTCGCCGACGAGCGGCACCCTGACCTCGCCGACCCCGAAGCTCGACTCGATCGAGATCACGAGGCCCGACGATTCGGCGCGCACGCGCGAGGCGCGCACGAACTCGCTCAAGCCGAAGTATTCCTTGCGCGTCGTCGCGATCAGGCGCGCGGCGGAGCGGCG
>DASZSS010000188.1:0-11022 GCA_035548535.1 Steroidobacteraceae bacterium
GTGCGGCGCCGGCGGCGCCGTGAAGGACGGCAAGATCGAGATTCAGGGCGATCATCGCGACCGGCTCGTCGCCGAGCTCACGAAGCTCGGCTACGACGCGAAGCGCTCGGGCGGCTGAGGCCCGCGCGCCCGTGGCCCCGACACCGACGATGTCATTCGGCACACGCGTCGTCCTGGCGCTCATTGCCGGGCTCGTCGCGGGCGCGCTGATCGGCGCGGCGCACATCCCGGCGCTCGACCGCATCGTGCCCGCGCTCGAGCCCATCGGCGCGCTGTGGCTCAACGGCCTGCGCATGACGATCGTGCCGCTCATCGTGTCGATGTTGATTACGGGCACGGCGTCCGCCGCGGAAACCGCGGCAACCGGGCGCATCGCGGCCCGCGCGCTGCTGCTGTTCGTGATTCTGCTCACCGCGGTAGCCGCATTCGGCGCGCTCTTCACCACGGTGGCGCTGGCGTGGGTTCCGGTGGATCCGGCGGCAGCCGACGCATTCCGGGCTGGTGCGAGTCGCCAGGCTGCGGCGATCCCCACGCTGCCGGGCGTGCGCGACTGGCTGGTCAACGTCATACCGACGAACGTGTTCAAAGCGGCGAGCGATGGAGAGATGCTGCCGCTGGTCATCTTCGCGCTGCTGTTCGGCTTCGCGGCGTCGCGCGTTGCAAGCGAGCTGCGCGCTCCGCTCCTCGGGTTCTTCCGTGCGGTGATGGAGACGATGCTCGTCATCATCGGCTGGATCCTGTGGCTCGCGCCGGTGGGTGTGTTCGTGCTGGCGCTCGGCGTTGGTGCGCGCGGCGGAGTGAATGCGGCGGGAGCGCTTGCACACTATCTCGTGCTGATGTGCCTGCTTGGGCTCGTCGTGACCGTGCTGTGCTATCCGCTCGTCGTTGCATTCGGACGCGTGTCGCTCGCGCGCTTTGCCAAGGCGATCGCGCCGGCGCAGGCGGTCGCGATCAGCACGCAGTCGTCGCTGGCGTCTCTGCCTGCGATGTTGTCCGGCGCGCAGCAGGTTCTCGGCTTGCCTGAGCGCGTGACCTCGATCACCTTGCCGCTCGCGGTGTCGCTGTTCCGGCTGACGAGCCCGCCGATCAACATTTCGATCGTCATCTTCGTCGCGCACGTGTACGGCGTGCCGCTGGACTTGGGCCGAATCGCGATCGGTGTGGTGCTCGCCGTGGTGACGAACTTCAGCGTGGTCGGCTTGCCGAGTCAGCTCACGCTCTTCAACACGACCGTACCGATCTCGCTCGCCATGGGTGTGCCGCTCGAGCTGTTGCCACTGTTGCTCGCGGTCGAAGTGATCCCGGATATCTTCCGCACGCTCGGCAACGTCACGGCGGACGTCGCGGCGACCGCCATCGTCGCGCGGGGTGAGCGTCCGCCGCCCTGATCTTGTGACGAGGCGGTGGCAAACGCCGCCACACGAATGCGCGAGTAGCCGCCGGACGCGTCGCAGTGGGCCTCAGTGCGCCGCCGGCGGCGCATCCTCCCGCAGGGGACGCCCGTTCGCCGACGAAGGTGTCTGCGGTGCGCTCACGCTGGTCACGTGCCAGATGGTATTGCCCACGTCATCGGCGACGAGCAGCGCTCCCTGCTTGTCGATGGCAACACCGACCGGCCGTCCGTACGCCACGGTCGATCACTGATGAAGCCCGTCAGCACGTCGACCGGCTTGCCCGCACGCTTGCCGTCTTCGAAGGAAGATGATCCCTTTTACAAACCCAATTAAATAGTCAATACTGGCGTCCCTGGAGAAGAACATGAAAAAAGACGCCGTCATCAACGCCCCTCAGTTTCAGGACGAAGACGCCGCCCGCGAGTACCTGGAGAAGGTCCGTTGGAATGGCGAGCCCGTCTGCCCCCATTGCGGCTCCCTAGGCGATCACTACCAGCTCCAGGGCGAAGCGCACCGTAAGGGCCTCTACAAGTGCCAGGACTGCCGGGAGCAGTTCTCCGTGACCCTGGGCACGGTTTTCGAGCGCTCCCACATCCCGCTCCACAAGTGGCTCCTGGCGGCCTACCTGCTCTGCTCGTCCAAGAAGGGCATTAGCAGCCGCCAGCTCCAGCGCACCCTCCAGGTCACCTATAAGGCCGCCTGGTTCCTGTCCCATCGCATACGGAAGGCCATGAAGGTAGCGGGGGCACCGATCTCATGGGCTCCGGCGGCAACGTCGTCGAAGCGGATGAGACTTACATCGGCAAGAAGCGCGGCGCGCGCAAGACTCGCGGCGGCCACCACAAGAACATGATAATTCGCGCTCGTCGAGCGCCGGCCGCGTCCGCGCCAAACACATCATCGCCGGCAATCAGTTTCAACCAGATTCGCAAATATCTCTCATCGAACGTCGCGCCCGATGCGCGTCTGGCGACCGATGAAACCCGCATATACTGGAAGCTCAGCAAGCAGTACGCAGAGCATCTGCGCGTCAATCACTCACAGGGTGTGTACGTTGACGGCGCTGCGTCCACGAACACATTGAAAGCTTCTTCGCCGTCTTCAGTGCGGTATGACGGGGCGTATACGGGCAGGTCGCAGGGCAGCCATTCTATCCACGCTCTCCGGGTCCGACTCCCGGCCGCTCCACACCCCTATTTTGGCTTGCTGCGGGACTTCGCCTTCACCTTTCTGGTGCTCGCTGGTGGCGTCTCAAGTAGGCGTTTGACGACAATGTCAAACGGGATGGGCGCTCGCCGCGCAGGCGTTTTAGCTTTCGGATCAGGCATTAGGTGGATGGTAGCAGGGTACCCCCCTAATGGGTGAGGCGCGTCACCGCGTCGTTGGCGAAACTGCGCCATCTTAGTCTGGTCCGAGTCTTGCTCTCTGTCCCCCATGGGCAGGGAAACACGCTACAGGTTGCGCTTTGGTTTTAAACTGCTATCGTTCCACCGGCGAGACGGTCTCAAGGGGGCTGCAATGACTGCCGCAACGATACAGGACGTATCGGCATTGACGGAGCGCGAGAGCGTCTTTTGGTACTACGTCGCCAGCATCAACGCCACCATGCGAAATGTGGTGATGTGGTGCTTTGTGCCCTTTTTCTTGGTGGGCGCCTTGATCCTCGCGCAGTTGTATCCCTGGCGTATCCTCAAAGTCCTTGGCCTTCTCAAGGGTGTTTTGCCCTCAATTCAGAACAATGACGACCTCAAACTGATTAGGGACATGCTGCGCCTAGCGTATGGCGCCGGCCGCTTCTATCGCCGCCTTTGCCTTTTTAGAAGCTCGATGCAGCTTGCTCTGGACGAGCTCGACGAGATGATCGACTCGATTGCCTTTGTGCTGTGTAACGAAGAACAACTGCAGGCATTCGCCCGTGCGAGTGAAGCAAAAAACGAAGCGCAGCGTTCTCCGGATCTATTCAGATTTGAGAGGATTGCCGCCCGATAATTAGAGATGGGGGGCTTCTTTGCCTTGGGAGTTCGAGCGCGATGAAGCGTTCGAGAAGGCGCTAAGAGACTTAAAAAAACGATTCCCCAACGTCGAAAAGGACGTACTGGCGGAATTCGAGTCCGGACCGCCTCAATATACTGACCCATTGCCGAAGTTCCAAAGGAAGCTTTGGAAGGGCCGCGCTGCCTCGAGAGATGCGCGCCGCGGCAAGAGTGGCGGCTTCCGCGTCATCTACTATTGGGACGAGGAATCGCCAAACTGGGCCTGCATAGGCACTTGCTACTTCAAAGGCGATTTCGCGAATCTCCCGGAACATGAACTGAATAGGCTCTTCATCAGCGTGAAGGCTCGATACGAGCAGTTCATGGAACGTGAGAGGCTAAAGCAGGCTGAGCCGACGCATGAGAACACGCAGGATTGAACGAAAATGCCGGCGCTAGGCCGGGCTCCCTTTGCGCGGCTCGTCCAGCGCCTCGCAGATGTCGTGGAGCGGGTAGACCGCGCACTCAGGAGCGTCATGGCGGCGTGCTCTTGGTCCTCCGTCAGGGCGTCTGCGACGGCCCGAACGACATGCCGGATCAAGATCACATGATCGCTGATCTCCACTAGTGTCGTCGGTCGTGTGCCGAATCGACCCATGGGGGCGCGTCTGGCTACGACTAGCGGCTTCTTCGCCGGCTCTTCTTGCGGGCTTTCACGCGGCGCCTCTGGTGATCGGGTGCCCGAAATCTGAGAGGCGAAACCGCGCAAGTGGAGCGCGAGAAATCGGGCGATTTCGCCCATGACGATCAGCTACTTACGGCGTGGGTTTGTTAAAGGGATCCTTCTCTTTCGAAGGGCACGAACGGCACCTTGTACCCGCTGCGCGGCTTGCGATTCCACGAGCCGTGCTGGCCGACGAACATGCCGCGAACGAACGACACCGGCAGCCCGCTGCTGTCGCTATATGCGAGCCCGAGAGAGGCCCTGTGCGCCCCCAACGCGTAATCGGGCTTGCGCGCGGTCGCGACGAGATAGGGCTTTGCGGCGCGACGCGATTGTCGACGTGCTGCCCGTAGTAGCTGTACGGTCAGTTGTCGGCCTCGACCGGCAGCCGGGCCATATCGCCGCAGGCCGTGAGCGCGAGGGCTGCGCCGAGCGTCACGGTCATCCGTGCAGGACGCGCGGAAGGGTGTGCCATACGGTGCAAGCGCTTGGACTTGCTGGGAGGTTCTCGGCCCGATAGCCTCTGCGCCCCCGTGACCTGCTCCCGGCCGCCCCGGGCTCCGCCATGCTGAATTTTGCCGACGTCGCGATCCGTCGCGGCACCCGCCTCCTGTTCTCCGGCGCCACGTTCGGGCTGTTCCGGGGCGAGAAGGTAGGCATCACCGGTGAGAACGGCAGCGGCAAGTCGAGCCTGCTCGCCCTCGTGCGCGGCGAGCTGCAGCCGGAGGCCGGCTCCTTCGACATGCCGTCCAATCTCCAGATCGCGCATGTCTCGCAGGAGCTCGAGGCGACCGATCAGCCCGCTATCGAATTCGTGCTCGACGGCGATGCGGAGCTGCGCGCAATCGAGCGCCAGATCGCGGACGCGGAGGCGCGGGATGACGGCCACCGGCTCGGTGAGCTGTACGCGACATACGCAGCGATCGGCGGATATGACGCGCGCAGTCGCGCGGGCAAGCTACTGCACGGCCTCGGGTTCTCCACGGCGGACGAGACGCGCGCGGTGCGCGAGTTCTCGGGAGGCTGGCGCGTGCGACTGAACGTGGCGCAAGCGCTGATGTGCCGCTCGGACCTGCTGCTGCTCGATGAGCCGACGAATCACCTCGATCTCGATGCGATCCTCTGGCTCGAGACCTGGCTGAAGGAGTATCCGGGCACGCTCCTCCTCATTGCGCACGATCGCGAGTTCCTCGATCGCGTCACCAATCGCATCGTGAACATCGAGCACGGCAAGGCGCGCGCCTATCGCGGCAACTACTCGCAGTTCGAGGAGCAACGCGCCGCCGAGATGGCCGAGCAGAGTGCGATGTACGCGCGCCAGCAGCGCGAGATCAAGCACATGGAGTCGTTCATCGAGCGCTTCCGGGCGAAGGCGAGCAAGGCGCGCCAGGCGCAGAGCCGCATGAAGGCGCTCGAGCGCATGGTGCGCATCGCGCCGGCGCACGTCGACTCGCCGTTCGAGTTCTCGTTTGCGGAGCCGGAGAAGCTGCCGAAGCCGCTACTCGCGATCGAGAAGCAGTCGGTGGGTTACGGCGACCGCGCGGTGCTCGAGAGCGTGAGTCTCACGCTCGCTCCGGGCGATCGCGTCGCGCTGCTCGGGCGCAACGGCGCGGGCAAGTCGACCTGCATGAAGATGCTCGCCGGGGAGCTGCCGGCGCTCGCCGGCACGCGCACGGAAGCGCGCGACTTGAAGATGGGCTACTTCGCGCAGCATCAGCTCGAGCAGCTCGCGCCGCAGGACTCGCCGCTCGTGAATCTCAAGCGCTTCGGCGGGCAGCGCGCGGCGCGCGCCACCGAGCAGGAGCTGCGGGACTACCTCGCGAGCTTCGGCTTCCGCGGCGATCGGGTGTTCGAGCCGATCGGACCGTTCTCCGGCGGCGAGAAGGCACGACTCGTGCTTGCGCTCGTCGCGTACTTGCGGCCCAACCTGATGCTGCTCGACGAGCCTACGAACCATCTCGATCTGGAAATGCGCCAGGCGCTCACCGTCGCCCTGCAGGAGTACACGGGCGCGGTGGTGCTCGTGTCACATGATCGCCACTTGTTGCGGACGGTCGCCGACGAGCTCTACATCGTGCACGCCGGCAAGGTGGCCCCGTTCGACGGCGATCTCGAAGACTACGCGAAGTGGCTGAACGAGACGGACAGCGCAGCGTCCGCACCTGCGGCGACTCCTGCGCCCCAGGCGCGCGCCGCTGCGGCGCCCGCCGAATCCGCGGAGGCGCGCAAGCAGCGCAAGCGCGAGGAAGCGGAGCGCCGCAACCGCCTGAGCCCGCTGCGCGCGGCCATTGAGCAATGCGAGCGCGAGCTCGATCGGCTCACGCGAGAGCGCAACGAGCTGCAGGCCGCGCTCGAGGCTCCGGATCTCTACACCGATGGCGCGAAGGAGCGCCTGCGCAAGCTCATGGAGCGACAGGCGCAGCTCGCGCGCGAGATCGAGCGCACGGAAGCGTCGTGGCTCGAGCACACCGAGCGGCTCGAAGCCGAAGCCCAGAAGCTCTGACCACACTCACCGAGGATTCCGCGCCCATGTCGACGCCCGCTCCCACAGGCCCGATCGTCTCTCTGCAAGCTCACATCCTGAATCAGCAGGCGAGCTTTCCCGAAGCGACCGGCACCCTCTCGTGGATCCTGTCCGCCCTTTCGATCTCCGCCAAGATCATCGCCGCGAAGGTGCGCCGCGCGCGGCTCGAGAACGTGCTCGGCGCGGCCGGCGCGGAGAACGTGCAGGGCGAGCAGCAGCAGAAGCTCGATGTGATCGCGAACGAAGTGCTGCTCGGCACGCTCGGCGGGCGCGAGGGCGTGGCCATCGTCGCGTCGGAAGAGAACGAAGAGCCCGTCATCATTCGCGACGCGACGAGCGGCGAGCGCCGCTACTGCGTGCTCTTCGATCCGCTGGACGGCTCATCGAACCTCGACGTGTGCGGCGGCGTCGGCACGATCTTCAGCATCCTGCGTCACGACCGGCGCGCGCGGGATGCGCAGAGCTCGCTCCTGCAACCCGGCTCACAGCAAGTCGCCGCGGGCTACGTGCTCTACGGGTCTTCGACGGTCTTCACGCTCACGATCGGTCATGGCGTGGACATGTTCGTGCTCGATCCCGCGGTCGGCGCCTTCTTGCTCGTCGAGCGCGGGCTGCGCACCCCGCAGGCGGCAAAGAGCTACTCCGTGAACGAGGGCAATCGCCGCACCTTCCCGGAGGGCTACCAGCGTTATCTCGACTGGGCCCAGAGCGAGACGTACTCGAGCCGCTATGTGGGCTCGATGGTCGCCGACGTGCATCGCATCCTGCTGAAAGGCGGCGTGTTCCTGTATCCGCCGACGAAGAAGGCGCCGCAGGGCAAGCTGCGCCTCATGTACGAAGCCAACCCGATGGCGATGCTCATGGAGCAGGCGGGCGGCAAGGCGCTCGCGGCGCCGGGGCAACGCATCCTCGACGTGCAACCGACTGACATCCACCAGCGAGTGCCCGTCGTACTGGGCAGCGCCGCCGAGGTGGATCGCGTGATGGCGCACCTGTGACGAAACTGAGCACTGCGGCTCTCTAGCCGTGGTGCCGCGGCGGGTAGAGTTGCGCCGCTTGCCGTGGGGAAACGTGTCATGAAGATTGCTGTCCTGTTCGGGGGAACGAGCGAGGAGCGCGACGTGTCGATCGCGAGCGCCGCTCAGATCATTCCGGTGCTGCGCCGTCTCGGTCACGACGTGTTCGCCGTCGATACGGCCACGGGCCGGTTGCCGGCGGCGGACGAGCAGAAGCTGCTCGCCGCAGGGGTCGCGCCCGAGCCGCCGTCGAGCACGGCAATCGCCGATATGCGCGGCCGCGCGACGCGCCTCGCAACCGGCGCGTTCGACATCCGCGACGCCGACGTCGTCTTTCTCGCGCTGCATGGGGGTGCGGGCGAAGACGGGCGCATCCAGTCGATGCTGGAGCTCGCCGGGCTTGCGTACACCGGCAGCAATCACATCGCGAGCGCCGCCGCGATGGACAAGGACCTGAGCAAGCGCCTCTTCCGCTCGGCCGACGTGCCAACCGCGGACTGGCTGATGGCGCCGACCGATTCCAAGGCCGTCGGCGCGAAGCTCGGCTGGCCGGTGGTCGTGAAGCCGAACAAGCAGGGCTCGACGGTCGGGCTCACCGTGGTGCGCGAGCCGGCGCAGCTCGCCGCGGCCATCGAGCGCGCCCAGCGCTTCGATTCCGAAGTGATGATCGAGAAGTTCATCCCGGGCCGCGAGTTCACCGTGGGCATTCTCGATGGGGTCGCGTTGCCGGTCGGCGAGATCATCGCGCCCGGCGAAGTGTTCGACTATCAAGCGAAGTACCAGAAGGGCGGCGCGCGCGAGGTGTTCCCGGCGGACATTCCCGGCGACGAGGCGCGGACGATGCAGGAGTACGCGTTGCGCGCCCACGCGGTGCTGAAGCTCGGCTCCTATAGCCGCATCGATTTCCGTCGCGACGACGCGGGCCGCTTCTGGTGTCTCGAAGCGAACTCGCTTCCGGGCATGACGGCGACGAGCCTGCTGCCGCAAGCGGCCAAGGCCGCGGGCATCGAGTTCCCCGATCTTCTCGAGCGCATCTGCAAGGGCGCGGTGCAGCCGCACTAGCTCGCGCGAAACGGCGCACGCGACACGACGCTCAGGCCGGGCGAGCCCTTTGGGGCATGGCGGCCACGCAGCCGGATGCGGATAATCGCGCGCGTTCAAGAATTAGAAAGCGGCGGACCGGCATGGATCGCACGAAAATCACTCCCGAACGCTGGCAGCGAATGCAGGATCTGTTCGGCCGGGCCGTGTTGCTGCCGGCGGCCGAGCGCGCGCGCTTGCTGGTCGAAGAGTGCGGCGAAGACGTAGTCCTGCGCGAGCAGGTGCTGGCGCTGCTCCTCACCACGGGCGACGACGACGGCGAGCTCGAAGAGCGCGTCGAGCGCGCGATGAGCCGCACGACGCCGACTCCCGAGATACTGCCGGGCCAACGCATCGGACGGTATCGGATCGAGCGGCTGATCGGTCGCGGCGGCATGGGCACCGTCTACCGGGCCGAGCGCGCCGACGACCAGTATCACCAGATCGTCGCGCTGAAAGTGATGGCCCGCGGGCTCTTCCGCGGCGACGTCGCGAGCCGCTTCCGCACCGAGCGCCAGATTCTCGCGCGGCTCAACCATCCGAACATCGCGCGCCTGCTCGACGGCGGGCAGATGCCGGACGGCACGCCGTATCTCGTCATGGAATACGTCGATGGCGTGCGCATCGACGAGTACTGCAAGCAGCACGACCTGCCCATTGCGCAGCGAATACCGTTGATTCAGCACGTGTGCGCGGCGGTTCAGTACGCGCACCAGAACCTCGTCGTCCATCGGGACCTGAAGCCCTCGAACATCCTCGTGACGCCGGACGGCACGCCGAAGCTGCTCGACTTCGGCATCGCGAAGCTCCTGCAGCCGCAGGGCGCGGACACGGTCGCGCCGCTCACGAGGCTCCGCGATCGCGTGCTCACGCCCGAGCACGCGAGCCCCGAGCAGTTTCGCGGCGAGCCGATCGGCACGGCGTCCGACATCTACAGCCTCGGCACGCTGTCGTACGGGTTGCTGAGCGGTCTGCATCCTTACGACATCCAGGGCCGCCCGCTCCGCGAGGTCGAGAAGATCGTCTGCGAGTCGACGCCGCCGCCACCGAGCGAGCGCGTGCGTGCCGCGGCGAACTCGAGCTCGCCGCGGCCGCGCCAGCTCGCGCGCGAGCTCGAAGGGGATCTCGACAACATCGTGCTGAAGGCCATGCACGCGGACCCGGCGCGCCGCTACGCGTCGGCCGCGGCGCTCTCGCAGGACCTGCAGAACTATCTGACCGGCCGGCCGGTCCAGGCGCGGCCCGATAGCTGGAGCTACCGCACCGGCAAGTTCTTGCGCCGGAATGCCATCGCGGTCGGCAGCACGACGGTCGTCGTGCTGTTGATCGCCGCGCTGGTCACGTTCTACACGACCCGTCTCGCGCGGGAACGCGACGTGGCCGAGCGCGAGCGGCAAACGGCCGCGAGCGTCTCGGACTTCATGATCGATGTCTTCCGCCGCGCGAACCCGAACGAGACGGACGGTGCGACGGTGACCGTGCGCGCCGCGCTCGATGCGGCCGCGCGGCGCATCGACAGCACGCTCGCCGATCAGCCGCTGTTGCGGCTCGCGCTGATGCACAAGATGAGCGAGGCCTACAACGGCCTGGGTCTCTGGGTCGAAGCCCGCGTTCTGCAAGAGAAGGCGCTCGCGCCAGAGCGACTCACCTTCGGGGATCGCAGCATCGAGGTGGCCGGCACGCTCAAGGCGCTCGGCGACATCCAGCACAACAGCGGCCAGTTCGCCGCGGCCGCGCGCTCCTTCGACGAGGCGCTGGCGATTCGTGCGGCGCTCGGGCGCGATCGCGACGCCGTTGCCGTCGAGTTGCTGAGCGGCAGCGCCAAGAATCTGCGCGCGCAACTGCAATTCGCCGCCGCGCTCGAACGCCATCGCCGCGCGGAAGCGCTGGCGCGCGCGCTCGAGCCGCCGAATCCCCGCGTGCTCGGCATCGCGCTGGTCGATTATTCCGTGACCGCCACCAACAGCGGGGATACGCGTACGGGCGAGCGCTATGCACGTGAAGCCCTGCCGCTGCTCGAAGGCGAGGTGAACGAAGGGTACGACCTCTACGGCAACGCGCTCGACGCGCTCGCGCAGGCGTTGCGCAGGCAGTTCAAGCTCGAAGAGTCGGAGGAGATCTACCACGCGTTCGTCGAGCGCCAGATCCGGCGGCTCGGCCCCAACCATTTGCTGGTGGCGCGCGTGCAGAACAACTACGGCACTCTGCTGCGCGCCAAAGGCGACTATGCGGCCGCGGCGCGCCGCTTCTCGGAAGCGTTGCGCATCTTCGCGCTCCAGCAGGGCGAATACGACGTGGACAAGGGCGTGTC
>DASZSS010000189.1:0-1686 GCA_035548535.1 Steroidobacteraceae bacterium
CGAGCCCTGCACGGGCGAGGAGCTGCTCGCGCTCCTTGCGCGGCAAGCGAGCGGCACCCCGCCGTTCGCGCATCTCTTGCCGAGTAGCGATTCCCTCAACACTCGCTCGGCGTAAAGCCACTGAAGGCGGACCCGGCAGGCGCGCAGTCGAATCCGTCGATGTCTGCCGCTGTCACGATGCCGAACGCGTCGGCCAATGCCGATGCACAGCGCGCACGGATCCGTCCGCGGCGCGTGTGGCGCCGGGTCATCGTCTACTCGCTGCTCGCGCTCTGGGCCGGCACGGCGTACTGGCACACGCACAAGGCGCTGCCACCCGGTACGCACGTCGAGAGCCCCTGGCGCCAAGTACCGGCCGCAAACGTGTCGTTCATTGCCGATATCACGGCGGCCGACGCGTACGGCCGGCCGGTGATGAGCCAGGCGATCTTCGACGACGTGTTGGGGATCATTCGCTCGGCGAAGCGCTTTCTCGTGCTCGACTACTTCCTCTTCAACAGCGATCGCGGCACGACCGCCACCGCGCCGCCGGCGCGCGCGCTCTCGAGCCAGCTACGCGATGCGCTCATCGCGCAGCGCAAGGCCAATCCGGACCTGCGCGTGCTCTTCATCACCGATCCGATCAACGATGTCTACGGCGGCGATCCGTCGCCGGACCTCGCCATGCTGCGCGACGCCGGGGTCGACGTCGTCGTCACGGACCTCGAGAAGCTGCGCGACCCGAACTTCATCTACTCGAGCCTGTGGCGGCTCACGCTTGGTTGGTGGAATCACGGCAGCGTGAGCCGCGGCTGGTTGCCGAATCCGTTCGAGGAGGATTCGCGCCCGGTGACCTTCGGCGCGTGGGCGCGCCTTGCGAACCTGAAGGCGAATCATCGCAAGGTGATCATCGGCGACGACGGACACGGCCAGCTCGTCGGCATCGTGGCGTCCGCGAACCCGCACGACGCGAGCAGCGCGCACTCGAACGTGGCCATGAAGCTGCGCGGGCCCGCGCTCGCGCCGCTGCTGGAAAGCGAATTTGCGGTGGCGCGTTTCTCGGGTTGGGAAGGCGTGATTGCAGTGGATCGGCAGCCAGCGGCGCCACCGGAGGATTCGACGCAGCTGCTCACGGGTCAATTCGTGCGCACGCAGATCATCACCGAAGGCGCCATTCGCAATGCGATCGTCGAGCGGGTGAGCTCGGCGGTGCGCGGCGACCACGTCGATATCGCCATGTTCTACATTGCCGACCGGAAAATCATCGACGCGCTGCTCGCCGCCAGCGAGCGCGGCGTCGACATTCGCCTGATTCTCGACCCGAACAAGGATGCGTTCGGACGCGAGAAGAACGGGCTGCCGAATCGGCCGGTGGCGAGCGAACTGGTCGCGGCGAGCGACGGGCGTATCCACGTTCGCTGGTATCGCACGCATGGCGAGCAGTTCCACACGAAGCTCGTGGCGATCTACGGGACGGATCGGATCTGGTTGACGCTCGGCTCGGCCAATCTCACCCGGCGGAATATCGGCGACTACAACCTCGAAGCGAACGTTGCCATCGAAGCGGCACTCAACTCGCCGCTCGGCGTGCAGGTGCTCGACTACTACGATGCGCTCTGGAGCAACCGCGCGGCGCTCGGCATCGAGTACACGGCGGACTACGACGTTTACGCCGATCCGTCACAAGCGCACTACTGGCTTGCGCGG
>DASZSS010000190.1:0-1761 GCA_035548535.1 Steroidobacteraceae bacterium
CGAGACGGTGTTCGGACGCTCCACGGATTTCAGTCGCACCCGATCGGGCAACGCGATGCACGCACTGGCGCTGATCTACGAGGTGCGCGATCACCCCGGCGTGCGGGCGTTCAAGTATCTCCAGGAGGAGGACTTGTCGATCGAGCTACAGATCGTGCCGGGGCCGGAGTTCTCCGACGAGCTCGAGCGGCAGATCGCGGCGAGGCTTGCGCGGCGGTTGGGGGCGGACACGCCGCTTGCGATCAGGAGGGTGGCGCACATCCCACCCGAGAAGTCCGGCAAACACCGGTACGTCGTCAGCAAGGCCACCGCGCCGACGCGCGCAGCCTAGCATCACGCGACGAGGTACTGCCGCTGCCGGTAGCTCGTCACGAGACGGGCGGCGTAGCGGCGCGCGGTAACGTCCCACGGCGCAACGCGAGGAATCTGGAAGGGGTCCGAGCTCGCGGTGGCGGCGCCCCAGCTCGTCGAGAGCGCCAGCTCGAATCCGGCTTCGCGCGCCATCTCGACGTGCACGCGCTTGTAATCCTGCTCTGGCTTGCCGTTCGGATACGCGAAGCTGCGCACCGGCGCGCCGATGATCTCCTCGAGTCGGCGCTTGCTCTCGAGAATCTCCTGCCGCGCGGTGGCGTCGTCGATGCTCGCAAGAATCGGGTGATTCATGGTATGCGCCCCGATTTCGATGCCGGCGCGCGCCAGCGTGCGCACCTGCTCGTCCGTCATCATCAGATGCGTCGGGAGCGGTGCGCCGCTGCGTTCGAGAATGGCGCGCACTGTACGCTGACGTTGCGCGGGTTCGAGGTACTTCGCGGTGCCCAACACTTCGATCGCCGCACGCATGCGCGAAGCACCGTCTCCCAGCCGAAAGCGCGCAAACCCGAGATCGGTGAGGTCGAAATCCGCGGGCGCCGCGCGCATCGCCTCGATGACGATGTCGTTGAACATGCATCCGCCGTTCAGAAAGCCCGGCGCGACGAACACCGTGGCCGGCACGCCGTGCTCCTTCAGAATCGGCAGCGCCACTTCGCAGTTGTTCGCGTAGCCGTCGTCGAAGGTCACGCAGATGGCGCGCGCCGGCAGCGTGCCCGCGCGCAGTCGCGCAACGGCCTCGAGCAGTGGCAAGGGATGGAAGTTCGTGGCGAGAAGGCGCATCTGCGCCGCGAAATCCGCCGCACTCGGCTCGCTCGTCACCAGGGTGTCGCGCTCGGCGAAGACGCGGTGATAGATCAGGACGAGCAACGACGCCGCACGTCCGCTTCTCGACAGCAGCGAGCCGCCGGCGCGAATGAGCAAACTATCGAGAGGGGAGAGCGCGTCCACGCGTCAGGCCATGCGAAAGTCGCCGCGGCCGTGCTCTTGCAGCCATTGCTCGAGCATGGCGAGCACCCAGACGAACACGCCGTAGAAGCTCGCGTCCTCGCTGCCGTGGAGGGCGAGGAGGCGATCGATGAACTCCGGCCGGATCAGGCGCCGGCCGCGCAGGCTCGACAGGTTCGCCGTGATCAGCTCGCGCAGCTGCGGCGAATCCTGCAGCCACAGCCCGAACGGCAAGCCGAAGCCGTGCTTCTTCTTGTTGATGATCTCATCGGGGAGCCATCCCGCCGTTGCGCGCTTGTAGAAATCACGCAGGCGCATGCCCGGCATCATCATGTCGGGCGGCACACGCAACGACAGATCGATGACATCCGCATGCAGCATGGGATACGAGACGCGCACGCCAGCGAGCGCCGTCATCGATTCGACCTTGCGCAGATCGTTGTC
>DASZSS010000191.1:0-22956 GCA_035548535.1 Steroidobacteraceae bacterium
TTGACTACAACGAGCATCGTCCGCACAGTTCACTCGGCAACCTGACGCCCGGCGAGTTCGCTCGCCGCCGTCACAACGTGGAGGCCGCGTGGGTTGCAAGAGTCCAGTAATGGACTGTCCTCGAATGGGGGCATCGTCAGAACCCTTTCTCTTGTGAACATGAGGTGTCCACAAAAGCGGGTCAAGTCCAGGGGAACCGCGCCGCGCGCCCTGCGCGAGTACTAGTCACCTCACGTACTTAGATCGCGAGTGGGAAATCTGCAGCCTCAAGAGCCCTCCTAGCCGAGCGATTCCGCAAGCGGCGGACACACCACCGCCACTCCCTTCAGAGGAAAACCCCGCGCGGCGCGGGTCAGCTCGCGTGAGCGGTGGCGGGCGGACGGGCGTTGTACGCTTCCATCAGCAAGCCCGTGCCACCGCGCGAGACGTGCGCGACGACAGCGGTGCGGCGATGGAGCTTGGTGATGGCGCCGAGATTGATGGCGAAGGCGAGCTCGACCTGCTGCCCTTTGCGCAAACCCAGATTTGTGGTCTCGATGAACACACCGGTGGCGCTGAGATTCACCGCGCGGCACAGCTTTCTGCGTCCGCCGGGGATGTTGATGTAAACCGTCGTTCGGGCGCGGTGCCGGGTATGCAGTCGACGTTCCACGGGTCGTGGCCTCTTTATATTTCTATCGGCGTCGGGATCAACGGAATGGATTATGCCTTCGTTCCCGTGAGCGCACGGGCGCGAGTCAACTTATCGCAGCACGGCACTCACGCCGAAATCCTGCGACCGCCGCGTGTTGGCGTCAAGACAGCGAGGGCTTCAGCGCGACTCCGGCCGTGCAATCTGTCCAATGGCGAGCCGCACGGCGACGGGACAATGGTCGGAAAGGCGCGCGTGGCGCGCATCGGCCGCGCTATAGGTCACGCGTTCGAACGATCCCGGTACGAGCGCACCCGCGAGCGCGCCGCCGAGCACGATGTGATCGATGAACGCCGCATGTGCTTGTCCCGGCACGCAGTTCCGAAACGGCTGCCCTTGCGCGACGTTCAGCAGATGCGCCCCGGGCGGGTCGCCATCCGACATCTCCGACCACATCCGCACCGGCCCGCGCTCGCCCAGGAGTTCGCGATTGAAATCCCCGAGCACCGCGAAACGATGGCCGGCACGGGCCTGTCCGTCGATCCAGCGTTCGAGGGCTGGCACTTGCCGCGCGAGCGTGTCGCATGCCTTGTCGCCGCCCCCGGCCAGGGGCTTGTCGCTGCAGCCGGACTTGAGGTGAACGCTGAGCAGATGGATTTCGCGCGGCTGCCCGGGAAACAGCACCAGCTCCGCGCCGCGCCGAAGCGTGTCGTCCAGCGAGAGCGGCTCGAAGTCCGGCCCGCAGCGCATCGGCAGCCCGGCGCGAATGGCGAACCCGGTGTTCTGCAGGTGACGGCTGCCGGTGAAGCAGAACTCGTAGCCAGGGAACACGAGCCGCGCGGCCTCCGGGCCGTCCACTTCCTGAAGCGCGATCACATCGGCGTCGAGCGTGCGCGCGTAGCGCGCGAGCATGGCGAAGTCACGTGACGAACGCTCGAGCCGCTGCGCGACGTCGCACGGCAGCCGGCGCTCGTTGGCGAATGCTTGCACGCCGCGCGGCACGCACGAGCTCTTCAACGGCTTGAACGTGGAAGGCGCGATCAGCCACTCGAGGTTCCATGTGGCGATCTTCAGAGTCGGGTTGCGCGGCGCCTCCGGGGCGCTTGCGCCGACACTCGCGAGCGCGCAGCAGATGAGCCCAACACGCAACGCGAGCCCACGCAGCGCACGCGCGTCCGCGCCGGTCAGCGCCAGCACTCGGTGGTGGTGTCGGTTCCCGTGGAGCTCGTCGCGGTACGCTTGCCGTCCTGATTGATGGTGAATTCTGCGCACCGCGTGTCGTCCGTCTGTTTAGTCGCCGCCCGCGCCTTCGCGTGCACCGTATACGCGGTGGGCGTCGCGGGATCGAGCGTCAGATCATAGAACTCGCCGTTGTCGGTGACGCTCGGAATTCCAAGTCCCCCGTCCGCGACGGCAGCGGTGAGATTCGTCGCATAGACGTTCTTCGACAGGAAAAATTTCTCCTGCGCCTGCTGGACGCGCAGCAGGGCCGCGGTCGCCGTCGTGCGATGCGTCCGCAAGACGTAGCTGCGATAGGTCGGCACGGCGATCGATGCCAGGATGGCGGCGATCACCATCACCGTCATGAGCTCGATCAGCGTCACGCCACGTGAATGCTTGCGCATGGCCTGCCTCAGTTCTTCCGTTTCCAGTACGTCCGCACGGTGCCGCCGACCTTCACGCACTGCTTCAGAATCTCGACACCCGCGATGCACTGGGTATCCGGATCGGTCGGCGGCGGCCCGTTCCCGCCGGGGGTGGGGCGAACCACGGCGACGTTGACCTGATCCACGATGCCATCCTGATTGAGCTGTGTGAAGACATCGTTCGCGTCGATGCGCTGGTCGCCGCTGAAGTCGAGCGCCGGCCGGCCGTTGTCGACGCTGAGCGCGTAAACGCGGTTGACGCCCATCGGCTTGCAGGGATTCGCGGTGGTCGGATCGGCCGGCGTGTAGGTCGGAAACAGAATCACGTTGTTCGCCGTCGTCGAGGAGCCGAGCACCTTTTCGCCGACGCCCGTGCCATTCAGCCGCAGGTCGAGCTTCCAGCCCGGCTGCGAGGGCGGCACCACCGTCGAGGTGATCGTGTCCGTGATGTCGACCAGCGCGCCGTCGGTCACGGGCGTGAAGGCCTTGTAGTCCGCCTGCGTGAACGGCATGAACGGCGCCTTGTCGCGGATCGAATAGAAGCGATCCAGCGTGGCGCCGCCGGGTGTCGCGCTCGTCTGCTTGGGATGCCCGCGATATCCGGAGCCGATCGCGATGTTGTAGTACGGGTCTGCGCCGCGCCGCTGGATCAGCGCGACGTCCGGCTGGCCGTAGAACCGGCGCGTGTCCGCCATGGTCGGCGCGGGGCTTGCGGGCGCATCTCCGGCACCGAGCCGCGCGATGACGCCGCCGGTGACGAGGTCGGCGGTGGTCTTGTCGTTGAAAATGTCGAAGCGCCAGATGCGGCCGCCGAGGTCCGCCGCGTAGATGCGATCGGCGAACCGATCGCCATTGGTATCGAGCACGGTGAGCTGACCGGGTATGGCGTTGTTCATCGTGCCGTTCGTAGTGCTCGGATCGAGCAGCAGATCCGGCGTGCCATCGCCGCCCGGGCCACCCGCGTACCAGAGCAGCTCGCCGCTGATGGCATCGACCATGTAGATGCGGTGTCCGGAATCGTCCGTGACGTAAGAGTAGTTCTCCTCGGCGTCGTTGTATCCACCGCCGAACAGCAGCACGAGATACTGTGAGTTCTGCGCGTGCCGCGGATTCTTGATCTTCACGCGCGTGATGATCGGCGGAGACCACGTCTCGCCCACACCCGGCAGCACGCTCGGACCGTCTTTCCACAGCAGCTTCGGCTGATACCGATTCGTGACGTCGAGCGCATAGTAGTAGCGCCCGCCACGCCGCATGCCGAAGTACAGGATCACGCGATCGCCGCTCTCGACGATGCCGTTCTGATTGACGTCGTACTTGAGCACGCGGATGTCGCTGTCGAGACCATACGTGCGATTCGCGATGGGGCTGTCGCGATAGAGATTGACGAGGCGGCCGAGCAGCTCTTGCGGCACGAACGACCACAGCTCCGTACCACCGCCGATCGAGTCCTTCGTGGTCGGGTCTTGACCGGTGGCTCCAGTGATCGCGTGCAGATAGCCGTCGTTGGTCGTGACATACACCACGGTGTCGTATGCGTTCGGAGATGCCGTCGACCCGCCATACGTCACCACAGCGGGAACCGAGTGGAGTGGATCGCCCATCGCGAAGCGCGATGCGCCGGTCGCCGGATCCCGGTCGTGGATCCAGCTCAGCAGCTCGGCTTTCGTCGGGTTCGTGCTCGTGCCCAGGACCGCGTCGGTGAGGTTCGGGTTGCTCGCGTCGAGCCGGTTCGCCGCGGAATCGAGCGCATCCCCGGAGAAATGCGTGTACACGGTGCGCGGCTGCGGAATGAGATGCGCCGCGCCGCCCTGGTCCACCTTCTCCTCATCGGGGGTCGCGGACCAGACGCTCTGCGCGCCCTTCACGAAGAACCCGTCGGCGCCGACCGCCTCCTTGCCGTTTGCATCGACGATCTTGCCGTTCTTCAGGCGATATTTCTTCAGGTTGCCGGGCCAGTGCTCCGTCTGTGTCGGCTGGAACACCGACACGTAGAGGTCGTTCAGCGTCTGGTTGCGGTTGAACGAGTTGATCGACACCGACGGGGTGACGAAGGTCGCGCCCGCATCGCCGATCTTCGTGACGATGTTGCGAAGCGCGTCGACGAGGTCGTCGAGGTTGTCGGCCTTGTACGCCGCGTTGGTGCCGCCGCGCTGCGCGGCCACGTTGAGGAACGTGAGGTCGCCCACGTCGTTGCCGAAGCCGATGGCGTACGTGAAGACGTGCTGCTCCTGCGTGTCCGGGTTGCCTGCCGTGGACAGATCCACGAGGTCGGCATTGGCGAGGTAGGCGGTCATGTCATCGAGGCAGGCACCGTTCGCGTCTTCGCCCGTGCAGGCCGCAGTGGGATTGCCGGTGCGATCGACGAAGCCGCGTCCGCGCACGTCCCGGAGCGCCTTGATCTTCGGGTTCGCGCTCTTGTCGCGCGTCGGCAGTCCGTCCGTCAGCAGAATGTTGTAGTTCTTCTGGCACTGATACTGGATCGGCGAGGCGTACGTCGCGCCGCCCGGCGACGTGCGGGATTCATCGACGCTCGGCTGCGGCTTGCGCGCGGTGCTGGGGCTTTCGCGCCCCATCGAGCTCAAGCCGTAGTCGACGCTCTTGCCCGCCCAGTATTGGCCGGCCTCGTACATCGTCTCCGAGAGCGGCGTGTTGCCGCCGGGGAGCTGGAGATTCGCCTTCGCGATCAGATCGGCGCGCGAGCTCGTGAGGCTATCGACCTTCTTGAGCACCATGCCGCCCTCGGCGGAGAGCTCGCCAGTGCAACTGCCGCCCTCGCTGCAATTGTCGCTGAAGCGCATGAGCCCCATGTTCACATCGTCCACGGAGCTTGCGAGCTCGGTGAGCGCGCGCTGTACGACGGCAATGCGCTTCGCGTTGTACGTCTTCTTGACGCTCGGGTCCGTCGAGTACTTCCAGTTGAGATAGCGGCCGCTGTAGACCGTGTGCGTCGCGATTGCGGCCCAATCGAGCTGCTTCGAAACGTCGGACGTCCACTTGCGCGCCGGATCGCCATTGCGAGCGTATTTCTCCGCCGACGCATCGCTTTCGCCGTGCACGCCGGCGTCCGCGTAGCACTCGACCACATCGGTCGGCGCGTTCGCGCGCAGGTCCTTCCAGGCGTTGAAGTCCGGGTTCCATTGCCCGATGCGCCCCGTCCAGAATCCGGCGACGCCGTTCATGCCCTTGATCGCGGCCGCGCATTTCACTGCGCTCAGATTGACCCAGTTGGCCGTCCCGCAATCGGGAACGCCCGCCGTGCCGCGCGAGAAGTACACGCGATCCTCACTGCACGCGCCGCTGTACGACACCGTTGAATCATAGGGCACGCGGTTGAGGACGACGTCGTCCTCGTCCATGGAGCCCGAGGTGTCCATGATGAATAGAATGTTCGGTCGAACTCCGTTCGCGAGGCTGTTGCTCACGAAGATCTCGGTGTCGTCGGCCAGGGCCGGCGCGCCGCAGGACAGGGCCAGCAGCGTGCCCGCGAGCAGGCCGAGAACGCGACGGGGTGGGCGCAGCATCGATCGCTCCTCGGAAGGTTTCACAGCCACACTTTGATGGTCAGCAGCTCGAGCGTCCGCGTGTCGTAGCTCACGACCAGCGACATCGCGCGCCGTTGTGACTCCGCGACGAGCTCCTGCAGCGTCACTTCGTTGCCGCCGATGAAGTAGCGCGATTGCGAGGTCACCCGAATGGAGGTGGGGGCACACGTCTCGCACGGGCGCAGCACCAGCGTGCCGCCCGCGGTCGAGGGCAGGACGACGTCGTTCAACGAAGTCTCCACTGCATTGTGTTTTGCGAACGCGGGCAGGGCGCCGAGAGAGGCGACCGCCGCGATCACGAGGCACGTCCAAAATTTCGCTCTAGGCATGGCGCGTCTCCGAAGTGCGGCGCGCGCTGCGCACCGCGCGTAGTCGTCGGCTCACAGGGGATCGGCGCCGGCGAGCGGCGCACCGGGATTGCCGGGATCGTTGTTACCGCCACCGCCGTTCAGCACGAAGGCCCCTTGCTCGTGCTCCGCGAGCGCGTTGCGCGCGGACCGGCCGGTGCTGGTGATGACGTAGTGGTTGCCCACGAAAGCGCCGGCCTTGTAGCCCGCGATGTCCTGGTCCTCCGCGAGCCACGTCGAGGTGGTCGTGTACGTGTCCGTCGAGCCTGCGACGACCGGCGTCACCGGCACGACTTCAGGAGTGCCGTTCGTGTTCACCAGAGGCAGCGCCCGCAGCGCATTCTCGCGGCCGGTCTCGGCCGCCTGAAACGCGTTCTGCCTGAACTGCTCGTTGCCAGCCATGATCAGCTCAGTCGTGGACGTGTTCATCCCGGTGATGGCGAGCAGCGTCAGGATCGTGAGCAGCACCAGGCCGATGACGAGTGCTGCGCCCTTTTGCTTACGATGTGCAGCTCTGTTCATGAGACGCTCACAGCGTGCGCGCGTTGCGCAGTTGGATGGTCCGCGACACCAGAAGGCGGCGGATGTTGTCGGCCGGCTTGTAGGTGATACCGGCGTACTGGTACTCGTTGGTGTTCGTGTAACCCGGCTCGCCACGATCCGCGCGGAGGAGCAGCCAGATGCGCACCGACACGACCTGCAGACCGGCGAAGGCGGGCGAGCTCGCGGCTTGCGGATCGACGTAGCGTGTCGCGATGCCGTTCGGCGCATCCGGTATGCCGTCGTTGTTCAGGTCCTGTGCGGCATCGATCGTGCCGTCGCCGTCGTAGTCGCCCGTATCGAGGCCGAACTGCACCTGCATGTCCTGCACGCCCGTCATTACCGTCGTGTCCTGGAATGCCGGGCCTTTGCCAAGAGAGATCACGCGCAACTCCGGCAAGTTGTTCGGACCGTCGGCGACGTAGTAGGTCCGCACGATGAGATCGCGCACCGCATTCACGTCCGGATCGACGGCTTCCGGCGCGGTGTTGGAGATGAAAATGCGTTCGTTGGAGCGCTTCGTCCGGTTGACCAGCAGCTGAATTTTCGTGCTCGTCACGTCCGCGTCGTCGACCGACGAGCGCCGGATCGTGAGCGTGTCCGTGTTGGCGCGATACGCGGTTGCGGCATTCCCGCACGTGCTGGGGAAGGACAGCGCGCCGTTCGAGCCTTCGACCGTCGCGAGCAGGTCGACCGCGAAGTTCTTGCCGCATGCGCGCGCCGCCGTGGGCAGGGCGGCGAGCTCCGGGTCGTCGGTGAGCTGCTGGAGCTGCGACACCGGCGTGAGCGTGCCCGCGTCCCAGAACGAGAAGTCCTGCGGCGCGTTCGAATAGCCGTAGTAGCCGGCGAGCTGGATGTCCGACTCCATGATGGAGAACACGTAGCGCGCCTGCTCCTGCAAGCGAGCGACGCTTTCGTTGACGGAGTACGTGTTGCGACTCTGCGAGTACACGAGCACCGCGCCCGCGATGAGGAGCGAGCCGATCACGAGCGAGATCATCAGCTCGATCAGGCTGAGACCGGTCATCCGAGGAGGGCGAGCGCGCGTCATGTCCAGCGACCTCTCATGTCGGCGGCAGAACATCGAACACGAGCTGATACGAGAGCGGATCGGGCTGCGACGGCTCCGACCACTGCACGCGGACGGTGTAGCGATCGAGCGTTGCGCCGCTGCCCGGCACGAAGTCGATGGAGGTCTGAGGCGGCCTGCCGCTCTCATCCGCCGGCAGCCGGCTGTTCACCGTATTGACCCAACACTTCACATCGTCCTTGGCGAGATCCGCGGGCGTGTAAGGCGTCGCGATCGTGCACCCGCCGGCGCCGATCGTGTCGGTGACCGCCTTCACGTAGGCCTCGCGGCCGCGGCGATTGGCGCGAATACGATCCGCGATGTCGTTCACGAGGTCGACCGCCTGTCCGCGCAGCTGCGCCGTGCGATTGGCGCGCAAGGTTTCGAGATACAGGCTGGAGATGCCGAGCATGCCGATGGACATGATCACGACGGCCACCAGCACCTCGATGAGCGTGATGCCGCGCTGGGCGCGGGTCGAGCGGTTCAGGGACATGTGATGGCCCACTTCTCGAGGTCCGTCTCGGTTTCCGTGCCGACCTCGCGCGAGATGCGCGCGCGGCCGGTCGGGGTGACGAAGATGCCGCGCGCCGCCGAGAGGCGCGCGCCATCGATGGGGTTGATGCCGCGCTCGTCACAGAAGAGCACGCGCTGCACGTGATCGTCCGGCTCGCCATCTTGCGGCCGCAGGAATCCGGTCGGCATGAACGGCACGCACGTGCCGGTGGCGGTCGTCTTGACGGCCGCTTCGAGAGGCCCGTCGGCACGCAGCAGCACTTCGGGCGCGGCATCGAGCACGCAGTCGCTATTGCGATCCTCGAAAACGATCCAACCGGTGTACGCACCCTTCGAGCACGCGGGCGCGGCCACCTGCGGATTGTCGGATGCGCAGAGCGAGACGGGTTGCTGGCGCTTGATCGCTTCCGTGCGCGCGAGCAGCAGCGCGCTCAGGAAGTCGTTACCGGCGCCGGTCAGGCGATTGTTGCGCCGGAACTCGCTGAAGCTCGGAGCGCCGAGGCCGAGGATCACCGCGGCCAGTGCGATCACGACCATCAGCTCGAACAGCGAGAAGCCACGCGTCGCGCTTTTCATGGGCGCGCATCATCCGGCGTTTCCCAGAGCCGAACGGCGCGAGCCGATGAGCGGCCGCGATCAGAGGATCACCGGTCGCGGAGCGTGAAGCGCATCACACGAGCGGTTTGACTTAGCGTGTTCGCACTGTGTAGTGGCGCACGAAATTCAACACATGTCGCCAAACGCCGACGAGAACTGTGACGTGGCTACTTGCCCCAGCATTCGGCGACGGGCTTCGAGCCGGAGACATTGCGCGTGTTGACCTGATCGAGCGTGAAGTCGCCGCAGCCCGTATCGTCCGCTTGCTTGCCCTGCGGAGTCGCCGTGAGCAGGAACGTCGTCGCGGTGCGGTTCGAGATGCTGATCAGGTAGTGACCGTTCTCCGTGAGTTGCGCCGCTCCCAGGACGTTGCAGCCCGCGGCGGGGTCGTCGTTGTACGCGTAGCTGTTGTAGCGCGTGTAGCAGCGCTCGAGCGCGCCCGCGTAGAAGAGCAGCCCCGTCTTGGCGTCCGTGCGATTCGCTCTGATCGTGTATTGCCGATAGCTCGGAATCGCTATGGCCGAGAGAATGCTGATGATGACGAGCACGGTCAGCAACTCCATCAACGTCACGCCCATCTGCTTACGCCGCACGAGTAGTTCTCCTTGCACGCTGCTCATCGCAATTGCCGCCACGACTGTCTGCCGCGATCGCCCGGTCCGGTGTTGAGATTCTTCTTCTCCGGATCGTCGCCGCTCGAGCCCGAACCGTAGCCGTAGTCCTCGCTCTGGCCCGCGACGAGGCCCGGCTTGCCAACCATGCCGGTGGTCCACTGCATGCCCGCCGCCGGGACCTTCGTGCCGTCCGGCAGCGTGACGAGATCGTCGTCGTTGAACAGGTGATCGTTGTCGAGATCGAAGGGCGGATAGCTCAAGCGCCCCCCGGAGAGCGCATCGAGCGACATCAGCCAGCTCGTGCCGCCGAACGTGCACGGGTCGGTGTTGGGAATGATCGTCGAGAAGATCACTCTGCCGTTACGCAGGATGGGGTCCGACACCATCATCTCACCCTTGAAGCCGATCGAACCCGCGGGCACGCCCGGCGCCGGCGAGACGAAGTCGAGGTACCAGCCGCGGCTGTTGGCGGCGACCGCGTTCTGCGTGAGTGCGCGGAGCGGGATGTCGACGCCGTTCACCTTGTTCGTGCCTTCGAACGTGATCTCCTGCTTGGTCAGCGTCGAACGATCGCTGTTGATCGTCGTGGCCGACGGCGTGTTCGGGTCGAAGAGGCCGTAGAAGCTCTGCGTGCTCAGGTTGGCGAGCACCTTGTCCGAGGGCTCGAGGAACTTGCCCGTGCCGAACAGGACGACCAGGCCTCTGCCGCCCGGGCCGCGGCCCACTTCGGCGCGCGTGGTGATCGGCTGATTCTTGCCGCTGGCATCCTTCGCGACGAAGAGCGGCACGCCGCCGAAGGCGATGCCCCACGACGCCGGGTCCGCGGCCCGCACGTCGAACTTCCACATCTCGCCGAAGAGGTCGCCGGCGAACACGTAATCGACCACGTTGTCGCCGTTCGTGTCGACGAGCGTCGGCGTCGCGAGCCCGTTCGGCCGCGAATTGCCGCTCGGGTCCTGGCCCGCGCCCATCTTGGTGTCGATCTTGGCGACCAGCTTGCCGGTCTCGATGTCCACGAAGAACAGGACCGCATTGCCGGTCGTGCTCTTCTTGCCGCCCGTCGCCGTGTCGTCGAAGGTGCTGTTGTAGCCGTTGCCGAACACGGCGAGCCACTGCGTGCCCGTCGGCGAGCGGAATTGCGCGATGGCCGGGCGGCTGTAGGTGTAGCCGAGATCGGCATCGTCGGCGTCCGTGAACTCCCACTTATAGATGCTGGCCGCGTTGGCTTCGCTGAACTTCGCAGGATCGGTCACGTCGAGCGCGTAGATCCCCTGACCGCCCTTGTTCAGACCGCCGACCAGCACGGTGTGCCACGCACCGTTGTAGTAGACGTCGGCCATGCTGGGCGTGCCGTCGACGAAGAAGCGATGCGCGTAGCCATCCTTCGTGAGCTCCGCCAGGTTCCCGAACACGGGCCCCGGAATGAACGCGAGGCGCTCGACGCCGGTCGAGGCGTCGAAGCCGTGCAGCATGCCGTCGTTCGCGCCGACGTAGACCATCTTGGGACGGTTCTCCCAGGTCGTGCGGAAGCTGGCATACGAGGCATCGGAATAGCGGAATGGCGGCGCGCCGACGAAGATCGGTGCGGAATTCACGATGTCGCCGAGCTTGGTGACGCGCTTGCGGAACGTGCCGTTCGGCTTCGACGCTTCCTTCGAGTCGTCGCCGCGCAGATAGTCGAGGCGGTCGGAGCCGAGCGTGCCGGCGGCGGGATCGAGCTGCTTCTGGCGGTTCGTGCCGATCGCTGACCAGCGGAACGCCACGGCCTTCTTCGAGCTGTCGGTCGTGATGATCGTGCGATCGTCGGGCGCGGGCAATTTGGTCGCCGCGTCCCACTCGAAGGATTTCAGCGTGCCGTCCGTGTTCAACGGGAACGACAGCAGCTGGCCGGTCCAGTCACCGCTGTTGAACTTGGCCTGGTAGACGCGCGTGTCGCTCGAGACCGATCCCGAGTTCACCGACGCGGACGCGGCCGCGCTCGTGCGCACGATGATCTCGTTGAATGCCTTCGAGAGCTGCGCAGGCAGTGTCAGCGCGTTCGTCACCAGGAAGTAGTTGCTCGGGTCGCCGGTGTGGTTCTCGTCCCACTCGTCCTGCAGGTTCGGCAAGCCGTTCTTGTCCTGGTCCCTGAAGCCACCCCACTTGGCCGCGTACCACAGCGGATCCTTGAGAAGATCCGCACCGCTCGTCGCGCCGGGGGTGAACGTGCGCGTGCTCACGAGCGGCAGCGCGCTGTCATCGTTCCACGTGCCGGGCTGGCCTTTGTCCGGCGCGGGCGGGGTGCCCGTGAATGCCGGTGGCGTGTCGAGGTAGTAGTCCGGATCGCTGCCGGTCGCGGTGTCCGTGTCGCGCACGACGAAGTAGATGCCGTCGTGCGTCGTGCCCGAGATGACGTAGCCGATGTGCTGAATGAGACTGCCCGCGGCGTACTGGGACGTGAGCGTGATGTCAACCGTGCCGTCGTCCTTCACGGTGTATTCGTACTGCACGATCGCGTCCATGTCGTGATCGGCGCCCTGCTCGACGTCCTCGTAGTTGACGCGGAACTTGCCGTGGTTCTTCTCCAGCGTGTCGACGTAGAAGTCGACGATCTGGTTGGTCGGCTGAAAGCTCGCCCTGGAAGCCGAGACGTTCGAGCCGTTGACGCTGCCGCCGACCGTCTTCGCGAACGGCACCAGCGTGATCTTCTTGTCGCCCACGGGGATTTCGATTCGGGGCAGCGGCGAGGCGAGCGCGACGGCGAACGTCGACACCTTCTGGTCGCCGGCCTTGCCGTTCACGTCGTGCGTGAGGCCGTAGTACGCCACGCTCGCCGCGTAGTAACTGCCTTCTTTCGTCGGTTCCTCGGGCGCGAGGCCGCGGATGTTGCCGAAGCTCGTGACGGTCTTGGGCGTCGGCGCCTTGTCGTCGTTGGGGTCGCTCAGCGAGCGCCCGATGTAGTACTTCTTGCTGCCGCCGATCTCGTTGTCCCAGATCTTCTGCCCGAGCGCGGAGACGTCGAGATCGCTCAAGTCGCCGGAGAACGAGCCGAACGCCGTGCCCGGCAGCTTGTCGCTGTCATAGGACGGGTTGATGTCGCTGATGACCGTTTCGAACGGCTTCGCGCAACTCGGCGCCGTCGCGTACGGGTCGTCCCATGCCGCGACGGGCAGGCCGTTTCCGGGAAGCTCGCTTTCCTCGCCCTCACCGAAGGCGACCGCGTATTCGGGGGTCGCCTTCTTCTTGCCGGCGAAATACCGGATGCCTTCGTACATCATTTCGGCGATGGGGTTGCCCCACATCTGGCACTCGCCCGGCGCGATCGGACCGGAGACCTTCCAGCCGCACTCGTAGGAATAGTCGCTGTTGAAGCCGGTCGTGCGCAGCCGGTTCAGGGTGCGGATGATGCCGGTTACGCTCGTGTTGATGGTGCCGTCCGAGTTGATCTCGCTCTTGATGGAGCCCATCGCCCGGCGCAGCGCGCCGCCATCGGTGTTCTTCGCATACGAGCCCGTGATCAGGCCGAATTTCATGAGGTCCTGCTCGCCGAAGTCCTGCAGCAGGCCCGTGGGCTTGAAATTCGTGCCGCCGCTGCCGTTCGTGTACGCGCGGCAGTTCGACTCCGTGCCGACGCTCGGATCGCAGACCTTCACGCGCACCCTGTAGTCGGTGATCGAGCTAACGGTCTTGCGCACTTCGGCGCCGTTCGAGGTGCCGACCACGACGGCCGAGCCCGCGACCGGCCGCTCGATGCTGAGCCAGTTCCAGACCTTCAGCGGCTTGCCGCTCGCGTCCTGCTGATTCTGCAGCACGCGCAGCAGCGGGTAATTGTTCGGATCCGAGCGCAGCGTCGTGTTGGCGAACAGATGGCTCGAATTCGCGCTCGGCACGTTGAGCGGCGTGTACTCGTGGATGTCGTAGCCGTCCTTGGCGATGCTCTCGTACGACTTGCCCCAGCTATGCGCGTCCTGCGGGATATAGGCGCGCTCGAGCACCGTCTCGTCGTCGGTATCGGTGCGCCGCATCCCGCCGTACAGCACTTTACGCAGCGCATCGATGCGGCTCGTCGTGACGTAGTTCAGCCAGTCGCCGCTCCAGGTGCTGCCGTCGCACTTCTTGTCCTTCGTGGTCGATTTCGGCTCGAAGCGGTTGGCGCTGCTGCTGTACGTGTAGCACTTGAACGAGTCGAAATAGCCGTAGTAGGTGATCTTGTCCGGCTTGTAGCCCACGTCCGGAACGCCGTCACCGTCGAGGTCCGAGTGGTCGTTGTAGGCCTCGTAGTACAGCTTGTGATCGCGGCCGATCACCAGCAGGTTGAGCGGCGCGACCGTGCCGTTCAGAAAGAGCGGCGCGTCGGCGAGGCTCAGTGGCCCCGCCTGTGCCGCGGCAAACGCGAGCAACGACAGCAATGCCGAGCAGCACAGCACACTGAACCGTTTCGGGCGGAATGCGGGCTTCATTGCGGTACTCACTTGCAATGTTTTCCGTGCGCGCGCTCAACGCCGCGCATACGTGGATTGCAGAACCGTGATCGCGTTGCCGGTGGCGCCCGGCGAGGCCGCGGTGACCTGATAGAAGAAGCGCGAGGAGGGCGGGCCGTCGCCGCTGCCGATCGAAACCGTGTCCGGCACTTCGGTGATGTACTCGACGACGAACGCGGGATCGTGCGCCAGGTCGGGCATGTCCTCGGTCGGCGTGCCCGAGTGGTCGCCGCTCGCTTCGTACTGCGTCGGCGCCGCGCCCTGCCACCACGCATCGTCGCGGCTCTCGGGGTTCGCGACGTCGCTCGCATTCGCATCCCAGAACTTGCACGGCGCGGCAGCACAGACGCCGCCCGCGGGATTCGGCGCGAACGGCTGCGCAGCGATCATGTCTTCGCCGTTGCGCAGCGCGGCCTCGGCGCCTTGGAATGCCATGTTGAGGTCGCGCGTGTTGCCCGCCATGCGCTCCTCCATGCGAGTGACCTGCATGGCGGTGATGCCGATGACGGTGAGGACGAGCAGCAGCAACAGGCTCGTGACGAGGGCCGTGCCGCGCTGACGCCGGTTCGTGCTCATGGTCGTGTATCCCCGATTCATTGTGTGGTGTTGCGCAACGCGACGGTCGTGGTGTAGAGCGTGCGCTGATAGCGATCGTTGGGCGTCACGACATCCGTGCCGAGCAGGTTGTACGTGCGCGATTCGTTCGCCGGCGAGGTCGGCTCGACCGAGCGGATGAGCAGAGCGATGCTCACGCTGATCACGCGACTCCAGTTGGTCACGGCCGACGCCTTCTCGTACGAGGCCACGACCAGCGGGTTGCTCGCGGACGCGACGCCGTACAGCACCTGCATCTGCTCGACGCCTTCGACAAGCTCCTGCGCGCCCTCGGCGACCGTGACTCGCCAGAGCGAGGGATTCCGCACACCGTTGCGCACGGTCGCGCTGTCCCGGACGTAGTACACGACCGTATCGACCGGCACGACGCGCGAGCCCTTGCGGAACGCCAATCCGAGATCGGCACCGCCGGTCGCGATCGTGCCTGCCGCGAGACTGTTCATCTGGAACACCGCGGCGTTCTGGCAATCGCTGATGATTGCGTAGGAATTGTTGACGATCGTGCGCCCGAGCGGATTGTCGACGGTGATGTCGGCGGTCGGGCTCGCCATCGCCGCGTTGGTGATGAACGTCGGCGCGTTGCTCGGAGTGGTGCGCACGACCAGGATGTCGCTGCCGCCGCGAGGCGACACGATCGAGGCATCGACGGCAGGCGACCACGTGTCCTCGCCCGTCGACTCGTAGCCCTGCACCTGCGCGCTGAAGTTCGCCATGAGGCTCGTCGGGCTCGCCAGCGCGTTCGTCATCGTGTCCGGCGCGATGAACTCGTTGCAGCCCTTGTAGCCGCCGGCGCGCAGATCGCGGAGCATCACCTCCACGGCGGCACGCCCGCTCTCCTGCAATCGAGCGACGCGCTCGTTCTCGTGGTACGTGAGCTTCGAGCTGTAGAGCACCGAGATGGCGCCGCCGAGCAGGATGAGCCCGATCGTCATGGCGACCATCAGCTCGACGAGACTGAAGCCGCGAATCGAGGCGCGACTCACAGCTGACTCCTCAGAGTGAACGAGAGCGGGTCCTCCTGACCCTTCGAATCGTCCCAGGTAATGGTGATGGCGAAGCGTGCGGTCGTGCCCGTGGCATCCGGCGCGCTCACCGTGCCTTTCGCATCGGGTCCGAGCGAGGCCGTGATGTTGTTGCGCCACGCGGCGAGATCCGCGGTGGCCACCGTGCCCGGCGTGCCGCCGGTGCTGTATTCGCCTTGACGCGCAGCCGTGGGGTTGGCGCGCATACGATCGAGGATGTCGTAGGCGAGCAGCGTCGCCTGCGAGCGCTTCGATGCGCCGTGATTCCAGCGCAGACTCGAGAGCTGCAAGGACGCAATGCCCAGCAAGCCGATGGACAGCACGACGAGCGCGACCAGAACCTCGACGAGGGTGAAGCCGGGCGCACGTTTCCTGCGAAGTTGCATCATGGGGGTGCTCAGGGGCAGGTGGCTGCGGTGGCCGTGACCGAACCGATCGGCCCGACGCTCACGAGGCGGGCTTTCGAGCCGATGCAACTCGGGGCGGAGACCTTGAAGCTCTTCGTACCGATCGGCGTCTGCATGCCGGTGGGCGCGTACGTCAGCGACGTCGCCGCCGTGGTGAAGGTCGTCTCGCCCGCGAGTGCGCCCCACTTCTGGAGCACGACATCCTTCGTGTCGACCGTGCCGAGCGTGCCGTCACCGTCCTCGAACACGATCCAGCCGCTCTTCCAGTCGGCCGCGGTCGCGCAGCTCGCGCCATCCGTCGAAGGGCAGATCGAGACCGTGCGCCCGCGACGCAGGGCTTCACTGCGGGCCAACGAGAGGGCCGCGACGAAATCGTTCTGCGCGGCCGCGATGCGATTGTTGCGCGTCATCTCGCGAAAGCTCGGCACCGCGAAGCCGAGCAGGATGCCGAGCACCAGAATGGCCGTCATCAGCTCGATCAGCGTGAAGCCGCGGGTGGCGTATCTCATGGGGGCGGCATGGTAATGAACACGTCGCGCAGTCACGGGTGTTGCCGACGAGCGGCAGGTTTGGCGGGACTGCCGGTGTACTGATTTGAATTCGGTCACGATGGCCGCTTGACTTATCCGGCGCCGTCCGCGCAGCGGCTCACTCGCCACCGGCGGCCGCGGAGTGGCGCCTGCGCGCGAGGTGCGTCATCCTTCGCGCGCGGGTTTCAGCGGCTACGGAGATACAGCGGATGACTGCCTTGATCGTCCTCATCGTCGTCGTGCTGGTCGCATTCTTTTTCATCGGCCAGTACAACCGGCTCGTCACGGCCCGGAACGCGTTCCGGAATGCGTTCGCGCAGATCGACGTGCAGCTCACGCGGCGCTACGACCTGATCCCGAACCTCGTCGAGACCGCCAAGGGCTATATGAAGCACGAGCGCGAGACGCTGGAGGCGGTCATCCAGGCGCGCAACAGCGCGCTCGCGGGCCTGAAAGCCGCCTCGTCGAAGCCCGGCGATGCGGCCGCCGTCCAGCAGCTCTCCGGTGCGGAAGCCCAGCTCGGCGGCGCGCTGGGACGGCTGTTCGCGCTCGCCGAGGCGTACCCGGACCTGAAGGCGAACCAGAACATGATGCAGCTCTCCGAGGAACTCACCTCGACCGAGAACAAGGTGGCGTTCGCGCGGCAGGCCTATAACGATGCCGTCATGACTTACAACAACGCGCGCGAGGTCTTCCCGAGCAGCATCGTGGCCAACATGTTCAATTTCGCGCCGGCGCAGCTACTGGACATTGCGAAGCCGGAGGCGCGGGAAGCGCCGAAGGTCAGCTTCACTTAAGTCGGACAACTGCCGCCAGGGGCCCGAGCGGGGCCCTGCGGCGCGCCGCGCATCGTGGACTTCTACACTCGCCAGATCGAAGCACGCCGGCAGACGCGATGGCTGCTCGTCGCGTTCATCGTCGCGGTGGCTCTCGTCGTCCTCGCGCTCGATGTCTTGCTGTTCACACTGCTCGGTGTGCCCGGCGAGCCCCGCGAAGGCTTTGCCCCGTTCGCGTACGCGCAGCGCAATCCCGGCGCGGCGTTCTTCTGCACCCTCGTCGTGCTCGGCGTCATCGGACTCTCGAGCCTGTTCAAGACCATCCAGTTGCGCGAGGGCGGGGGCATCGTCGCGCGGTCGCTGGGCGGCGTGCTGGTTCCTCGCGACACGACGGATCTGAAGCGCAAGCGCCTGCACAACGTGGTGGAGGAAATGGCGATTGCCTCGGGCGTGCCCATGCCGGAGCTGTACGTGCTCGAGCACGAGAGCGGCATCAATGCGTTCGCCGCGGGGCATACGCCCGCGAACGCGGCCATCGCGGTCACGCAAGGCGCGCTCGACACGCTGAGCCGCGATGAGCTGCAGGGCGTGATCGCGCACGAGTTCGGTCACGTGCTGAACGGCGACATGCGCTTGAACGTGCAGCTCATCGGCTGGCTGTTCGGCCTCTTCGTGGTCGCGCTGATCGGGCGGACGATGCTGCGCTATGCGCCACGCGGCCGGCGCAGCGGCGGCTGGCTCTTGGTCGCCGCGCTCGGCGTGATGGTGCTCGGCTATCTCGGGCTCTTCTTCGGACGGCTGCTGCAGGCTGCGGTGAGCCGGCAGCGCGAACGGCTCGCGGACGCATCGAGCGTGCAGTTCACGCGCAATCCCGAGGGACTGAAGGGCGCCCTCGTGAAGATCGCCGGCGTGGCGCAGGGCTCGCGGATCGTCGAGGCCGATCCCGAGCAGGCCGCCCACATGTTGTTCGCGCCCGGGCTGTCGCGGCTCTTCGCGACGCATCCGCCGCTCGCGGAGCGCATTCATGCGCTCGATCCGCATTTCGACGTGAAGCAGCTACCGCGCGCGGCGGCGCAGGCGCTGGCCACCGTGCCGGCGTTCGATCCGGCGGAGCTGGAGCAGGCCCGCGTCGCGCGCGTTGCGGCCGGCCCCGCCTGGCAGCCCGACGAGGCCAGCGCGCCCGGGGCGGAGCTGCCTCGCGAAGTCGCGATACGCACCGCGAAGAGCGGCGGCGCAATGGCGGATGCGCTGCTCGTGCCGACGGGTCCGAATCCCGCCGCAAACGCGGTGGCGGCGAAGCCGCAGCAGATCGCCTCGCAAGTGGGCGCGCTCGACACCCTGCAGATCGCGCAAGCGAAGGCACTTCGCCTCGCGCTGCCGCCGGACCTCCGCGAATTCGTCGAGGCCGGCGGTCAGGCGCGCGCCATCGTGCTCGCGCTGCTCGTGAGTCGCGACCCGTCCGTTGCCGAGCGCCAGCTCGCCATGCTTCGAAAGACGCTGCCGGCCGCCGACTTCGGCGCGGTCCGCGATGCGATGCCGCTTGCCGCAGAGTTGGCGCCGATGCTGCGCCTGCCGGCGCTGCTGCAGGCGTTCCCGGCTCTGCGACGCCTGCCGCTCACACAGCGCCAGTCCCTCGCGCGCCTCACCGAGAACCTCATCCGTGCGGACGCGCGCATCGACGTCTTCGAGTTTTGCCTGGCGCGCCTTCTCGGCACGCTGCTGCGCGACGAGATCGAAGCCCGCGCGCCGCACGGCAATCTGTCGCTCGCGGATGCCGCGGACGATCTCCAAGTGCTCTTCGCCGTGCTCGCCAGCTGCGGAGCGAACGATGCGCACGCAGCGCGCATGGCATACGAAGCAGGCATGCAATGCGTGCTGCCGATGCACCGGCCTCCCTATCAGGCGCCGGAGGATTGGCCGCGGCGCCTGAGCCAGGCACTGCTACGTCTCGAGAAGCTGCATCCGTACGCCAAGAAAGCGGTGATCGAAGGTCTCGTGAAGACGATCGCACACGACGAGCTGCTGAGCGTCGCGGAAGCGGAGCTGCTGCGCACCGTCTGCGCGACGCTCCACTGTCCGCTGCCGCCGCTGCTGCCGGATGTGGTCGCTTAGTCGCGATCGAGAAAGGCGGCGGATCTCGGCGCCGAAGCGATCGGTGTCGATCAGGAAGGAGTCGCGTCGTTCGCTGCTGCCGGACGTGGTCGCTTAGTCGCGATCGAGGAAGGCGCGGATCTCGGCCCCGAAGCGATCAATGTCGATCAGGAAGGAGTCGTGTCCCTCGACACAGTCGAGCGGCGCGTAGCGGGTTGCGACGCCGGCCTTCTTGAAGTCTTCCGCCAGCGCACGCTGCTCGGCAATGGCGAACAGCATGTCCGACTCGACCCCGATCACGAGCGCCTGCTCGACGCGCGAGCGCGCGAGCACCTCGGCGTTGGAGCTGCCGTGCTTCGCGAGATCGAAGCGATCCATGCCGCGCGAGATGTAGAGATAGCAGTTCGGATCGAAAGCGCGCACGAAGCGCCGCGCGTGCGCTTCGAGATAGCTTTGAATCGCGAACTCCGGCGCGAACGGCCCGCTCTCGCGCAGGTCGCTCGGCACCGGGTCGCGGCCGAAGCGCTGCACCCACTCGGCCGCGGATCGGTACGTCATCATGCCGAGCTTGCGCGCGATGCGCATGCCGGTGGCGGGCGGCCGCTCGTCCGTATAGGCGCCGTCGCGCCAATCCGGATCGCGCAGGATCGCCTCGCGCTGGATCGAGCGGAGCGCGATCGCGAACGGAGAGGCGGCCGCCGTGCCCGAGATGCTCACCACGCGGCGCGTCGCGCCGGGAAACATCGCCGCGAACGCGAGCACGACCATGCCACCGAGCGAGGGCCCGACGACCGCGTTCGCGCGCTCGATGCCGAGCGCGCGGAGCGTCTCGTAGCCGCCGCGCGCGATGTCCTCGACCGACAGGTCCGGAAAGCTCATCCGGTACGGCGCGCCCGTCGCCGGATTGATCGACGCCGGGCCGGTCGAGCCGAAGCAGCTCCCGAGCGAGTTCACGCAGATGACGAAGAACCGGTCGGTGTCGATGGCGTGGCCCGGCCCGATCATCCCCTCCCACCAGCCCTCGCTCGTGTCCTGTGGTGAGGATTTCGCGTGCGCGGAGGGCGAGAGGCCCGTGAACAGCAGCACCGCGTTGTCACGTGCTTCGTTGAGCGTGCCCCACGTCTCGTAGGCGATGCGCGCGCCGCGCAGCTCGCCGCCGCGATACATCGGAAACGGGTCGGGCAGCGCCACGAAGTGCCGCGCGTCCATCTTGCGCGGCCCTGCGGGCACTCCGGACGAATCGGCGGATCGCGGCGGTGAGGTGCGTCGCTCGGCGTTCATGAACTTCCCACGAAGCCTTTAGGGCTCCGGGTCGCTGCCTTCCGCGATGCCTTCGAACAGCGCCGTCGAGAGATAGCGCTCACCCGTATCCGGCAGCATGGCCAGCACGACCGAGCCGGCCGGCGCTTCCGCCGCCACCTTGCGAGCGGCCGCGAACGTGGCGCCCGAGGAGATGCCGCAGAAAATGCCCTCGCGCTGCGCGAGCGAGCGCGCGGACTCGATGGCCTCCGCATCGGTCACCTGCAGAATGCGGTGGGCGACCTCTCTGTTCAGCACGGCCGGCACGAAGTCCGGCGTCCAGCCCTGGATCTTGTGCGGCGTGAACGGCTTGCCCGAGAGGAGCGCCGCCGCCGCCGGCTCCGCCACGATCACCTGGGTGTCCGGCCGCGCCTTGCGGATCATCTCGCCCGCGCCGGTGAGCGTGCCGCCCGTGCCCCAGCCGGTGACGAAGAAGTCGAGCCGCTTGCCGGCGAAGTCGCTCAGGATCTCGGGGCCGGTGGTCTGGCGGTGGTACGCGGGGTTCGCCTCGTTCTCGAATTGCCGCGCGAGGAACCAGCCGTGCTTCTTCGCGAGCTCTTCGGCCTTGCGCACCATGCCCGTGCCGCGCTCGGCGGCCGGGGTGAGGATCACCTTCGCCCCGAGCATGCGCATGATCTTGCGCCGCTCCACCGAGAACGACTCGGCCATCGTCGCGACGAAGGGATAGCCCTTGGCCGCGCACACCATGGCGAGCGCAATGCCGGTGTTGCCGGAGGTCGCTTCGACCACCGTCTGGCCCGGCTTCAGCGTGCCGCGACGCTCCGCGTCTTCGATTATCGCGATGGCGAGACGGTCTTTGACCGATGCCGCGGGATTGAAGAACTCGCACTTCACATACATCGTGACGTTCGGCGGGGCGAGCCGGTTGATCCTGACGATGGGAGTGCGGCCGATCGTGGCGAGAATGTTGTCGTAGATCATGAGCGCCCTCTGCTGTACGGCGGTCGGGGGGCCGCTACTCTACGGGCTTCGCGTGCCGCCGCGAAGCCTCGCGCGGTCGGCGCGCTAAGATCATCGCGGCATGACTAAGTGTGGATTCGGTATGGGCTGCGTCGGCGCGGCCGGTGTGGCTGTTCGGAGTGACTCGCGGCGAGCCTTTTCGGATCGCAGGCGCGGCGCATGACCCGGCTGCAGAAGTTGCTGGCCGGGGCCGGGCTCGGGTCGCGCCGCACCATCGAGGACTGGATTCGCGCCGGGCGCATCTCGGTGAACGGGCGCACGGCGCAGCTCGGGGATCGCGCCGAGCCGGGGGACGATGTGCGGGTGGACGGCAAGCCCATCGCCGTGCCTGCGGCCGGGGCGGCGCCGCACCAGCTCCTCATCTATAACAAGCCGCTGGACGAAGTGACGACGCGCAGCGATCCGCAGGGGCGGCGCACGGTATTCGAGAGCCTGCCGCCCACGGTGGCCGGTCGCTGGATTTCCATTGGTCGGCTCGACGTGAACACCTCCGGGCTGCTGCTCTTCACGACCGACGGGGAGCTGGCGCATCGCTTGATGCATCCCTCCGGCGAGGTCGAGCGCGAGTACCGGGTGACGGTGCGCGGCAAGCCCACGCCCGAGGCGCTGCGGCGGCTGCGCGAAGGCGTGCTGCTCGAGGACGGGCCGGCGCGCTTCGATCGGATCGAAACCGTGGCCGGGCCCGGCGCCGACGCCACGTTCAAGGTGGTTCTGCGCGAAGGGCGCAATCGCGAGGTGCGGCGGATGTGGCAGGCGGTCGGGCACGAGGTCGCCCGTCTCATCCGCATCCGGTACGGTCCGGTCGAGCTTCCGCCCGACTTGCCCATGGGACGCTGGCGCCTGATTCCGATCGAGACGGTGCAGGGAGTCGCCACCGGCCGCGGTCGCCGCTCCTTTATATAGGCCTCTCCGGAGGCCGCTCCGGGAGCGTCGAGCGCCGACCGCCACGCCGGCGACTTCTTGTATAGAGGGAAAGGCGGATTCCGCTGGTGCGCTCACCGCTGGGGTCGACATGAGTACGCCGGCCGGGCGTCGACTCTCACGCCGAGCGGGTTCCGCTGGCGCGCTCACCGCTGGGGTCGGCTAGCTCCGCGCGGGCGCTCACGGCGGGGCCAACGGTGCCCGCCCGGCCGAGCTGAAAAAACCGCTCCGACCTAGCAAAACGCGCGCCAAGATGCATTGACACCCTTCGGGTGCGAAATCAGAATACGCGGCTCGTTTTTCCCGGTGGGGTACCCAAGCGGTCAACGGGAACAGACTGTAAATCTGT
>DASZSS010000192.1:0-6365 GCA_035548535.1 Steroidobacteraceae bacterium
CTCCGGCGACACCTCCATCGTCTGCCCGGACTCCATGTCCTCGAACAGCACCGAGTCGCGCCACTGCGGCTCGATCTCGGCGGGATCGAGCACGTGAAAAAACATGATGTCGTGCCCCGTGTACGCGAGCGGCTGCACGGCCCGGCTCATCGTCACCGGATCGCAGTACAGATCGGAGATCACCGCGACGAGCCCGCGCCGGCTCAGGTGCTCGCGAAACTTCTGGAAGCAGCCCGCGATGTCCGTGCGCCGCCCGGGCGTTGCCGAATCCAGCGCATGCAGAACGCCGTGCAGGCTCCCGGCGCGACTCGAGGGCGGCCGGTAGTGACGCACGGTGTCGTCGAACACGATGAGCCCGACCGGATCGTGCTGCTTCGACGCGAGATACGACAGGGCGGCCGCGAGATACTTTGCGTACTGCAGCTTCGAAACGCTGCTCGTCGAGCGATACCCCATCGAGGCGCTCGCATCGAGCAACACGAAGAGCCGCGTGTTCGTCTCGCCTTCGTATCGACGGATGTACGTGCGCTCGGTCCGCGCGAAGACGTTCCAGTCGACGAAGCGCGGATCGTCGCCCTCCACGTACGCGCGAAACTCGGCGAACTCCTGGCTGAACCCGAATCGCGGCGAGCGATGCAGCCCGATGAGAAAGCCCTCAACCGCGGTGCGCGCGACGAGCTCGAGATTGGCGAGCCCCGCCAGCACCTCGGGCGTCAGCAGCCGCGAAGCGGGCGCGTCCTTCACGCGAGACCTCGCACGAGCTCGGAGAGCACCTGGTCGACCGTGACTCCGTCGGACTCGGCCTGGTAGTTGGTGAGCACTCGGTGCCGGAGCACCGGCAGCACGAGCGCTTTCAGGTCGCTTTCGTCCACGTGATATCGGCCCTCCATCAGCGCGCGTGCCTTCGCGGAGAGCGTGAGGAATTGCGTGGCGCGCACGCTGGCGCCGAAGCGCACGTAGCGCTTTACGGCGTCGGGCGCCGTGGCTTCGCTCGGCCGCGTCGCGCGCACCATGTCGACGGCCCGCCGCTGCATCGCTTCCGAGACCGGCACCTGCCGCACGAGCCACTGAAACTTCAGGATCTCGTCCGGGCCGGTGCACGCTTCGACCTTCGGCAACGCCATCTGCATCGTGTTGCGCTCGACGACCAGCCGCTCGTCTTCGGCGCTCAGATAGTCCAGGAGGATGTTGAACAGGAACCGATCGAGCTGCGCTTCCGGCAGCGGATACGTACCTTCGAGCTCGATGGGATTCTGCGTCGCCAGTACGAAGAACGGCGGCTCAATGGCGCGCGTGTTACCGCGCACGGTGACCGAGCGCTCCTGCATGGCCTCGAGCAGCGCGGCCTGCGTCTTCGGCGGTGTGCGGTTGATCTCATCTGCGAGGAGCACGTGCGCAAACAGCGGTCCCGGCACGAACGTCCAGCGGCGGCGGCCGGTGGTCGGGTCCTCCTCGATGATGTCCGTGCCGGTGACGTCCGTCGGCATGAGGTCCGGCGTGAACTGAATGCGCTTGAACGAGAGGCCGAGCGCGTCCGCGAGCGTGCGCACGAGCAACGTCTTCGCGGTCCCGGGCATGCCGGTGATGAGACAGTGACCGCCGACGAGCATCGTCAGCAGCAGGTGCTCGACCACTTCGTCCTGTCCCACAATGATCCGTCGCACCTGCTCGCGAATGGCCGTGAGCCGATCGCGAAACAGGCCGACGAGCTGCCGCGTGTCGTCGCTGCCGGGGGTCTCTCGCACTACGTCGTTCATTGAGTTGGCTTTCCGGTGATTTCGAGCAATAGGTCCTGCGCAGGCCGATAGTGAGGCGCGGTCTCCAGCGCCTGGAGCACATAGCGCCGGCTCTGCGCGCGGTCGCCCAGTGAGTTGAGTGCACGCGCGATGCCAAAATTCGCCGCCGCGTTGTCGTGCGCATCGAGCGCGAGCAGCACCTTGTACTCGCGCAGGGAATCCGCCGCTTTGCCGTCCGCGTTATAGCGCTCGCCGAGCTGCGCGTGCAGGGAAGCGTCGAGCGGGGCGATGAGCGTCAGCGCGTTGAGCACTTCGAGAGACTTCTGCGGCTGCTTCGCTTCATCCAGCCAGGTGGCGAGCTTGCGCAGCGCATCCGGGTCCCAGCCGCCCAACTCGCGATAGCGTTGCAGGGCGCCGAGCGCATCGGCGCGCTTGCCCGTCTCGTCGTACGCGCGGGCCAGCAGCAGCCACGGGCTGCCGCTCAGCGTGTAGTCGGGGAAGAGATCGACGGCGCGACGCGCCGGCTCGATCACGTCCGCCCACTTCGACTCGCCCGCCGCCTGATGCGCGGCCTGCATCGCTTGTTGCCACGCCTTCGGGTCGGCGAGGTACTTCGCGAAGCGCTCGTTCAGGAACTTGGCGAGCTCCTTGTCGAAGTCCGACGGCGACATCTTGAAGGTGGCCTCCACCGCCGCCGCGGTCGTCGTCTCCTTGGTGAACTGACGGAGCAGGGCGACGAGCTTGTCGAATCCCCAGCGCTGCTCGATGAAGTAACAGGTGAGCCCGCTCTGCATGTACGACACTTGCACCTGATCCGGGTAGTCCGGGCGGATGAAGCCTTCATCGAGCGTCGCGACCGGCAGGAACTTGCCGTCGTGGAACACGTCGAGCGCGCGCGGCGAGACGGCGATGCCCGGGGTCGGGCCCGTCCGCCACTCTTCGAATACCGAGATGCCTTCGCTCAGCCAGCGCGGGACGCGATGGTCGGTGATGGAGAGCGTGAAGACGTGCGCCATCTCGTGCCAGAGCGTGCTGCCCCAGTGGAAGTCGCCCGTCGAGCGACCGGAGGGGCTATCCATCGCGACGAGATAGCCGAACGTGACGCCGAGCAGGCCGATGCCGGGCAGGCCGGCCGTGCGCACGGCGAAGTCATCATGATTCGGATACATCTCGATGTTGACGGCCTGCTGCGGCGTGAACGAGTAGCGGCGCGAGAAGGTCGTGATGCTCTCGCGCGCGACCTTCTCGACGTACGGGCGCAGCGCGTCCGCCTCCTTGCGATCGAGGCGCATGACGATGTCGGGCGAGGTCGCGCGCTCCACGGCGAAGTCCTTCAGCTTGTCGAGCACGCGCAGCGTGTTGACCGTGGTCGCGCTGAACGGATCGCCCGAGTACGCGCGCTGGAGCGCGGCCTGCGAGCCGTCGATATCCCCGAGGCGCAGCAGGTTCACGCCGAGCTCGGCCTGCGCCGACCAACGCTCGGGTTGCACCTCGACCGCGCGCTTCAGCCAGTCGTTCGCCTCGGTGTAGCGTCGGCGCATGACCTCGTAGTGCGCGAGCGTTTCGTACACGCCGCCGTAGTGGGGGTTGTAGGCGAGCGCCTTGTCGATCCAGCGTCTCGACTCGCGGTCGCCGCGCAGCAGGTCGAGGGCGGCGAGCAGCTCGTACGCTTCGAGCGGCGGCTGCTTCTGTTCGACAGCGAGAGCGATGGCGCGCTGGAGTGAGCGTTCGGCGGCACCGTAGTGGCCATCGTCGAGGTCCATGCGCGCCGCGAGCAGATGGGCTTCGAGCACTTTGTCGCCGCCCTTGTCGATGATCTGCGCGACGAGCCTGCGCGCGTCGCCGTCAAAGGTTTCCGACATGAGGCGCGCGACCGCAAGCTTCGCGTACACATCGTCCGGCGCGAGGTCGAGCGCTTCCCTGAAAAGGCCGGACGCTTCGCCGTATTGATGGGTGTCGAGATAGAGGCGACCCCACCGCACCTTCGGGCGCACGGCGTTGTCCTCGGCCTGAACGACGGCGCGGAAGAGGTCGTTGGCGCGGCGGACATCGCCGATGGCCCAGGCGGCCTCGGCTTGTGTGGCGTCGTCAGTCGATGAGCTCAGCAGGCGCTCGTAGCAGGCGCGAGCGTCGGGCGTGCGGCCGTGATTGCGGAGATCGTCGCAGGCTCGAAGCGCGGCGGGGCGCGCCGGGTCGTAGTCGAACTCCTGCGCGGATGTCGTGTGTGCCACCGCAAGGAAGAGCGCACACATCGAGGCGACCACGAAGCGCGTCGCGCGGTCCACTCCTGCGTGCATCGGTGCCTTAGCGCGTCTTCGGGTCATCGATCTCTCGGGCTTGCGTGCCCAGCAGTGTGGCCTTGCGTTCGTCGATGCGCCGGTCGAGGTGCGCCAGCGTCAGCAGCACTTTCTCCAGCTCATCGTAGTACTGGTCGGCGGGCAGCGAGGGCTTGCGAGCCTTGAGCGCGTCGATCTGCTGCTCGATGCCCGATTGCTCCTTCATCATCGCCGCGAGCGCCTCATCGTTCGGGAGCGCCGCGCTCTCGCCGAGACGCGCGAGGACGAAGCGCGCCGGCGCGCCGCCCTCGATGCGCGAGTGCTCGGTCGCGAGCGCCGCATCCGACTTGAAGGTATCAGCGACACGGCGCGCGGCATACTCGTACGCTTCCTCGACGGTCACCGTCTCATTCTTGTCACGGTCGGCGTCGGGCGAGGTCAGCGCCTCCACCCAGAACTGCGCGAAGCGCGTCGCGTTGCGCTCGCCACCACTTTTAGTGGCCGTGATCACGATGCGGTTCGGACGCTTCCACTGCTCGAGGACGGCGCCGCTCGAGCTCGTGGCGTTCACGACGAGCTGCTGAGCCGCCGTGAGCTTGTCGAGAATCGTGGCGATCTCGCGCCCGGTCACGTCCGGGCCCGGCACGTTGAAGCGGTAGTCCTCGCCGTCGAAGCTGCCGTGGCCGATGAGCACGACCACCGCCTGATCGTCGTTCTGCGTCTTCTCCACGAACTGCGTCAGCTCGCGCCGGAACGGCTCGCGGCGCGCGCTCTCGCCGGTGAGCAGCACGATGTTCTCCGGCTTCGCGCCCGCACGCTCAGCGGCTTGCGCGAGAGCGTGCGCTTGCTGCTGGAAGCGTTGTTCGTACTCCGGCTCGCCGCCGAGCCCACTTGCCACGAACACGTGCAACTCCGCATACGCGGGCGACATTGTCGCCAGCGCCAACGTGAGCAGGAGTGCACGCACGGGGTTCATCTCACAACGTCTTCCACTTCAGCCGCAGCAGCCAATCGCCCCCTTTGAGGGCGAGCAGAAGAAGGAACAGCGCCGGCAGATTCCATAGATCCAGCGTCTGCCGCTCGACGATACCGGCTTTCGAGTAACGCATGGCGTCCGGAATCTGGTCGAGCTGGTCGAGCCGCCAGTAGCGTCCGCCTGTCGAATCCGCGATCCGTTGCAGGAGCGGCCGGTTCTGCTGCGTGCCGAAGTGCTCGACCACGCCATCGGCGCGGCGGAAATGCGTCTGCAAGCTCCCGAGGTCCTTCTCGCCGCGCTTGCAGCCCGCGCAGCTCTTCGCATTCATCGACAGCCGATACAAACCGGGCGCGTCGGCCTGCACTGTCGCGGTGTAACGACCATCGGCCTGGCCGGAGGCGACCATCGGCACCGTGCTCGTCGCGCCTTCGTCGGACGTGAGTGTCAGCTGGACCGCCGCGTCGTTCACCGGCTCGAAGCGCTCGTTGCGCAGCTCGGCGGTCACCATGACGCGTCGCTCGTCTTCGTAAACCTTGCGTACGGTGGTCAGAGACATGCGTGGCGGCGCGTCGGCGGCAACGGCGTGCAGGAGCTGGCGCCAGAACATGTAATGCCGCTGATCCTGGTGAGGCAGACGCATCTTCCAGCGCCACGTGCTTGCGGTGCCGAGCAGGTATGTCGTGCCGCGGCCATAGTGCTGCCAGGCGAGCAACGGTTGTGTCGCGTGACTCTGCTCGTTCACCGACTCGAGCAAAACGACGGCGCCCGGCTTCAGTGAGCCGAGCGTCTGCATGTCCGCGAAGGGCGGCAGCTCGTTCCAGGCTTTCGCGTTCTTCGCCGGGTCGTCGTCGAAGCGCGTGATGGGCGACTCCGCGCCGTAGATCGTCAGCCGCGCTTTGCCGGGTGTGAGCGAGAAGGTCTTCGCGTTGCCGTCAGGGAGGCGCGCGGGGAACGTCTGCGCGACCGGGACGCGCTGCCAGCCACCGTCCGCCAACCCATCGCGGCCAGCAAGCATCAGTAGCCCGCCGCCGCGACGATCCACGAAATCCTTGAGAATCTGATGCTGCTCGGAGCTGAGCGCCGACGCCTCGAAGCTGCCGATGACGACCGCGTCGAACGCGAACAACTCCTCCGCCGTTTGCGGAAAGCCTTTCTCGAGCTCCGCCGCATTCTCGATGCCCTGACGGTAGTAGCGGTTCGGCGTGGCGCGCACGAGGCTCGCGAGGCGCAGCGACGGATCGGTCTCCGCCGCGCGCCGGATGAACTTGTACTCCCAGCGCGGCTCGCCCTCGATGTAGAGGATGTTCCGCTTGCGCGGCTCGACATCGATCACCTGCATGCGCGTGTTGTTGATGACGTTCCGCTCGTTCGGCAGCG
>DASZSS010000193.1:0-5677 GCA_035548535.1 Steroidobacteraceae bacterium
CACGAGCCCCGCGACCGGATCGCAGGTGAGCCCGAGGTTGTGCTCCATGCCGATTTCCGCGGCGTTCTCGACCTGCTCGTTGGTGCCGTGGAGTGCGGCGACGAGGCCCGCGGCCGCCATCGAGCAGGCGACGCCGACTTCCCCCTGGCAGCCCATCTCCGCCCCGGAGATCGACGCGTTCTTCTTGTAGAGCATCGCGATCGCGCCCGCGGTCAGCAGAAAGCGAAGGGTGCCCTCCTCGTTCGCCCCCGGGTGAAAGCGCTCGTAGTAGTGCATCACCGCGGGCACGATGCCGGCCGCACCATTAGTCGGTGCGGTGACGACGCGCCCGCCCGCGGCGTTCTCCTCGTTCACCGCGAGCGCCCACGCGTTTACCCAATCCATGACTTCGAGTGGATTGCCGCCGCTGCTCTCGGTGAGCACGCGGTAGAGCTTCGGTGCGCGCCGCCGTACCTTCAGCACACCGGGGAGCACGCCCGTTTGCCCAAAACCTCGCGCCACGCAGCCCTGCATCACCTGCCAGATGCGGAGCAGCCCGGCGCGGATCTCCTCGTCGGAGCGCCAGGCACGCTCGTTCGCCCACATGAGCTCGAAGATCTCGAGGCCGTGCTCACGACATCTCGTGAGCAACTCGGCGGCCGAGTTGAACGGGTGTGGCGGCGCGGCGCGGTCGTTCTCGCTCGCCTGCGTCTCGCCTTCGCGCGCGATGAAGCCGCCGCCGATCGAGTAGTAGCTCTCCTCCCGCAGCACCTTGCGATCCGCGCCGAGCGCGCTGAAGCGCATGCCGTTCGAGTGGCCCGGCAGGCGCTCCGAGCGCATGAAGAGTAGCTGCATGGGCTCGTCGAACGCGGTCTCGTGCTGGCCGAGCACGTTGAGCCGTGCGGTGGCGCGAATGCGTTGGACCGTGGGCTCGATGCTATCCGGGTCGACCGTCTCCGGCTGCGCACCTTCGAGCCCGAGCAGAATGGCGCGATCGGTGCCGTGCCCGGCGCCGGTCAGCGCGAGCGAGCCGTACAGCCTGACCGTGATTTCCTGCGTGGCGGAAAGGAGGCCGTCGCGCTGCAAGCCGAGAGCGAACTCCCGCGCGGCGCGCATCGGACCCATCGTGTGCGAGCTCGACGGGCCGATGCCGATCTTGAAGATGTCGAAGACGCTCAGCGCCATGAGGACTCAATCCCCGGCGAGCGACAGCAGGCTCGCGTTGCCGCCGACCGCGGCGGTGTTGATGGTAATCGTCTGCTCCGTACCGAAGCGATGCAGATAGTGCGGACCGCCGGCCTTCGGGCCCGTGCCCGAGAGCCCCATGCCGCCGAACGGCTGCACCCCCACGACGGCGCCAATCATGTTGCGGTTGACGTAGACATTGCCGACGCGGGCGCGCGCGGCAATGCGCTGCGCCGTGGCGTCGATGCGCGTATGCACGCCGAGCGTCAGGCCGTAGCCCAACGCGTTCACCGCATCGACCACCTTGTCGAGGTCCGCCGCACGATACCGCACGACATGCACGATGGGCCCGAAGACCTCGCGTTCAAGCGCGCTCAAGCTCGGCAGCTCGACCAGTAGCGGAGCGAAAAAGCGCCCATTGCGCGTGTCGGGCGGCAACTTCAGGCGGTGGTGCCAGGCGCCTGCGGTGATCCGCTCCGCGTGCTGCTGAAGCATGTTCAGAGCATCGCGATCGATCACCGGTCCGACGTCGGTCGCCAGCAACGCCGGATCGCCGATCCGTAGCTCGTCCATATAGCCGGCGAGCAGCTCGAGCACGCGCGGCGCGATCTCGTTCTGGAGCAGCAGCACGCGCAAGGCCGAGCAGCGCTGGCCGGCGCTATTGAAGCCTGAGGCCACCGCATCCAGCACGACCTGCTCCGGGAGCGCAGAGCTGTCGACGATCATCGCGTTCAGCCCACCGGTCTCCGCGATGAGCGTGGCAATGCCGGCATTGCGCGCGGCGAGGCTCCGCTCGATGAGGCGCGCCGTATCGGTCGAGCCAGTAAATGCGACGCCGGCGACGCGCGGATCGCGCGTAAGCGCCGCACCGACCGTACCGCCCTCGCCGGGCAGGAACTGCAGGACTTGCGGAGGAACCCCCGCTTCATGCAGCAGCTCTACCGCCAACGCTGCCGTGAGCGGCGTTTGTTCTGCCGGCTTCGCGATGACGGCGTTGCCAGCGGCCAGCGCCGCGGCGACCTGTCCGGTGAAGATCGCGAGCGGAAAATTCCACGGACTGATGCAGACGAATACACCCTTGCCGCGCAGGCGTAGCGAGTTGCGCTCGCCCGTTGGACCGACGAGCACCTTCTCCTCGCCGAACTCGGTGCGCGCCTGGACGGCGTAGTAACGCAGGAAATCCACGGCCTCGCGGACTTCAGCGATGCCGTCGTTGAGCGTCTTGCCCGCTTCGAGCGTGCAGCGCGCGATGAAATCGCCGCGATGGGCTTCGAAGGCATCCGCCGCGCGCATCAGGATCGCCGCGCGCTGCGCCGCGTGGATGGCATCCCAAGCGGGCTGCGCAACCTGGGCGCTCGCCAGCGCTCGCTCGGCGTCCTCGGCCGACGCCTGCACCACGGTCCCCACGACATGGCTTTCATTCGCGGGACTCACGATGGGGACAGGCTCACCCGTGATCGCCTTGCCATCGATCAGCGGCGCCGCGTGCCAGCGCTGGGCGGCCGCCTTCTCGCATTCCTGCTTGAGCGCACGCAGCTCGGCGCCGTCCGCCATGTTGACGCCGCGCGAGTTCGTGCGATCCGCGCCATAGAGACGGGCGGGATCGACGATGCGCGGGTGAGGAATTTCCTGATAGCCGTCCACCTGCGCAACGGGATCCATCACCACCGCTTCCGCCGGCAGCCGCGCATCGACGATGCGATTGACGAAGGAGGTGTTCGCACCGTTCTCCAGCAAGCGACGCACGAGATACGGGAGCAAGTCCTCGTGCGGGCCCACGGGGGCGTACACACGACACGCGTGGCCACCCTGCTCCGGCCCGATCACCTGCGTGTACAGCTCTTCCCCCATGCCGTGCAGCCGCTGGTATTCGAACGTACCCGCTTGGTTGCCGAACACCTCGGCGACATAGGCAACGGTGTGCGCGTTGTGGGTGGCAAACTGCGGGTAGATCACGTCCGTCATGCCGGCGAGCAGGCGCGCGCAGGCAAGGTACGACACATCGGTGTTCGGCTTGCGCGTGAACGTCGGATAGCTCTCGAGCCCCCGCTCCTGCGCGCGCTTGATTTCGCTGTCCCAGTACGCGCCCTTGACGAGCCGCACGGTGATCTTGCGATTGAGAGAACGCGCCCGCGACGCGAGCCATTCGAGCACGTTGTACGCGCGCCGTTGATACGCCTGCACGGCGAGGCCGAAGCCGCCGTACCCGTCGAGCACATCGCTGGCGAGAACCGAGTCGATCAGCAGCAGCGACAGCTCGAGCCGATCCGCCTCTTCCGCATCCACCGTGATGCCGATGCCGGACTCCCGCGCGAGCTTCACGAGCGCGTGCAGCCGTGGTCCGAGCTCGTTCATGACGCGCTGCCGCTGCGCGAGCTCGTAGCGCGGGTGCAGTGCCGACAGCTTCACGGAAATGGAATGGCGCGCGACGATGTCCGCGTTGGGCTGTGCGTCCTGGCCCACGGCGATGATCGCGGCCCGATACTTCTCGTAGTAGCGTTCCGCGTCCGCCGCGGTCAGCGCGGACTCGCCGAGCATGTCGAATGAATATCGATACACGCGTTCCCGCGAGCCGTGCGTGCGCTCGAGCGCTTCCTCGATGGTGCGCCCCATGACGAACTGATGCCCGAGAATGCGCATCGCCTGCCGGAGCGCCGCGCGCGCGAGGGGCTCCCCGATGCGGCTCGTCAATCGCGAGAACCAGGAGCGCACCGAGCCCAGCTCCGCACGGTCCACATCGACGATGCGGCCGGTGAGCATCAGTCCCCACGTCGACGCGTTCACGAACAGCGAGTCGCTGTCGCCGAGATGCTCTTCCCAATCACCTGCGGGAATCTTGTCGGCGATGAGCCGATCCGCCGTCTCCGCATCGGGAATGCGCAGCAGCGCTTCGGCGAGGCACATCAGGATCACGCCCTCGCGCGAGCCGAGGTGGTACTCGCGCAGGAACGCGTCGAGCCCGCTGCCGGCGGGCTTGGCCGAGCGAACCGCGTTAACGAGCGCGAGCGCGCGGTTCTGCACGGCTTCGCGCCGGTCCGGCGCGAGCCGCGCGCGATCTGCCAGCGTGCGAACGACCCCTGTTTCCGGCGCGAGATAGAGCCGGTTGATTGCCGCACCGACAGCAGTGTCGAGCGCGGCGCCATCGGCAACCACAAAGGGAGGTGAATTCATATGGATTCTATTGTAAGGCTCATCGGGCTGCGTCTTCGCGCATGGCTTGCGCGGTGGCGGGTCCGAGATAGCCTTCGATGAGCTTGCGCATGAAATAGAGCAGCGGAATGAGCACCACGGCGGCGCCCATCTTGTAGAGGTAGTTCACGGTTCCCACCGCGAGCCATTGCGAGGCCGGCCAGTGCTGCGGCCCGATGACGAACGCGATGTAGAGCACGACGAAGCTGTCGATTACCTGAGACACGGCCGTGGACGCCGTGGCACGCAGCCAGACGTACCGCTCGCCGGTGACGCGTCGGATGCGGTGGAAGATGACCACGTCGACGAGCTGGCCGAGCAGGAATGCGACGATCGAGCCGGCGATGGTCCACAGACCCTGCCCGAAGATCTGGGCGTAGGCCGTCTGCACGTCCGGTACGCCGAGCGCGGCGTAGGAGCTGATCCAGAAGTCGGCAGGCGCGAGCGCGATCGCGACATAAGCGGTCAGGAACGCATAGGCGATGAACAGGACCGCCACCCAGGAGATGAACCGAACCCCGCGCACTCCGAAGTATTCATTGATCGTGTCCGTGAGGATGAACACGAACGGCCAGAGCAGCACCCCTGCCGTGAACGTGAGCGTGCCTTGGATACCGAACAGGCTCCAGTGCACCGGCGGCGAGCCGAGCGTGGCTTCGAGCGAGAAGATCTTCACGCCGACGAACTCGCCCATGAGCGCGTTCGTGAGAAAGAAGCCGGACAGCACGATGAAGAGGCGGGTCGCCTTGTGATCGACAGTGCTCAAGCCAACTCCCAAAAGGCACTCGCCTTTCCTACCGGCGAGTATAATTCAACGGATGAAATCCTCCGTTCTGGATCGTCTCACGGCGGACCTCGCCGCGCTTCGCGAACAGGGCCTGTACAAGAGCGAGCGGGTCCTCAGCACGCCCCAGGGCGGGCTCGTGCGCACCGGCGACCGCGAGGTCATCAATCTCTGCGCCAACAACTATCTCGGCCTCGCCAATCATCCCGCAATCCGTGAAGCCGCTCACCGCGCGCTCGATCGTTTCGGGTATGGCATGGCCTCGGTGCGCTTCATCTGCGGCACGCAGACGGTGCACAAGCAGCTCGAGGAACAGTTGAGCCGCTTCCTCGGGATGGAGGACACGATCCTCTACTCGTCCTGCTTCGATGCGAACGGCGGCCTCTTCGAGACGCTGCTCGATGAGCGCGACGCCGTCATCTCGGATGCGCTCAATCACGCGAGCATCATCGACGGCATCCGGCTCTGCAAAGCGCAGCGCTTCCGCTATGCCAACAGCGATCTCGACGAGCTGGAGAAGTGCCTGAAGCAAGCCTCCGG
>DASZSS010000194.1:0-6029 GCA_035548535.1 Steroidobacteraceae bacterium
CCGCGCGCAAGCGCTTCACGGTGTAGCGGTGGATGCGCGCGAGCAGACGGCGATCGCACCACTCCTCGTCCAGAGCCCCGGGCGTGAAGCGCCCACGCATGGCGAAGCCTTCGGCTTGCAGCGCCATCAAGGCGATGTCGACTTGCGAATGCGACACGCCCAACGAGTCGGCGAGCGCGGCCGCCGTGACCGGCCCGGAGCCTTCCAGGCGCCCGCGGACGAGCTCGACGAGCGCTTCTTCGGCCGCCCACGTCCTCTGATATTCGATGGGAACCGCCACGTCCGGCGCGAACCGCGCGGTGGGAAACACTGCATCGAGATGCGGGCGGCGCTCCGCCGCGATCCACAGGCGATCGTCGACGCGCGTTGCGCGCCGCTGCGCCGCCAGCTCTGCGAGCAGTGGCGGCCACTCCGCATTGCGCCGCGCCTCGTCCTCCGTCAGATAGCCGAGCCACATGAGCGCATCGTGCAATTCATCCGCGCTGCTCGAATCCGGCCAGGCTTCGCTGCGCACGCGGGCGATGGCGTCGGCGTCGAGCTTGCCGATATCGGAGGCCGATTCCGGATCGAGCCAGCGGCGGCTCATCACCGCCTGCGTCCGCCGCTCTTCGAGCGGCGCATCGTCGAGGAACGCATACGGTCGCGCCGACAGCACCTCGAGCGCGAGCGGCGAGGGCTCGGTGAGGTCGCGCGCGAGCACGCGAATCTCGTTGGCTTCGAGCCGATGCAGGAGACGATCGAAGCCCTCGATGTCCATCGCATCCTCGAGACAGTCGCGAAGGGTCTGGCGCACGAGCGGGTGATCCGGAATCTCGATCTCCCCCGGCAAGTTCTCGGCGCACGCCACCTGATCCGGAAACACGGATGCCAGCAAGTCCTCGGCGTTCATGCGCGCGATCTGCGGCGGAATGCGCTTGCCGCCGCGAAAGCGCGGCAGCGCCAGCGAGATCGACGCGTTCCAGCGCCACCGCACGCCGAACATCGGCGCCGCGCAGAGCGCTTGCACGAGGATGTGACGCGCGGTGTTCGAATGCAGATAGTGCGCCACGTCCGCCAGATCGAAGCTGTGCGCGGTCGTCAGCGACAGGATCAGGCAGTCTTCAGTGGCCGCCGCCTGCAGCTCGAAATTGAACTTGCGGCAGAACCGCTTCCGAAGCGCGAGACCCCACGCTCGATTGATCCGGCTGCCAAAGGGCGAGTGGATCACGAGCTGCATGCCGCCCGCCTCATCGAAGAAGCGCTCGAAAACCACCGTGTCCTGCGTGGGAAGCGTGCCGAGCGCGCCGCGCGCGGCGGCGAGATAGTCGACGAGCTGGCGCGCGGCGCCTTCGCCGATCCCGAGCTCGCTCATGGCCCACTCGAGCGTGGATTCGCGACCCTGATCGAGACGCGTGTCGAATTCCTTGCGCAGACGCGAGACGGACGCCGACAGCTCGTCCGTGCGGCCCGGCGCCTCGCCCAGCCAAAACGGAATGCTCGGCGGCGCGCCGTGCGCGTCCTGCACGCGCATCGTGCCGCGCTCGACGCGCAAGACCTGATAGGAGGTGTTGCCGAGCTGGAAGATATCGCCGGCCATGCTTTCGACGGCGAAATCCTCGTGCACCGAGCCAACGACCTGACCCGCGGGCTCGAGCAGCACCTTGTAGTCCGCCGTATCGGGGATCGCCCCGCCGGAGGTGAGCGCCGTCAGGCGCGCGCCCTTGCGCGGCCGCAGCACGCGATTCACCGCATCGTAGTGAATGAGCGCGCCGGTGCGCCCGCGCCGCGTGCTGATGCCGTCGGCCAGCATCTTGACGATCTCGTCGAATTCCTTGCGGCTGAGATTGCGGTACGGATAGGCGCGGGTGAACACGGCGTACAGCTCGTCCGCCGTCCACTCGCGCGCGGCGACTTCCGCCGTGATCTGTTGCGAGAGCACGTCGAGCTGATTCTCCGGCACGCGCAGCCGATCGAGCTCGGCGCGTCGCACCGCATCGAGCAGCGCCGTCGACTCGACGAGATCGTCGCGCGACAGCGGGAACAGGCGCCCTTTCGGCGTGCCGCCGACCGCGTGACCCGAGCGTCCCACGCGCTGCAGGAACGCGTTGATCGAGCGCGGCGAGCTGATCTGACAGACGAGATCGACATCGCCGATGTCGATGCCCAGCTCGAGCGATGCCGTCGCGATGAGCACTTTCAGCTCGCCCCGTTTCAGCCGCTGCTCGGCCTCGAGCCGCAGCTCCTTCGCGAGGCTGCCGTGATGCGACGTCACGTGCTCCTTGCCGAGGCGCTCGGAGAGATGGCGCGCAACGCGTTCCGCGAGCCGGCGCGTGTTGACGAAAACGAGCGTCGTGCGGTGCTCGTTGATGAGCTCGGCGAGCCGGTCGTAGACCTGGTCCCAGACCTCGGTCGACATCACCGCTTCGAGCGGCGCGCCGGGCACCTCGATGGCGAGGTCGCGATGGCGCACGTGACCGCTGTCGATGATCGTGCACGGACCGCGCGCCGCGGTGCCGACGAGGAAGCGCGCCACTTCGTCGATGGGCTTCTGGGTCGCGGACAGACCCACGCGGGTGAGCGGCTGCGAGACGAGCGCTTCGAGACGTTCGAGCGAGAGCGCGAGATGCGCGCCGCGCTTGGTGCCCGCCACCGCGTGAATCTCATCGACGATCACCGTGCGCGTCGTCGCGAGCATCTTCCGGCCCGACTCCGAGCCGAGCAGGATGTACAGCGACTCCGGCGTGGTGACGACGATGTGCGGCGGCCGCCTCGCCATGGCGGCGCGCTCGGACTGGGTCGTGTCGCCGGTGCGCACGAACGTGCGAATGTCGAGCTCGGGCAATCCGAGCGCCTTCAGCTCCGCCGCGATGCCCGCGAGGGGCGCCGCGAGATTGCGGTTGATGTCGTTCGACAGCGCCTTCAACGGCGAGACGTAGACGATGTGCGTCTCATCCTTCAGCGCGCCCTCGAGACCGGCGCGGACGAGCGCATCGATGGCCGCGAGGAACGCGGCGAACGTCTTGCCCGAGCCGGTCGGCGCGGCGATGAGCACGTTCCGTTGCGCGTGAATGGCCGGCCACGCTTCGACCTGCGCCGGCGTGGGCGCCTCGAATGCGCGCCTGAACCAGGCGGCGACGGCGGGATGAAACGAGTCGAGAACGTCCATGGGAAGGCTCTTCGCGGGGATGCGGAGAGAATACGCCACTCCTTCCGAAATGCTCTGGCTCGGAAGGGAGAGCCTGACTTGCGGGCTCTCATACAGTACGCGAGTCGAACGAAGCTGGATGGGCGTCGTTCAGGGAAGGCGCGGTCAGCGGGCGGCGGTCGTCGTCGTCTCGAGCAGCGGGATCCGGTAGCTCACGAGGATCTGTTCGATTTCCGGCTTATGGCTGCTGATCCATTGGTCGAGCGTGTTCTTCCACTCCTTGTCGGCGAAGCGCACGCCCATCGCGATCTCGTAGTCGAAGCGAATCTGCGGATCGGGCTTGAACGGCACGACCTGCCACGGCCCCGAGCCCTGATGATGGTCCGCGAGGAACCCTGCCACCGGACCCCACACGATCGCGACGTCGATGGTGCCTTTCTCCAAATCGCGCTCGACGATGCTCGCGGGGTGCTCGTCGGGGTCCGCGCTCTGCGGCGCATACAGGGCGGCCTGGTTGATGAGGCCGTTACGCAGCAGCCAGTCGGTGGCCGGTGTGCGCGCGAAGATGCCGAAGCGCAATTTCGCGAGCCGGTCCTTCGGCAGCTTCAGCAAATCGTCCGGCGTTTCGAGGTGGCCGAGCTGCACGCGCCCCGGCACGACGAGCGCGTAAGTCGAGTGCATGTACGGCTGTGTCGTGGCAGTGAGCTCGTAGCCCTTCGGTACGCCGATAATGATGTCGCACTTGAACTCGCCGGTAGGCTCGATGCGGCCGTTGAGCGTATTGCGCACGAAGCCCATGCGCTGTGGAAAGAACGTGTACGCCACCTTCTTGCCGAGGTCTCTGGCCAGGGCTTCTGCAAGCTTGTTCTCATAGCCGGCTCCGTTCTTGTCGGAGTTCGGCATATTGTTCGGGTCCGCACAGACACGCAGGGTGTCGCCCGCTGGCACACCTGCAGAGCGTGTAGTGCTGGACGGCGAAGTGTTCGCAGGTGCCGCGCTGTTCTGCGCGCTCGCAACCGTACCGAGAGCGCTCGCGAGTAGTACCCCCACGATCAGCGCGGACGCGCGCCCGTGCTGCGCGCCAACGAAACGCCGTGAAGGGTCGCGGCTACTTCTTGCCGCTGTCGAGCGGGTAGAGATGTCCGGGCTTGATCTGACCATCAGCGCGGCCTTTCAGGTAAGCGTACAGGCCCTCCCAATTGTCCATCACCATCTTGCTTGCGCTGAACGGCGGCATTCCCTTCTCGGGCCGTCCGTCGGTGATGGTCTTGTGGAATTCTTCTTTCGTCAGCCGATGCAGCGAGACGACGAGCGGTGGGCCCACGAGCCCTTCCTGCTCGGCGCCATGGCATCGCTCGCACGCTAGCGCGCGCCAGGTCTTCCATCCCGCAAGCGTTTTCGGATCGACCTTGTTGCCGTCCTTCACGGTGTAGAGCCCACCATTGGGACCGCCCGAAGGCTTCGACAGCTCGGCGATCTGCGCGTCGCTGGCCGAGGATGGGCTCGCCGCGCCCGCGGGCGATGGTGCCGCCGGCTGCGCCGACGCCGCCGCGGTCTGCGGTGGCTTCGTGGTCTGGTCCACGGCGGCCGCGGAGACCGCGGTCGCAAGAAGCGCAGACGTAACTAGAGCGAGAGTATTGCGGTATTTCATCGTCCGGGGGTTCTCTCAAAAAAGGAGCCGGTCCTGAATGGACGGGTGGCTCAGGTGATGGTTCCGACTTTTTGCCAAGGGCGGAGCGCTACCCCGTCGAGGTAGCGCTCCGCACGCTGTCGTAGGCAGTCGCGTAGTGCCCGCGCTCAGCGCATTGCCGTCGCCGCCGTTCCGCTGTCGGGGAGCGAGAAGACGAACAGCGATCCGCCCAGTGTCGTGTACTTGGCGAGATCCTTATAGCCGCCCACGGCGCCGAGACCTGCCGTGGCTTCCGTCAGGCCCGCGGCCATGCCGATGCCGGCCCAACCGCCGATGCCCGAGTACACGCCGACGTACTGCTTGCCAGCGTACTGATACGTGAACACGTTGCCGATGATTCCCGAGGGTGTCTTGAACTTCCAGAGCTCCCTGCCGTCCTTCGGGCTCACCGCCTTGATGTAGCCTTCGAGCGTGCCGTAGAACACGAGGTCGCCCGCGGTCGTCAGCGCGCCGGACCATACGGAGAAGCGCTCCGGCTTCGACCATACGATCTTGCCCGCCACCGGATCCCACGCGATGAAGTTACCCATGCCACCGTGGCTATTCGGCGCCGGGAACATCGTGAGAGTCGCGCCGACATACGGCTGACCCGCGGTGTACTCCACCTGGAACGGCTCGTACGTCATGCACACGTGGTTCGTCGGCACCATGAAGTAGCCGGACTTGCGGTCGAAGCTCGAGGGCTGCTGGTCCTTCGAGCCGAGCGCGGCCGGGCAGATGTCCTTCACGTTGACGTCCGGACCCGCTGCATCGGTCGAGTACTGCCGCACGACCATCGGACGGCCCGTCTTCATGTCGACGCCCGACGTCCAGTTCACCACCGGGTCGTACTTCTGCGCGACGAGCAGCTCACCGGTCTGGCGATTCAACGTGTAGCCGATGCCGTTGCGGTCGAAGTGCACGAGCGCGGGCACCTTCTTGCCCTTGATCGTCAGGTCGACCAGCGGCACTTCGTTCACGCCGTCGAAGTCCCACTCGTCGTGCGGGGTCATCTGGTAGACCCACTTCGCAACGCCGGTATCGAGGTCGCGCGCGAAGATGGTCATCGACCACTTGTTGTCACCCTTGCGCTGCGAGGGATTCCACGTTCCGGGGTTGCCGCTGCCGTAGTAGACGAGATTCAGCTTCGGATCGTAGGAGTACCAGCCCCAGGTCGTGCCGCCGCCGAGCTTCCACTGCTCACCTTGCCACGTCTTGAGCGACGAGTCCTTGCCG
>DASZSS010000195.1:0-10673 GCA_035548535.1 Steroidobacteraceae bacterium
CACCGCGCGAGCCGGAGCCGCTCGCGCGGCTAGCGGCTCGCCTTCTTCACCCACGCGGCGAGCCGGGTTCCATCGAGCGCTCGTGTTCGTGAATCGGGAAGTCCCGCACCCCTCGCGCTTCGACTCACTGGCGGACGTCACTGTGAGTACCGACAGCGATCGGGTCTCGGTCAAGGCAGGCCGCAGCCGGTTGACGCTCTCCGCGCTGCCGGCCCGCCGAGCTTCCCGTGATCGACGAGATCAATGCTCAACAAACCCCGTCCGTGAGCCAGGGGGGTTTCCGCCGAGGAGGTGCCGCGGAAGAGCGCACGCCGGCTCAGGACTCGTTCAGGGCACGGCGGCGCGGATGAGCGCCTTGAACGCGTTGGCGTCGATGTCGTCCCCTTCATGGAAATCGATCGCGCGCCGCACGTTGCCCTCCAGGCTGGAATTGAAGAGGCGCGCAGGATCCTTCAGCTTGGCGCCTTTCGCGAAAGTGAGCTTCACGTGATTCTTGTACGTCTCGCCCGTGCAGAGGATTCCCGCGTGAGACCACACGGGAACGCCCCACTTCCATTCCTCGACGACAGCGGGATCGGCCTGCCCGATGAGCGCGCGCAGGCGGGCCAGCATCTTGCCGCGCCAGTCGCTCAGCTCCTCGATGCGCGCGTCGATCAGCCGTGAAGCGGCCTCGCCCGAGGCGGGAAGGCCCTTCTTCTTCGCGGGCATGCGCTCAGCCCCAACTCGGCATTTCGACACCGAATTGTTGCGCGTACTCGGCGTGCAATCGTTGCCAGCCTCCGAAGCTCATCGCGTCGGGGCCCACGATTCGTCCGATCGGCTCGCCGCCGACGAAGCGATCGAGCACATCGATGCAGAGGTGCCATCCGGCCGCACCCATCGCGATGTAGCGCCGATCGATACTGTGCCAGAGCGTGAGGCGCGTGCCGGAGCCGAGCGGCTCGAGCTGCCAGCGCATGTCGCCGTCGCCCCATTTGTATTCGAGCAGCCTCGGAGCCTCGGCGCGCGTCACGCGCGTCTCGGACACCATCGGCGTCGGCGCCCCGACCGTCGTGAGCGTCACCGGGCCGACCGCGGCCAGGCTGCGGCTCGCGTCGAACGGCGCCCACTCGCGCAGCTGCGCGGGATCGGTGAGCGCCTCCCAGACTTTCGCGGGCGGGTGGCGCAGCTCGCGCGCGAGCACGAGCGTCCAGTTCTCTCCATCCTTGCGAATCTCGGCGCCCGTGGCCGGGCCCGGCTCGTACTTCTCGCGGCTGCTCATCGTTTCTTTGCCTTTCGACGTGGGGGTGGTGGATTCATGCGATCCAGATGGCGCTCGAGCGCATCGACCTGGACCGACCAGTAGCGGCGGAACGGCGCGAGCCACGCTTCCACTTCCATGAGCGGCTCCGGCCGAATCCGATACAGCCGACGCTGCCCATCGACGCGCGACTCGACGAGGCCGGCCTCGCGCAACACGCGCAGGTGCTTGGACACGGAGGGCTGGGGGAGCCGCAGCGCCTGCTCGAGGTCGCCGACGGAGCGCTCCGCGCTGGCGAGCAGGCTCAGAATGGCGCGCCGACTCGGCTCGGCAATGATCGCGAACGCGGATTCCATGCGCGATATATTCCTATCGGAGCATATGTCTGTCAAGGCACATGAGTCCGTCTGCTCCGCTCGCGCTACTCTGTGCGGGTACGCGCTCCTGCCCTCACCAACATCCAAAGCTCGCGCCGAATGACTCGAAGTTGACGTGCCCTCGCGGGCCCACCGGAATCACCGACGGAGACATTGATGCCAAGCATGCGCCGCGCCCCCAACGGAACCGCTGACCGTGCGCAGGACCGGCCCGGTTCGCGGCCACTGCGAACGCTTGCGGATTCGGAGCTCGCCGCGCGATTCGATCACGCACTCGCTCACGCCGACGGCGTCCTCGGTGCGCATTGCATTCACGAGCAGTGGATGCGCGGTGCGTATCCGGCACGCATCGAAAGCGCGCTCGACGCGCTGTGGCGCGCGGCGGCCCCCACGATCCCCGATTGGCTGCCGATGCGGTACGTCAGCTGGCTGCCGACGGCTTACGAAGTCGCCGCGCGATTCACTGCAACGGGCAAAGGCCGCTACAACATCTACCTCATCCTGCTGGATTACGCCGACCGTCGGGGCGACGCGCACGGCGTGTACGTGGGCATGACTCAGTACACGCCCTCGCAACGCTTCGATCAGCACAAAGCGGGCATTCGCGCGGCCGGCTGCGTGCTGAAGCGCGGCATCGAGGTGCTCACCGGTCCGACGCTGCACCTCCAGCGCATCAAGCGCAGCGACGCGGCGCGCATCGAAGCGGAGCTTGCCGAGGCGCTTCGCGATGCGGGCGTGCACACGGAGGGCGGCCACTGAGCAGGCCGCGCCATCAGATCTGCACGCGTCGCCGCTACGGAGCTTCAGCCGGCGACGACTCCGTCGGCATCGCCGTGGGCCCAGCGCCGCCGTGCAGGCGGAGCATGCTGACCACCGCGGCAATGAGCGCAACGCCCGCTGCGACGCTGAGCGCGAGGTTCGAGCCCTTCTGAGGAGACACGCCGAAGAAGAGCGCCACGCCTGCGGCGCCGACCGTCTGGCCGAGCAGTCGCGCGGTGCTCAGCATGCCGCCCGCGGCACCCGCGCGCGAACGCGGCGCGGTCGCGACGATCGCGCGATTGTTCGGTGACTGGAAGAAGCCAAAGCCGAGACCGCAGAGTGTCATGCGCCAGATGAGGTCGACCGCATCACCGCCTTGCGGGAAGAACGCGAGCAGCGCGAGCCCCGCAGACAGCATCAAGAGGCCGATGCCCCCGAGAATCCCGGCGGGATAGCGGTCCGCCAGCCGACCCGCGATGGGTGCCGCCAATGCAACGCCGACGGGCCATGGCGTCATCAGCAGCCCGGTCTCGACGGCGGTACGCCCCAGCCGCTGAATTTCGAACGGTAGCGCGACGAGCGCCGCCATCTGCGCGATGAAGGAGCAGACGGACGTGGCGACGGAAAGCGAGAACAGCCGGATGCGCAGCAGATCGAAGGGAAGCAACGGCGCGCGACGACCGAGCTCATGCCGCACGAGTAGCACGGCAAGCACCGCTGCGCCGGCAACCTGCGCGGCGGCAATCGCCATGGCTTCTCGATGCGCGAACGACTGCAGGCCGATGGTCAAGAGCCCAAATGTGCCGACATACAACGCCACGCCGACGTGATTGAGCCGGCGTGGATGCGGCTCGTTGTCCGGCAGCGCCAGGCTGCCGATCGCGAGCGCCAGCACGCCTATCGGTATATTGATCGCGAACAGCCAGCGCCACTGACCGACGGCAAGGATCGCCGCCGCGATCGTCGGCCCTATGGCCGCCGAGACCGCAACGACGAGCGCATTGATCCCGAGCGCACGTCCAAGCATGGCCTGCGGATACGTGAAGCGCACGAGCGCCGCATTCACGCCCATCATCCCGGCCGCGCCGAGACCTTGCAGCACTCGCGCACTACTCAGCATCACGAGTGAGCTCGACAGCGCGCACGCCACCGAGGCCAGCGTGAACACGACGAGCCCACCTTGCATGATGCGTCGATAGCCGACGATCTCCCCGAGCGACGAGAGCGGCAGCAGCGCGACGAGCACGACGACTTGATAGGCATTGATGACCCAGATCGAGGCGGCGTTGCTCGCGTCGAAATCGCGCGCGATCGAGGGCAGCGCGACGTTCGCGATCGTGCTATCCAGCACCGACATCATCATGCCCAGCAGGATCGCGACGATGGCCCAGTAGCGGCGGGGAATGGGCAGGCCGTCGGGATGTGAGGTCATGCGTCACGATAGCGTGAGCCGCGACCGCTCAACAACCGCGTCATCAGCCCCGGATCACGTGAGCATGCAGCCTCTCCGCGAGAGCTTGCAGCAGCGGATCGAAGGATGGCTCCAAATCGGACGCACACACGCGACCCGCGTAGAGCCTGAAGAGCACTTCACGGGTGCCGTGGCGAGCAACGGCGGCGCCCGGACAATCGAAGCGCAGCTCCTCTCCGGTGTACCAGCAGGTGCGATAGCTTGCACACTCCGCGGCGCCGAGCGCACGCGTCATGTCGTCCAGGGTCTCTGCGGGAATTCTCATGCCGTGTCTCGAAAATGCAGACACGAGTGTACGAGATGTGCGCGCCGCGGGACGCCAATGGCGTCACGCGCGCCCGAGCTACGCCGCGACGTGCGCGGGGATGACGCGCGGGCCTTCCGCGAGGTGGCGCGCGAGCCCTTCCATCGCATGATCCCAGCCCACGCCGACCCGTCCGGCGCCGAGCTGTTTCCAGTGGTCGCGCGCCGGCGTGACATGCTCGAGCTCGAGCGTGGTTCCGCCCTTCGGGTTCCGATCGAGCGTGACGGTCACCCAGCTCAGCGACCCCGCGAGGCGCCACGTCACAGCGAGAACTCGCGGCGGTTCGCAGCGAACGATGTGACCGCGCGCATGGCCGCGGAAGCGGTAGCGCCCACCGATGCGCAAGCGCCCCACCACCGGCCGAAACCAGCGTGCCAGCCGCCCACCGTTCGTGAGCGCATCCCAGAGATCCTCGATCGGGGCCGCATACGTGCGGCTCGCGATGACGACGCGCATGGGCTGATTCATGAAGCCCGCCTCCGAAAGAGCAGCACGGACGTCGTCACCGTGAAGAGCGCGATGAGCCCGAGCTTGCCGAGATAGTGCGCCAGCGACGCGACTGACGCGTCCTTCAAAAAAAGTCCCTGCATGAGACGCAGCATGTGCGCCAGCGGGTTGATGCCCGTGACGAGCTGTAGCCACCACGGCATGTTCTCGACCGGCGTCGCGAAGCCGGAGAGCAGCGCGAACGGCAGCAGCACCGCGAACGCGCCGAGAAAGGCCTGCTGCTGGGTCTGCGCGATCGACGAGATGAAGAGGCCCATGCCGGCACACGCGGCCGCAAAGGTTAGCACCGACGCATAGAACAGCGGGATGCTCCCGCGGAACGGCACCCCGTAGAGCTGCGTGACGAGCACGAGATACAGCGATGTCTGCACGCACGCGACGAGCAGCGGTGGGAGCAGCTTGCCGAGCGCGATCTCGACCGGCGTCGCCGGTGAGACGAGCGTCTGATCGAACGTGCCGAGCTCGCGTTCGCGGCTGACGGACAGTGCCGTCAGCATGAGCGCGACGCCCAAACTCAAGTTACCCACGAGATTCGGCAGGATGAACCACTTGTAGTCGAGATTCGGATTGAACCAGTTGTTGATGACGACTTCGGGACGCGGCGCCAGCGGTGTGAGCGATTCACGATCGGCCAGATCGTTGCCGGCGGCCTGGACGATCGCGCTCACGTACTGAGCGGTGATGCCCGCGGCGTTCGAGCGGCGCCCATCGAGCAGGAGCTGCACCGAGGTCGGCCTGCCCGCCTCGACGTGCGCCGAGAAGCCGCTCGGCAGCACGAGAATCCCGATGACGCTCTCGCGCTCGACCTGGGCGCGGGCCGCCGCGATGCTCGGCAGCTGCACTAAGCGCTCGAAGCTCGGCGAGCCGCGCAGCCGCTCGATGACCTCGAATGACGCCGGGCCGCGATCGAGATCGACGATGGCGAGCTCGATGTTCTTCACCTCCATCGTCGCCGCCTGCGCAAAGATCAGGAGCTGGATGACGGGCGGGATGATTAGCGACATGCGTGCGCGACGGTCCCGCAGCATGCCGATGAGCTCCTTGCGAACGATCGCGAGCAGTCGCTGCAGCATCTCAGTCCACCCGCTTGTGGAGCTTGCGCCAGGTGAGCCCGAAGAACAGCGCGCCGACCGCGAGCATGAACAGCATGTTCGGGATCAGCACCGCCCACACATCGCCGGCGAGAAAGATCGTCTGCAGCGAGACGTTCATGTAGCGCGCCGGCACGAGCAGCGTCACGGCCCGCAGCCACGCGGGCATCGAATGAATGTCGAACAGAAATCCGGAAAGCATGATGGCCGGCAAGTAGCCCGTCATCAGGCCGAGCTGCGCGGCGGCGAGCTGGCTGCGCATCGTCACGGAGATCAGCAACCCCTGGCCGAGCGCGGGAAACAGGAACACCGCCGCGACGAGACCGAGCGCCAGCATCGAGCCGCGCAGCGGCAAATGGAACAGGATGAGCGCCGTGAGGACGCACACCAGCGTCGAGATCATCGCCAGCACGAAGTACGGCAAGGTCTTGCCGATCAGGATCTGACCGCGAGTGAGTGGCGTCGCGTAGAGCGCTTCGAGCGTGCCACGCTCCCACTCGCGCGCGATGACGAGCGCCGTGAGCAGCGTGCCGATCAGGGTCATGATCACGGTGATGGAGCCGGGAATCAGGAACCAGCGGCTCTCCGCGTTCGCATTGAACCAGTAGCGCGGCTCGACACTCACGGGAACGTTGGCAACGGCTCCCTGCTGCAGCGAACGGCTGGCGAGAAACGCGGCCCATATCGCACCGACGTAACCGCGCACGTAGTTCGCCGTGTTCGGCTCCGCGCCATCGACGAGCACCTGCACCTGAGCGCCGTGTGAGCTGGAATAGAGACGCTGGCCGAACTCGCCCGGAATGATGATGGTGGCCTTGACCGCCTGATCGCGCAGGAGCTGCTTGCCGGCCTCGCGATTCGGCGCTTCGACCACCAGGAACCACTTCGAGTCTTCGATGCGCGCGGCGAAGGCGCGCGCGTCCTGGCTCGCATCCTCGCGAACGACGGCCACCTTCACGACGGTGGTGTCGAGCGAGAGCCCATAGCCGAAGAGGAAGAGGAACGTCAGCGGCAGGAACACGGCGATGATCCAGCTCGACGGATCTCGCGTCACCTGCTTCGCCTCTTTCAGCATGATGGCGGAGAGCTGCCGCCACCAGGAGCGCCAGCGATGCGCGCCCGCGGGCGACTGCGCGCCGTGAGACTCGAGTACGGCGCCGTTCACGCCGCCTCCCGCTCGATGATCTCGATGAAGGCTTCTTCCAGCGTTGGCTCCGGACGCTCGGGTGTGGCGACGCGCGCCTTGAGCTCATCCGGCGTGCCCTCGGCAACCTTGCGGCCGCTCCAGATGAGACCAATGCGGTCGCAGTATTCGGCCTCTTCCATGAAATGCGTGGTGACGACGATGGCGACGCCGCGCGCGGTCACGGCATTGATGTGGTGCCAGAACTCGCGACGCATGAGGGGATCGACGCCGCTCGTCGGCTCGTCGAGGAACAGCACGGCGGGCGCGTGCAGCGTCGCGCAGGCCAGCGCGAGTCGCTGCTTGAAGCCGAGTGGTAGCGTCGCGGCGTTCACGTCGAGGTACGGCTGGAGCTCGAAGGCCTCGATCATCGCCTGCACGCGCTCGCGCTTGCGCCGGCGGCCGAGGCCGTAGATCTCGGCGAAGAAGTCGAGGTTCTGCGCGACGGAGAGCGCACCGTAGAGCGAGAACTTCTGCGCCATGTAACCGAGACGCGCGCGAGCGCGGCTGGCCGAGCGCAGCAGGTTGACGCCGGCAACGCTCGCGTCGCCTTGCGTGGGCTTCAGCAGGCCGCAGAGCATGCGGAACGTCGTGGACTTGCCGGCGCCGTTCGGTCCGAGCAAGCCGTAGATTTCGCCCGGGCGCACGTCGAAGCTCACGTGATCGGCCGCGACGAAATCGCCGAAGCGCTTCGTGAGGCCGTGTGCTTCGACGATCGGCGCCGGCGCCCGCGCGCTTGCCGGCTGCGACCTCTCGAGCAGCGATAGGCCCGAGCCCGCTGGCCCGCTGCGCCCGTTCACGGCGTGCTCAGCGTGCAATGGGGCACCCTCATGCGCTGCGTCCGCCTCGCCAGGCGCGGTGATGTGGGCCGGCCAGCCTTTCGCCAGCAGGCTCTCGCCCTTGTGCGCGCCGCCGACGAGCTCGATGTACGCGTCTTCCAATCGGGGCGGCACGGGCTCGTACCCGTTCTTCTCCATCTCGTGCGCACGTTCGGGCGTCGCGACGATCCGCACGCTCGAGCCCTGAATGACCGCATCGACCACGCCCTCGCGTGCAAGCTCGTTCTCCGCCAAGCGGCGCGACGCTCCCGAGCCGCTGCGGCGGCGGAACACGCGCCCTTTCATCCGGGCGCTCAGGTCTTCGGGCGCGCCGTCGTAGAGCAGCCGCCCGCGATCGAGCAGCCAGATCCGTGAGCAGCGCTCGGCTTCCTCCAGATACGCCGTGGACCAGAGCACGGTGACACCGCTCGAGATGAGCTCGCTCACCATGCGCCAGAGCTCGCGCCGCGAGAGCGGATCGACCCCGACACCGGGCTCATCGAGCAGCAGCAACCTCGGGCTGCCGAGCAGCGCGCAGGCGAGGCCGAGCTTCTGCTTCATCCCGCCGGACAGCTTGCCCGCGAGGCGCGACGTGAACGGCGCGAGCGCCGTGAACTCGAGCAACTCGGCGAACCGCCGCTGCCGCGTCACGCGATCGAGCGCGCGCAGATTCGCGTACAACGTCAGGTTGTCGAGAACGGAGAGGTCTTCGTATAGGCCGAAGCGCTGCGGCATGTAGCCGACTTCCGCCTGCGTCGTGCCGCCCTCCGCGCTCGGTTTGCGGCCGAGCACCGTGACGCTGCCCGACGTCGGATCCATGAGGCCGGCGAGCAGGCGGATGAGCGTCGTCTTGCCGGCACCATCGGGCCCGACGAGCCCGAGAATCCGGCCCGTCGGCAGCTCGGCGGAGAGTCCGGCCAGCGCCACAACGGAGTCGAATGTCTTGCGTACGTCGACGAGGCGCGCCGCAGGTTCAACCGAGCTCGCTGCGCGCGCTTCTTCGCCCGCGGATACAGCCATACCGTCGCGCCCAGAGGCTGAGCTCGACCCAGCGGATCCTGATTGACCCGGCGGCTGCGCGCTCACTGCTCGCGCTCCCTCACTATCGGTTGCCCGCCATCACAGGCGGCTGCGCCGCCGGCACCTGCACCGTCACCGGCATCCCCTGCCGGAACACGTTGTCCGTGTCCTTCGCAATGATGCGAAGTCGAAACACAAGATCGTCACGCACCTGCTCGGTCTGCACGCTCTTCGGCGTGAACTCCGCCTCCGGCGAGATGAAACCCACCGTGCCGTCGTACTGCTTGCCCGGCATCGAATCGATTTCGATCTTCACCGGCATGCCGGGCTTGATTCGTCCAAGCCGGGGCTGCGGCACGTACGCGCGGATCCACACGGGATCGGTGAGCGCGACGGTGTAGATCGTCTGCCCCGGTTGCACGATCGCGCCGACTTCGCGCGCTCGCACGGCCACCGTGCCGTCGCTCGGCGCGACGAGCGTCGCATCCGCGAGCGCCGTGCGCGCGCGATCGAGATGGGCTTTCGCGGCGGCGAGATTCGCTTCCTGCATCTGGATGTCTTCGATGCGCGAGCCGCGAGTGACGAGCGCGAGTTGCTCGCGCGCGGCGGCGAGCGCGGCTTCGCTCGAGCGCGCACGCGCTTCGGCATCGTCCTTCTGCTGGCGCGTGATCGCGCCTTGCGGATAGAGCCCTTCGAGGCGCTCGAGCGTCACGCGTGCATTCGTGAGATCCGCTTCACGCTCGCGCACGGCCGCGGCGGCCTGCGCGATCTCTTCCTTGCGGAAGCCGCGCGTCGCCTTGTCGAACTGCGCTTGCGCCATCGCGACTTCGGCGGTCGCCGCGGCCACATCCTGCTGGAACGGCACCTGATCGAGCTGCGCGATCGTCTGGCCGGCGACGACGTGCGCGCCCTCCTCGACTTCGAGCCTCGCGACGCGCCCACCGACGCGAAACCCCAGCTCGACTTGATGCACGTCGACGTTCCCCCACATCGTGAACGCCGCAAACGGATCGTGCGCCGCGCGTTGGCGCCAGTAGTAGTACCCGCCCGCGGCGGCCACCGCGATGACGACTATGACGATCAGGACGACTCGACGTCGATTCATGCACCACCCCGCGACACGTTGCGCACCCCCATCCTCACACGTCCTTCCCGGGCTCCTGCGGATCGCGCGCAGACCTCGGACCGAAGCCGCGGCCTCGCAGATGTTCGCACAGCTCCTGCCGCATCCTCTGGCGCATCGCGTTACGCTCCTCGCGCGTCATGCGGCTCCAGTGCCGATGCATGTGATGACCCCACCGGCGGTGCCCGAAGTGACCGTGATGGCCATGGCCGAACGGTCCCCGCGGCCGCAAGCCGCCGAGCAGCAGCCGGCTCAATACCAGCAGGCCGAGGGTCTGCCAAAAGGTGATTCGCGGCCCCGCGAACAGCGCGGGCACGAGCCAGTTCCACAGGTACATCGTGATCACGCTCAGGACCGTGAGCGCGATGAGCGCAATGATCGCGAATTTCAGGGCCCGGACGAACCAAAACCGTTTCATGATCGCCTCCTCGAGGCATCTCGTCTCGTAGTCATTCCGTCTCGCCGTCCTCAGTCCTCTCGCCATCCGTCGTAAGCGGGTTGCAGGCGGCGGCGGAGGTGGCGCACGGCGTAGTGCTTGCGCGCCAGCAATGTGTTGAGCGGAACGCCGGTGCGCTCGGCCAGCTCCTTGAAGCTCGCGCCTTCCAGCTCGTGGGCAACGAAGACCTCGCGCTGTTCCGGCGCGAGCTCTTCGATTGCGGCCGCGAGATCCTCGAGCAGCATCTGCCGCGCGAGCGCGACGTCCGGCGCGTCGTCGGCAACCAGCAATAACTCATCCAGCACCGGAGCTGCGGCGTCGTCGAGCGTGTCGGCGGGGAGCGC
>DASZSS010000196.1:0-2365 GCA_035548535.1 Steroidobacteraceae bacterium
ATCGCCGCATGCGACAGGTCACGCGCTCGGCGCTCGTCGCACATCCGCCGAGCCGCATGTTCGCCCTCATCAACGACATCGAGCGGTATCCGGAATTCGTTCCCGGATGCACGCACGCGCGTGTCGAATCCCGCACGCCGCGCGAGATGATCGCGACGATCGGGGTGCGCCGCGGTCCGCTGCAAGCGGAGTTCACGACCCGGAACACGCTCGAGCCGGACCGCCAGATCACGATGACGCTCGTGCGCGGGCCGTTCCGCGAGCTCACGGGCGAGTGGAAGCTCACGCCCGTCGGCCAGGACGGCTGCCGCGTCGAACTCTTCATGCGCTTTGCCTTCGCGAGCCGCATGTCGGCGATGCTGTTCGAGCCGATCTTCGAGCAGACCGCCAGCTCTCTCGTGGACGCCTTCGTCGCGCGCGCCCGTGAGCTCGACAAATGAGGTTCCGGGCCGTGGGTTCGCAAGCCGACCGCAAGCACTGCCTGGTGGCTTATGCGAGGCGCGACGAGCAGTTCCTCTGGAGCGTCGAGTTGCCGCCCGCGGCCACCGTCGCAGACGCGCTCGCGGCGGCACGGGCGCTCGCCCAGCGCGACGATGTGCCCTGGGACAGCGCGGATCTCGGGATCTTCGGCCGCCCGTGCAGCAAGAGCGACGTGCCGCTCGATGGGGATCGGATCGAGATCTATCGCCCGCTGCGGTCCGATCCGCGTGAGCGCCGCCGCGAGCGCGTGCGCGAAGAGCGCCGCTCCGCGCGCACGCCGAAGCGCTGAGGCTCACCCAAGCGGGAACCGAAGACGGCGGCTACGACGCGGCGTTCGCCTTGGCATTCTTCGAGTCGGGCTCGATCTCGCGCTGCTCGACCGGCGGCATGGGGCCCACGGCCGATTTATCGACCTTGCTCACCTTGTCGTTCTCGAAGTAGACGATGAGGTGACGCTGCTCGGGCGCTCGCAGGCGGCCCTTCTTCAAGTAGTACAGGTAGTCCCACCGATCGCTGTCGAACGCGTCGGGCACCATCGGCGTGCCGAGCAGATAGCGCACCTGGCTGCGAGTCATGCCGACCTGCAGCTGCGAGACGGCGCGCGGCTCCAGATAGTTTCCCTGCTGGATGTTCATGCGATAGACGCAACCGGAGGCGAGCAGCGCCACGACGAGGGTGGTGCAAGCCATCATGAGGCGGTGCATAGGCGTCGAATGCTCAAAACGGGGTCGCATGTCGTTCCGTTTGGGGGAATAATCGCGCACGCATCATACCGTATGGCGATTTGCCCGCACGTCCAGCCCGCTCGAGGGCCGTTCCTGTTGGGCTGGAGAGCGCGAGTGGAAGGCAAGGATCTTCGCAAAGCCGGCCTCAAGGTAACGCTGCCGCGGCTGAAGATTCTCGAGATCCTCGAGAGCAGCGCGACGCGGCACCTGTCGGCCGAGGACATCTATCGGGGGTTGCTCGAGTCCAACGAGGACATCGGCCTCGCGACGGTGTACCGCGTCCTGACGCAGTTCGAGGCGGCGGGGCTCGTGACGCGCCATCACTTCGAGGATGGCATGGCCGTGTTCGAGCTGAATCAGGGCACGCACCACGACCACATCGTGTGTCTCGAATGCGGCCGCGTCGAGGAGTTCATGGATTCGGGCATCGAGGAGCGGCAGGACCAGGTCGCCCAGCGCCTCGGGTTCGAGGTTCGCGACCACTCCTTGATTCTGTACGGCAAGTGCCGGCGCCAGAATTGCCCCCATCGCAAGAAGGGCGTGGCGCGCAAGGTGTCCGTCGAGACGCGCTCCTGAGCGCTCGCTAGCGGCGCTTGGAGGCTTTCGTCGGGCGCGCCGCTTCCGCGCCGTTGTCGGCGGCTCTCAGCATCTCCCGAGCGTGCTCGCGGGCCTTCGCCGTGATCTCGACCCCACCCAGCATCCGCGCAATCTCTTCGACGCGCTCCTCGTTTGCCATCGGGGTCAGGCTCGTGCGCGTCGTCTTGCCATCCGTGAGCTTCGTGACGCGCAGGTGATGGTGCGCTTGCGAGGCCACTTGCGGCAGGTGCGTCACGCACAGCACCTGGCTGCGCTCAGCGAGATGGCGGAGCTCGCGCCCCACGATCTCCGCGACGGCACCGCCAATGCCGGCGTCGACTTCGTCGAACACCATGCAGCGCGTCTCGCGGGCGGCGGACGAGACCTGAATCGCCAGCGACAGGCGTGAAAGCTCGCCGCCCGAGGCGACCTTCGCCAGCGGCCGCAACGGCTGGCCGGGGTTCGCGGTGACGCGGAACTCGATCTGATCGACGCCGTGTGGCGCGGGCTCGGCCGCGGCCAGCGGGGTGATCTCCACCTGGAATCTGCCGCCGGCCATCCCGAGTGTCTGCATGCGTGCCGTG
>DASZSS010000197.1:0-9733 GCA_035548535.1 Steroidobacteraceae bacterium
GAACCGCGAGCATCGTGGGCCATGCGTCACGCCATCCGGGCGACGTGCGCGCGCAGCTTGCCGAAACGCTCACCAACGTCGCGAACGTGCTGCAACGCGCGGCCGGCCTCGCCCCCGGCATCACGCCGCGACTCGGCGCCAAAAGTCTGCTGAAGATCTATCTGCGTGAGGAAGCACTGCTTCCCGACGTGGAATCCTGGGTCCGCGAACATCTGCCGGCTCAGAGCCCGCTGCTCATCCTGCACGCCGACGTCTGCCGCGCGGAGCTGCTCGTCGAGATGGATTGCTTGCACGGCGGTCGCTAGGCGCCGCTACCTCTCCGCTTCGAGGTCTGCCGCGCCGAGTTGCTCGTCGAAGTGGCTTGCCTTCACGGCGGACGTTAGCGGCAGCTATTTCTCCGCGTGCAACGCTGCGAGGAGCTGCGCGCGCGGCAGCTTGCCGACCTCGTTGCGCGGCAGGCTCGGAACCATGACGAGCGGCCGCGGGATGAAGGCCGGATCGACGGTGCGCGCGAGTTGCTCGGTGATCGCGTCGGCGCTGAGCGAAGGCGCGACGACGAGCGCGGCAACGCGACGCACGACGCCGCTCGCGGACGCATCGGGCTGGAACACCACCGCGTCGTGAACACCGGGAATGGCGAGCACGCGGCGCGTGAGATCGGCGAGCGAGGCGCGCTTGCCCGCGACCTCGATCATGTCGGCGTTGCGGCCGGAGATCGTGAAGCGATTGTCCGGCCGCAGCTCGATGAGATCCTGCAGGCGCATCGGCGCGACGAACCACGGCGCGTTCACCGAGGCGCCCGCAGCATCGGGCGCGAGCGTCACCCCCGGATAGAGATGCCACTCGCGCTCACTCGCGGTCCGGCGGCTCGCGATGACGCACGTCTCCGTCGAGCCGAACATTTCGAGCACGGTCGTGTCGAGCTGGCGTTCGATCACCTGGGCGAGATCGACGTCGAGCGGCGCCGTCGCCGAGACGACGAGCGCGGTGCGCGGAAACGCCTGGCCCGAAGCCGCAATCGCGCGCATGTGAACCGGAGTGGTGACGAGCACTCGCGGCTCGGGAACCTCCGCCAGCGCTGCCGCGATATCCGCGGGAAACAGCGGCCGCCCCGCATGCACGGCCATGTCCGAAAGCAGCGGCAGGATGATCGACGTTTCGAGCCCGTACATGTGTTGCGGCGGAACCGTCGCCACGATCCATGGCCGCGCATCGCCGTGCGCGGGCGCCAGGCACTCGCGGATGCGGAGCGCGTTTTGCGCCGTGCTGCCCGCGAAGCTGCGCCAGAGCTTCACGTGACCTTGCGGTGTGCCGGTGCTGCCGGACGTGAAGGCTTTCACGGCGACGTGCTCGGAAGGCAACGCGCAGGCGCAATCGACGCCGCGGAGCTCCGGATCGGCGTCGGCGCGCGCGCCGGCCTCGGCGACGAGCTCGTCGTCGCAGCGATAGCTGTCCGGATCGAGCGCGGCGACTTCCTCCACCACGCCTGCCGCGCGCGACGACGGCAACAGATTCGTATGCCCGCGAACGAGCGCGGCACAGAACGCAATCAGGAAATCGTCGCGGCGCTCGCAGAGATTGATGAGATGGCGGCCCCGCGCGGGCAGCGCGGCGGCCACACGCGCCACTCGCTCCATCAGCGCGCGAGCCGAGAGCACACGCCCGCGGGCCCACAGGATGGGCCGCTCCGGGTCGGCCGATTGCAGCAGCGGCAGCATCATGCGTGCGTCCGCAGCCGGATCAGCCCCAGCGGCTCAGGATCAGCGACGTATTCACGCCGCCGAACGCGAAGTTGTTGCTCATCACGTGCTCCACGACGAGCGCGCGTCCCTCGCCGGTGATGTAGTCGAGCTCACCACAGCGCGGGTCGAGGTTCTCGAGATTGAGCGTGGGCGCGAACCATCCGGCTTTCATCATCTCGATGCTGAACCAGGCTTCGAGCGCGCCGCATGCGCCGAGCGTGTGCCCGAGATAGCTCTTCTGCGAGCTGATGGGCATGCGCGCGCCGAACAGCGCGGCTGTCGCGCGCGATTCCGCGATGTCGCCGTGCTCGGTCGCCGTGCCGTGTCCGTTCACGTAGCCAATCGCCTCGGGCGGCAGGCCCGCCTCGCGCAGCGCCAGCTCCATCACGAGCCGCATCGTGTCCTCTTCGGGCTTGGTGACGTGCACGCCATCCGAGTTGGTTGCGAACCCGGTGATCTCGGCGTGAATCGGCGCGCCGCGGGCGCGTGCGTGCTCGAGCTCCTCGAGGATCAGCATGCCCGCGCCCTCGCCGACGACGAGACCATCGCGGTCGCGGTCGTACGGGCGCGGTGTCGTACTGGGCGCGTGGTTGCGCTGGCTCGTCGCGTAGAGCATGTCGAACGCCATGGCTTCCGTCGGGCACAGCTCCTCGGCGCCGCCGGCGATCATCACGTCCTGATGGCCATAGCGAACCGACTCATACGCGTAGCCGATGGCTTGACTGCCCGACGTACACGCGCTCGATGTGGGAATGATCCGGCCCCGCAGGCCGAAAAAGATGCCGATGTTCGCCGCTGCGGTGTGCGGCATCATCTTGACGTACGAGTTGGCGCTGAGACCGGGCGAGGTCCCGTTGATCACCATCAGCGCGAAATCTCTGATATCCGGCGTGCTGCCAACGCAGGAGCCGCACGCGACGCCCACCCGGCCGCTCTGGAGCACCGGATCGCCCAGCAGCTTCGCATCCGTCAGGGCAAGCTCCGCCGCGCGCACCGCGAGCTGCGAGACGCGACCCATCCCGCGCAGTTGCTTTCGCGTCCAGTGCTCCGGCGGGCGGAAATCCTGAATGGGCGCAGCGAGCTTCGTGCCGAGATCCGTGAAGCGCTCCCATTCCTCGAGATACGTCACCGCGTTGTCCCGACCGCGCAGCCGGGCGTGAATCTGCGGCCAGGAGGAACCGAGCGCGGTCACGCCCGCCATGCCCGTGACGACCACGCGCCTCATCAGCACAACCCGCCGTTCACGGCGATCACCTGGCGCGTGACGTACGAGGCGTCCGGCGACATCAGAAACGACACGACGCCGGCCACTTCATGCACCGTGCCGCTGCGCTGCATGGGAATGACCTTCAGGATCTCCTCGACCGGCACGTGCTCCTCGACCATCTCGGTGGCGATGAGCCCGGGGGCCACGCAGTTCACGGTGATCTGGCGCTTCGCGAGCTCGACCGCCAGCGCTTTGGTCGCGCCGACGATGCCCGCCTTCGCGGCGCTGTAGTTCACCTGGCCGCGGTTGCCGATGAGCCCCGACACCGTCGCGAGCGTCACGAGGCGGCCCGGCGCGCGGCGCCGGATCATGGGCATGATGAGCGGCTGCAGGACGTTGTAGAACGCGTCGAGATTGCTGCGGATCACGATGTCCCACGCTTCGCCGCTCATCGCGGGGAACGCGGTGTCGTGAGTGAGGCCGGCGTTGCAGACCACGCCGTAGTAGGCGCCATGTGCTTCGATGTCCGCGATGAGCAAGTCGGCACACTTCTGCCGATCCGTCACATCGAACTGCAGGACGCGCGCGGCCCGGCCGAGCGCGGCGACCTCGGCGGCGGCCGTATCCGCCTCCTCTCGCCGCGAGCGGCAGTGGACGACGATGTCGTAGCCATCTCGCGCGAGACGCAGCGCGATGGCGCGGCCGATGCCGCGGCTCGAGCCGGTAACGAGCACTGTGCGCTTCATGGCGAGGGCGAACCGTTCATGCGCATAGCTTCGCCAACGTATCCAGCCGCGCCCGCGCCTGCGCGACGAAGGGATTGCGCTCGTCCCACGCGTAGCCGGCCAGCACCGAGCAGATCATGCGCTTCAACTCCTCCGGCTGCCGCTCGTGAAACACGATCTTCTGAAAGCGCCCGTCGTACCACGCATCGACATAGGCGCGGAAGCAGTCGACACCTCTTCGCAGCGGCAGCTCGAACTCACTCTGCCAATCCACCCGCTCGCCGCGCAACTGTCGATCGAGCACGTCGACCGCCATGCTCGCCGAGCGCATGGCGATGGTGATGCCCGAGGAGAACACGGGATCGAGGAACTCCGCGGCGTTGCCGAGGAGCGCGAAGCCCGGCCCGTGCATGGTCTTCACGTTGGCCGAGTAGCCCGCGATCTGGCGCACGGGCGTATCCCATTCCGCGTCGACCAGCAGGGACGTGAGACCCTGCTCCTCCGCGAGCAGCGTCCGCAGCTGCTGGTCCGGCGGACCGGGATATCGCTCGAGGAATTTCGGCTCCGCCACGACACCGACGGAGCAGCGGCCGTCCGCAAGCGGGATGAGCCAGTACCACACGTCGTGACGCCGGGGATGGACGACGACGCGCACCTTGTTCCGGTCGAACGCACCCTGCGGAATGCGGTCGGTGACGTGCGTGACGAGCGCCTGCCGCACCGGAAAGTCCGACGGTACTTCGAGATCCAGCAGCCGCGGCAAGGTTCGCCCGAAGCCGCTCGCATCGAGCACGAAATCGGCTTCGAGGGTCGTGATTTCCCCGCTCGGCGCGCGCGCCGTCAGCGTGCGACGACCGTCCCGGGCACCGATATCCACGATCTCCACTCGATAGCGAATCTCGACACCCTGCTTCTCGGCTTCGTCCGCGAGCAGCTTGTCGAACTTGGCGCGCAGCACCTGATACGTGGAGGGGCGTCCGGGCGTGAAGCGCTGGCCGAAGTCGTAGTCGGAATAGCTTGCGCCGCGCGCGAACGCCGCGCCGTTCTTGTACTGGAAACCGGCCGCATCCACCGCCTCGAGCATGCCCGCCTCGGCGACGAAATCGAGGCAATGAACCAGCAGGCTCTCGCCGATCGAGAAGCGCGGGAAGCTCTGCCGCTCGAGCACCAGCACGTCGCGCCCGCGCCGGCGCAGGAGCGCGGCGGCGATGGCGCCCGAAGGTCCCGCCCCGATCACGAGCACTTGTCTGCGCTCAATCGTCATCGACCCGACTTCTCCAGGGCGGCGCGCACCCGATCCGTGAGGCAGGGCGGCGATACCCATTGCAATGCGTGCGTCTGCCGATCCACCGCGACCTGCACGGTCTGCGCGCGCCCAACGCGCGCCTCGTCTTTGCAGTCGACGAGCAAGTAGTTGACGCCGAGGCGGGTCTCCCACTCGACGAGCGACGCGCGCACGCGCAGGCGGTCGCCATAGCGGACGGCGCGCAAGTACTTCACTTCCACGCTGACGATGGGCCAGAGGTACCCCGAGCTCAGCATCGCGTCCAGGTCGAAGTCGATGCGCTCCATGAGCGCCCAGCGCGCGTTCTCCAGATACTTCATGTAGTGCCCGTGCCAGACGACGCCCGCCAGGTCCACATCGTGGAACGGCACGACGACTTCGATGCTGGCCGAGATCGCGCCCTGCTTGCGCACTCAGGGATTCCAGAACGCGTAGTAGTTGAACCACTGGAGCGGCGCGAGTCGCAGATAGTGCTCGAGCCGATCCGCATACTGCTGCGCGTACGTCCGGAGCACCGCCTCGCGCTTCACGCGCGGCAGCTCGACGCGCTCGGCGAACGGCTCGAAATACGCGCAATTCCGTCCGTCCCGGCGCAGCACGAACATCAGATACACCGGACAGTCGAGAACGGATGCCAGGACATACGGGCCGATCGGAAGCGGCGCCCGGTCGCCGAGGAACGTGACCTCCACCGTGCGCCCGCCGTGCACGGGAACGCGATCTCCCGCGATGACGACCCATTCGCCGCGATCGACGCGCTGACGCAGCTCCAGCGCCATCGCCGGATCGAGCTGCGTCACCTGCACGAGCTCCACGTCCGTCGCGCCGGCGAGCCGCATGATGCGGTTGAAGCGCTCGCTGTGCGCCGTGTGCACGAGCACGTTCGGCTTCACGCGGTCGTTCAGCGTACCGAGCGCGCGCAGCACTTCGAGATTGCCGAGATGCGAGCCGAGCACGACGATCCCGCGGCTGCCCTGCGCCGCGGCCAACATCTGCGCGTGATTGTCGAACGTCACATCGTTCACGGTGAGCCGGCCGGACCACGTATCGATCTTGTCGAGGATCGCCTTGCCGAAGGCGCGAAAGTGCCGGTAGGCATCGCGCCACGTCGGCCGCAGGCCCAGCTCCGGCATCGCCGCGGCGAGGTGCCGCAGGTAATCGAGCGAAGCGTTGCGGGTGCGCCGGCTCGAGAGAAACAGATACAGCGAGGTCGCCTCGACGAACGGCAGCATCAACGGCCGGGACAGCACGCGCAGGCCGAACAGCATGAGCCGCATGAGCCAGAACGTGCCGCGCTCTCTATGGGTCCAGCTCACGCGGACGGTTGCGCCCGGCGTGCTCATCGGATTTTTCTCCATAGCAACAACGGCAGCCGGATCAGCATGCCCGCGAAGAGCATGACCTGAAGCCTCACCATCAGCACGTTGTCCCAGACGAGCCGGAAGTGCGAGACGCCGTCGAGCGGATAGGAGACCCGCGTCGGCAACCAGAGCATGGCCTGGCCGCGCCAGTTCAGGCGCACGAGCACTTCGACGTCGAAATCCATGCGAGAGCCGAGCCGGGTGCTATCCAGCAGCTCGAGCACGGGCGCGAGCGGGTAGACGCGGAAGCCGCACATGGAATCCGGTATAGCGAAGGACAGCGTGTTCAGCCACACCATCCAGTGCGTAAGGTAGCGGCTGTAGTAGCGACCGCGGGGCATCTCGTCGCCGAAGATGGGCCGGCCGCACACGAGCGCGTCGGGATGGGCGCGCGCCGTGTCGATGAATCGCGACACATCGCCGAGCGCGTGCTGGCCGTCCGCATCGATCTGCAGCGCGTGGGAGAAGCCGCTCGCGCGTGCCGCTCGCAAACCCGCCGTCACCGCTCCTCCTTTACCAAGATTTCTCGACAGACGAACGAGTGAGACGTCCGGATCCGCGGCGGCCAGTCGGTCGAGCTCGCGGGCGCACTCCGGGCCCGAGGCGTCGTCCACGAGCACGCAGGGCAATCCGGCGGCGCGCACGGCCGCGACGACCTTGCCGACGGCACGCTCGTGGTTGTAGACGGGAATCACGGCGCAGGGGCGAAAGAGCGCCCCCGCCGCGGGAGACGACGAGCTCGCGAGGGGCACGGGCTCTCCGGGCTCAGCCTTTCGCAAGGCGTTCAATGGCCTGCACGAGATCGCCGACGGTCCGCACGGTGCGGAAGTCCTCCGGCGTCACTTTCTTGCCGATGACGCGCCGGACGCGGTCGATGAGGTCCACGGCGTCGATGCTGTCGATTTCCAGATCCTCGTTCAGCCGCGTGGTCGGGGTGATGCGCGCCGGCTCGATTTCGAAGAGCTCGGCGAACGCCGCGCGCAGCATCTGCAGAATCTCGTCCGAGCTCAGCATGTTCGTTCCACTTGGGGCACGTGCGGCGCGCCCACGTCGTTATGAAAAACTCAGGCCCCGGCGGGAGCAGGGCTCCTGGGCGGGCCGGCCTCCCGAGCGCAATTCCTCCGCGAACACCCGCAACAGGTGCTCGTTGAGAGCGCGCGACGCCTTGGGCGGCGGCGCGGTGCGAAACTCGTCCATCTCGATGTCCGTACCGACGCGAAGCGTGAACCGGACCCGGCGCGGCGGGATGCGATACCACGGCATGTTCTTGGCCAGCGTCGTCGGGTCGCAGCGGATGAACACCGGCGTCACGATCCGCGCGGCCTTGACCGCAATGTTGGCGGCTCCCCGGTGGAACTGCAGCGCTTGGCCCGGTGTCGTGCGGGTTCCTTCGGGAAATATTATTACAGATTGACCCTCGGCTAGGGCGGCGGCGGTCCGCTCGACCATCTCGAACGTCGACTCGTTGCTCACGAAACCCGCCGCCATCACCGGCCAGCGCGTGAACGGGTTGCGCCACATGGCCGCTTTCACGATACACAGGGGCTGCGGCGTGAAGGCGAGCAGAAACACGACGTCGATGAGCGACGGATGGTTCGCGAGGATCATCTGGCCGGGCCGGCCGAGCCGGCTCGTGTCGTGGAACTCGTAGGTGAGGACGCCCACCGCGCGCATGAACTCCAAGAAGAAACGCATGCCCATGCGGAAGACGGCGCGCACGCGGCGGCGATGCGTGGCCAGGCGCCCGGGCACGAGCCGCATCAGCGGAAAGACGACGAGGCCGGACACGAGGCCGAGCAGGCCGAAGACGGCGAAACACAGCGCGGTGGCCAGCAGGCGCCAGCAGTAGCTGATCGATTTGAGCATCGTCCCAGAACCCCACCTCCGGCGAAGCATAATCGCTCGCATGGCTGCCGACCGACACGTTCCACCCGCGACGCCGATGGGCGTGTCCGCCACCGATCCGTCGCGGCCGACGGGCGCTATGCGCGCCGGGCAACTGTCGCAGCCGAGCGTCGCGTCCGCGGACGATTCAGCGTTGGCGCCGAGCGCGGTCGAGCCCGGCGCTGAGCTGACCGTCTGGCTGGCCGGCGCCTCGGCCCGGCCGTTCTTCGCCCCGGAGGCGCAGAGCGCGGACGACCTGACGCGATGGCGCGACGTTGTGAATACGCGTAAGCGCGAGGAATGGGAGATCAGTCGCGCGCTGCTGGCGCACGTGCGAAGGGAGATCGCTGATCGCGGGCACGCGACGCCGCCGCGAGGCCCTGCAAGTGATGAGCGCAGGGCAAGCGACGAGACTGTGAGGCGGACGGCAAGCGCTGAGACCGTGTCGCCCGCTGTGGCCGCTGCTCCGCCAGTGCGAGCAGGAAGCGTGACGCCGCTCGCGCCGGACGGCGTCGCGCTCAGCCTGAGTCACTCGGGCGGCTACGCCGCCGCGGCGGCCAGTCGCGCGGCGACGTCCATCGGCGTCGATCTCGAGTGCGAGCGACCGCGCGACCTGCAGCGCATCGCCCGCTTCGCCTTCGCCGAGAGCGAGAACGCGCAGCTCGAGGCCCTGAACACGCCCGCCGAGCGGGTCGAGCGGTTTTACATTCTCTGGACGCTGAAGGAAGCGCTCGCCAAGGCACTCGCGTTGCCGCTGCTGGCGAGCTTGCGCCAGTGCACATTCTCGGAGACCGCCGGCGCCTGGCGCGCGTCGGTGCCGACGAAGCAGGCGTGGGTGGCACGCGCGTACCGGGCGTCGCCAACGCTCGTGCTGAGCGTCGTTGCGCTGCTGCCGGAGAGCGTCTCGCCCGCGGATTTCCGCATTTCGACGCGCGAATGGCCCGCGCCTGCGCGGGAATCGTGGCGCGCGCTCGTCGCGCTGACCTCGGGCGATGATCTTCACGCATGAGCCCGGCGCGGATGCGCGTCGCCGCGCGCGGACACCTGACCGTCGAACCTGAAGTGGCGACTTGCCTTCCGTCTCGAGCAGCATGCCTGCCGCGGCGAAGGCTCGCCGCATCGCGCTCGGACACCCACCGTCGAACCTGAAGTCGCGGCGAACGGCCGCCGCACCGCTCTCGGACACCCACCGTCGGACTTAAAGTCGTGGCGAGCAGTCGCTTCGCGCCTCGCAAAGCGCACCGCCGCAGCACGCAACCGAAGCGATTCGCACACTCGCGCTCGCACCGAAACGTCACCGACTTCACATCGCGTGTCGCTCGCGCAAAATTTTTTTGCGTCGGCTCCCAAAATCTCCTCTCGAGGTATTGCATCGTCCGCGCGCGTGCCCCAACATCCGCGCCGCGTTGCGAGGTGTGGTACCGCTCGTGACGTCCAGAGATGGTCGTCCGGACCCTTGGAGGTGTGGCAAGACCGAAATGAAGAATCGCAACGGCTCGTCTGATTCTGAACCTGGGCCTGCTCTTCAG
>DASZSS010000198.1:0-8814 GCA_035548535.1 Steroidobacteraceae bacterium
ACGCGATTACCGACAGCCGGCTTCTTGCCGGTGATTTCGCAGACGCGGGACATATCAGCAACCTTCGAGAATCAATGACTTAGCTACGCATCCGCGGGATGCGTGCGGAAGAGCGCGGCTTTATACCTGAGTCCTCCGTTAGCCGCAACCCGCCGCCCCTACAGGAGCCCGCGATCCGCGAAGGAAAAGCACCGGGTGCCGCCCACGATCACGTGGTCGATCAGGCGCACGTCGATGGACGCGAGCGTGTCCTTCAGCCGCCGCGTGAGATAGCGATCCGCCTCGCTCGGCTCGGCGACCCCGGAGGGGTGATTGTGCGCGCAGATGAGCGCCGCGGCGTTGTGCCGGAGAAGCCGCCGCACGACCTCCCGGATGTGGACGCTCGCGGTGTCGAGCGAGCCGTTGAACAGCTCCTCGAACGCGATCAGCCGGTGCCGCTGATCGAGATGGAGGCAGCAGAACACCTCGTGCGGCCGGTCCCGGAGCTGCGCGAGCAGGAACGCCCGTACGGCTTCGGGATGCTTGAATCCGCAGCCGTGGCTGCGCAGAGGCTCGCGGTAGTGGCGCCGCGCGAGCTCGAGCGCCGCCTGCATCGAGGCGTAGCGCGCCGGCCCGATGCCGAGTTCTCCGAGGCAGCGGCTAGGCTCGGCGCTCAGGAACTCCCGTAGGGAGCCGAACTTGTCGATCAGGGAGCGCGCCAAGTCCACGGCCGAGCGACCGCGATTGCCGCAGCCGATCAGAACTGCAAGCAGCTCGCCGTCGGAAAGGGCATTGGCGCCGTGCTCGAGGAGGCGCTCACGGGGTCTTTCAGTCTTGGGCCAATCGCGGATGCTCATGGGGTCCACACGCTGCGGGAAACGACAGGCGCGAGTCTCCCAGCGAACCGCGTAGCCGGCGCGCCGTTAATTCTCTGCAAACGCCCAGAAATGGCGGTCGCGCGTGAGCTGGGTCACAGTGACCGGCACATTCCGCGCCGGCATATCGTGAGAGGTGCCAGGCGTTTGCGCCGGTGCAGAGCGGCGTCCGATAATCGCTCCAACATCCTTCTGAGCCCCACTAGATGCAAGGCAAACGCATTCTTCTCGGCGTGACCGGAGGCATCGCGGCCTACAAAAGCCCCGACCTCGTGCGGCGACTGCGTGAGCGCGGCGCCGAGGTCCAGGTCGTCATGACGAAGTCCGCCGCTGAATTCATCACCGCGACGACGTTCCAGGCCGTCTCCGGACGCCCGGTCCGCACGGATCTTTGGGACCCCGCGGCCGAGGCGGCCATGGGCCACATCGAGCTCGCGCGCTGGGCGGATCTGGTGATGGTGGCGCCGGCCACCGCCGACTTCCTGGCGCGGCTGGCCGCCGGCCGCGCGGACGATCTGCTGAGCACGCTCTGTCTCGCCACCGAGGCGCCGATTGCGGTGGCCCCGGCGATGAATCGCGTGATGTGGGCCAACGCCGCCACTCAAGCGAACGTCGCCACGCTCGCCCAGCGACGCGTCAGCATCTTCGGTCCGGCCGCGGGAGATCAGGCCTGCGGTGAAGTGGGCGAGGGGCGCATGCTCGAGCCGCTGGAGCTCGTCGCCAAGATCGATGCGCTGCTGGTGCCGACGGGCCCTTTGAGCGGTAAGCGCGTGCTGATCACCGCGGGCCCCACGCGCGAGCGCATCGATCCGGTCCGCTTCATCAGCAATCGCAGCTCGGGAAAGATGGGATTCGCCGTCGCCCAGGCCGCGCGCAATGCCGGCGCCGAGGTCGTGCTGATCAGCGGCCCGGTGTCGCTCGCAACGCCTCCCGGCATCCGGCGGGTCGATTGTGAAAGCGCGGTGGACATGCTGAATGCCGTGACCCGTGAGGTCGGCCGAGCGGACGTGTTCATCTCGACGGCCGCGGTCGCCGATTACAAGCCGGCGCGCCCCGCGGATCAGAAGATCAAGAAGGCCTCCGACCGGATGGATCTCGAGATGGAGCGGACGACGGACATCCTCGCGACGGTGGCGTCGAGCCCGGAGCGGCCGTCGCTCGTCGTCGGCTTTGCCGCGGAGACCGAGTCCGTCGAGCAGAACGCGCGCACCAAGCTGCTCAAGAAGAATCTGGACATGATCGCCGCGAACGAAGTCGGCGATGCCAAGGCGTTCGAGTGCGAGGACAATCACCTCATCGTGCTCTCGCGCACCGCGCGTCACGATCTCGGTCAGGCGTCGAAGACCGAGCTCGCGAAGCGGCTCGTCGAGCTCGTCGCCGCCGCGCTCGCCGAGCGCGCCATGGCGCCCGTCCGTAACGGCGCGAGCGCGCTCGCTTGAGCGCGCGCCGGCCGCTGAAAGTGCGGATCCTCGATCCGCGCATCGGCAAGGAATTCCCGCTCCCGCAATACGCGACCGCCGGGTCCGCAGGCTTGGACTTGCGCGCGTGCCTCGATCGGCCGCTCGCGCTCGAGCCGGGACGCGCCGAGCTGTTGCCCACGGGCCTCGCGATCTACGTGGAGGATCCCACGCTCGCCGCGGTCATCCTGCCGCGCTCCGGGCTGGGTCATAAACACGGCATCGTGCTCGGCAATCTCGTCGGGCTGATCGACTCGGACTACCAGGGCCAGCTCATGGTCTCCGTCTGGAACCGGGGGCGCGAGCCGTACACGATCCAGCCCGGTGAGCGCATTGCGCAGCTCATCGTCGTGCCGGTCGTGCAGGTGGAGCTGGAAGTGGTCGAGGATTTCGCGGCCACGGCACGTGGCGCGGGCGGCTTCGGCAGCTCCGGGCGCGGCTGAGCACGGGTAGAGCGCGGAAGAGCGCGGAAGAGCGCGGAAGAGCGCGGAAGAGCGCGGAAGAGCGGTGTGCCGCTCTCGCGAGTGCCAGCGGCGCCCCGGTCAGCGATTCGCGACTTTGCGGAGCTGCTGATACCGCTCGATGTCCGCCTGGAACTGCGCGCGCAGCGCCGATTCTTCCGCGTCCTTGGCTTCGAGCGCCTTCTTCTGCGCGTTCATTTCGTTCATGGTGCGCACGAGATCTTCGGCGAGGTCGTCGGGCATGCGCCGCGCGCCGGGTTTGTCGCTGTAGGGCGCGAAGTTCTTGGCGCGCTCCTGCAGGTTGTTCAGGCGCGCGTGCAATCCCTCGACATAGGCTTCGGCGGCGCGCCGCTGGCCGCTGATTTGCACCAAACGCTCGTCGCGCAGTGCCTCGATGTCCTTCACCGACGTGTATGTCGTCAGCAAGAACGCATCGTGCTGCTTCTGACGGAGCAGCGCGTCCGCGCGGCTCTTCTCCTCCGCAAGTTGCTCGGGAGTCTTCTGCGCTTCCGTGTGCCCGACCTCGACACCTTGCTTGTTCAGGATCGAGCTTTCTTTCGCGGCGTACTGCGGCGGCAGCCGATCGCCGTAGTGAACGATGCCGTTCTCGTCGATCCAGCGATAGGCCACACCCTTACTCGCGCCGGCTCCAAGAGCCAGCGAACCGGCCATGCAGAGCAAGGCCAGGGCGAAAGCGGGCGTCCGAGCGAGCATTGAAGAGTTACCGTGCATCAGAGAAGCGACCGATTGCTCATATTCTGACCAACCGCGCGCGCGCGCAAGCCTCAACCGACGCCGTAGCGCTGGCGATAGGCGCGCAGGGCTGTGAGCTGTTCCGCAGAAATGCGGGGCGCGCCATTGGCCGGTGCGGCAAGCGTATCGATCAGCGTGGCGAGTGTGATCACGCTCACACAACGCAGCCCCTGTTCGGCTTCGAGCTCCTGCACGGCGGAGCGTTCGCCCTGACCGCGCTCCTGCCGATCCAGCGACAGTGCGACCGCGACGGGTTGGGCGCCGGCCTTGCGAATGATGTCGAGCGATTCGCGAATGGCGGTGCCCGCCGTGATGACGTCGTCGACGATGACGACGCGTCCTCGCAGCGCAGTGCCGACGAGGTTGCCGCCTTCACCGTGATCCTTCGCCTCCTTGCGATTGAAAGCGTACGGCACGCCGCGCCGATGGTGCTCGGCGAGCGCGATGGCGGTCGCCGTGACGAGCGGGATGCCCTTGTAAGCCGGGCCGAACAGCATGTCGAACTCGAGGCCGGACGCGATGAGCGCGTCGGCGTAGCAGCGACCGAGCAGCGCCGCCGCCTCCCCGTCGCTGAAGAGGCCGGCATCGAAGAAATACGGACTCTCCCGCCCGGATTTCAGCGTGAACTTGCCGAAGCGCAAGGCGTTGCGCGCGAGCGCGAGATCGATGAAACGGCTTTGATAGTCGTGCATGCAGCGGCTCGTCTAGTGAGTGCTCACTATATAACCCGCTATCATGCCCGGATGCGAATCATCACGGTGAACTGCTGCGGCATCCGCTCGGCAGCGAACAAAGGTCTGTTCAAGTGGCTGCGCAGGCAGAAGGCCGATTTCATTTGCCTGCAGGAGACGAAGGCGCACTTTCACCAGCTCGCGGACCACGACATCGAGCTGCCGGGCTATCACAGCTTCTTCCACGATGCCGAGCGCAAGGGCTACTCGGGCGTCGCGATCTACACACGCCGCGAGCCGACGCGCGTGGTGCGCGGCTTCGGCGTGCCCGAATTCGACGCGGAGGGCCGCTACATCGAGGTGCAAGTGGGCGATCTGTCCGTGATCTCGCTGTACATGCCCTCGGGCTCGGCGGGACCGGAGCGGCAGGCGTCGAAGGATCGCTTTCTCGAAGCCTTCGCGCCGTACCTTGCGCGCCTGCGCCGCCGGCGGCGCCACTACATCATCTGCGGCGACTGGAACATCGCGCACAAGAACATCGACCTGAAGAACTGGCGCTCGAATCAGAAGAACTCCGGCTTCCTGCCGCACGAGCGTGCGTGGCTCGACCGGCTGTTCGGCCACGGCGGCTGGATCGATGCGTTCCGCGAGGTCGACCCGCGGGAACACCAGTACACGTGGTGGTCCAATCGCGGACAGGCGCGCGCGAAGAACGTCGGCTGGCGCATCGACTATCAGGTTGTGAGCAAGTCGCTCGCGGGCAAGGCGCGCACCGCGTACATCTATCGGGACAAGTGGTTTTCGGATCACGCCCCGCTGATCATGGACTACGACATTTGAGCGCGACCACACGAGGCGAGAGCGCGAGCACGGCACCGCCCGCCGCGAACGGCACCGACGCTCGGCCGAGCGCCGACCCGACGAACGCCGAAACGAACGGCAAGCGCGGGCCGCGCGGCTGGCTGCAGGCCATCGCCGTCTATCGGCAGCCGCGCGTCGTATCGATGGTCTTCCTCGGCTTCTCGGCCGGCCTGCCGTTCTATCTCGTGTTTCAAACGCTCTCGGCCTGGCTGCGTCAGGAAGGAATCGAGCGCTCGACCATCGGCATGCTGTCGTGGGTCGGTCTCGCCTACACCTTCAAGTTCGTCTGGTCTCCCATCGTCGATCGCGCGCCGATTCCGTTTCTGACGCGCTGGCTGGGCCGGCGCCGCAGCTGGATGTTGCTCGCACAGATCGGAATCGCCACGTGCATCCTGAACATGTCGTGGGCGGAGCCCTCCGCTGGGGTGCTCTCGCTCGCCGTGTGGGCGCTGCTCCTCGCGTTCAGTGCGGCGACACAGGACATCGCCCTCGATGCGTGGCGTGTCGAGTCCGCACCGGTCGAGCTGCAAGGTGCGATGGCGGCGGGGTATCAGATCGGCTACCGAATCGCGCTCATCACGGCGAGCGCGGGCGCGTTCACGGTCGCGGCGAAGTTTGGCTGGCACATCAGCTACGGGACGATGGCCGTGCTCGTGAGCGTTGGCATCATCACCACCCTGCTCGTGAAAGAGCCGCAAGCCTCGCTCCAGCGCACCAATTTCGACAGCGAAGCGCGCGTCATCGAATGGCTGAGCCGCAATTCGCACCTCGGGCCGCGAATGCGCGCGGCGGGAGCGTGGTTCACCGGTGCCGTGGTGTGCCCGTTTCTCGACTATTTCGGCCGCTACGGGGTGAAGCTCGGACTCGTGCTATTTGGATTCGCGGCCACGTACAGGCTCACAGAATACACGATGGGGCCGATGGCGAATCCGTTCTACATCGACCATGGTTATTCGCTCACCGAGATCGCACGAGTGGTCAAGCTCTATGGGCTCGGTGCGTCACTCATCGGTGTCGTGCTGGCGGGCGCGCTCATCGCGCGGCTCGGGCTCGTGCGCTCGCTGATCATCGGCAGCGCCATGATCATGACCTCCAATCTCGGCTTCTCGCTGCTGGCGACGACCCAGACGCCGTCGCTCTTCGGGCTCGGGGCGGTCAACGTGGTCGACAATCTCGCGCAGGCGATCCACGGCACCTCGCTGATCGCATTCATGTCGAGCCTCACCAGCCCGAAGTACACGGCAACACAGTACGCGCTCTTCTCGTCGCTCTACACGATGCCGGGAAAATTGTTTTTCGAGGGGACCTCGGGCTTCGTGGTCGAAGCGATCGACTATCCGCTGTTCTTCGTCTACACGGCCGCGTTGAGCCTGCCGGCGCTCGCGATCCTGTGGTGGCTGGTGCGGCGGGGGACGTTCGATGAGCGGCGCGCAGCCCCCGGCTGAGGTGCCGGCGCTCGATGTGGAGCGCGTGATCTGCCGCTTGAGCGATCTCGAGGACCCCGGTGCGCGCGGCTTCACGATCGGGCAGGGCGACTGGCCGCTGCGGGGCTTCGTGGTGCGCGTCGGCAGCGAGGCGCACGCCTACGTGAATCGGTGCCCGCACGCGCGGCATCCGCTAAATCTCGGGCCGGATCGGTTTCTCACGCCGCGCGGCGAGCTGATCCTGTGCTCGTCGCATGGTGCGCTGTTCGACAAGCGCACGGGCTTTTGCGTGGCTGGCCCGTGCGCCGGCCGCTCACTCGAACGCGTACCCACGAAAATCGAAGCGGGCTTCATCATGCTCGCCGACGAGGTGGACGTGCAGGCGCTCGCCGAGCGCGACTAGCGCACGCCGCTCAATCGAAGAGGTCGATACCTTCGAGGCCGCTCGCGCGCAGGTCGCGCTCGCTGTCGCCGCTGTCCGAGCGCAGGCCTTCCTCCGACTCGACATCGACCGAGCCGCTCCAATCTTCTGGCGGTTCGGCGGATTCGAGCGCGCCGTCGTCCCATTGGGCTTCCCAGTCCTCGATATCCATTTCCTCGACGGTCCCGTCGAAGTACTGGATCTCGATGGTGCCGTCGTCATCGTCGTACGCGACGACCTCGAAGAGGGCGCCACCCTCCTTCTGACGATACCAATCTCCGATGCTCGGCTGCGGAGACGCCATACCCGTCGACCTCCCTCGCATGAACTCCGGGCCACCCCGGCAAGTTGGATTGCGCGCGCTCGTCATGAGCGCGCGGCGTGGCTTCGCGCGTGCAACGACGCACTGTTATGCTCAAGAGCGCGCGAGGCTCACAAGGCGGATTCATGTTGCACCTCGTGCATGAAGCTTTCAAGAACTCGATCGCCGGCGCGGAGCGACATGCTCGATCAACTGCTGAAATTTTTCGTGGTGTTCTTCGTCGTGGTCGAGCCGCTGTCGCTGATTCCTCTCTTCAACGGACTGACCGATGGAGCGAGCACCGCCTACAAACACAAGATGGCGCTCAAGGCCGTGTTGGTTTCCGGTCTCATCCTGCTCTTGTTCTCGCTGGGCGGTGCGGCGTTCCTGCGCCTCGCCGGTATCAGTATCGATGCGTTCCGGATCTTCGGCGGGCTGCTGCTGTTCCTGATCGCGCTCGAGATGGTGTTCGCGCGCGAGTCGGGCACTCGCACCTCGAGCAGCGAGCGCGCGGAGAGTGTGCGCCGCGCCGACATCTCCGTGTTTCCGCTCGCGTTTCCGTTCATTGCCGGGCCGGGCGCGCTCGCCACGATCCTGCTGTGGTTCGGGCCTGTGCGGATCAGCCATCAGCCGCTGCTGTTCCTCGGGCTGCTCGCAGGCGTCGCCGTCGTGCTGCTGCTGACCCTGCTTGCGATGTGGCTCGCCACGCCGCTGATGCGGGTGTTGGGTGTGACCGGGGCGAATGTTGCAAATAGGCTGCTCGGCGTCGTCCTCGGCGCGCTCGCCGTGCAATTCGTGATCGATGGAATCCGTGGAGTTTTCTTCTAGCGGGTGCTCGGTGTTGTTCGCATCCCCGCAGCGCACGACTCACGTGCGTTGAAATGCGAGGTCCCATACGCCGTGACCAAGCCGCGCGCCGCGCTTTTCGAAGCGCGTGAGCACGCGTTCGGCCGGCCGCTCGACGAAGCCTCCATCGGCCGATAGGTTCGCGAGACTCGGATTCGCGCCAAGTACCTCCAGCATCTGCTGCGCGTAAGGCTCCCAGTCGGTCGCAAGGCGAAGGATCCCGCCGCGACGCAAGCGACTCGCGAGCAGTGCAACGAACGGCGCCTGGATCAGCCGGCGCTTGTGATGGCGCTTCTTGGGCCACGGATCGGGAAACAGGATCAGCACTTCGTCGAGCGCGCTCTCCGGAATCTGCTGCTCGAGCACTTCGACCGCGTCGTGACACGCGATGCGCAGGTTCGTGAGATGCGCCTCTTCTGCCGCGAGCAGCAGACGGCCGACGCCGGGGCGATGCACTTCGATGCCGAGATAGTCGCGCTCGGGATGCGCGGCGGCGAGCGCCGCGAGATTCTCACCGTTGCCGAAGCCGATCTCGACGACGCGCGGCGCGCGCCGGCCGAACAGCGCGTCGAGATCGAGCGGCTGCGGCCGATACTCGACACCGTACTTCGGCCACAAGTCCGCGAGCGCGCGTTGCTGCGCTTCGGTGATGCGGCCGGTGCGTGTGACGAAGGAACGGATGGAGCGGGGATGTTCGACGGTCGACATGGCGCGACGATAGCCAAACGATCCCGCGCAAACAAACGAAAGTCGCGGGGGGGGGGC
>DASZSS010000199.1:0-12615 GCA_035548535.1 Steroidobacteraceae bacterium
GCTGGGCGAGCTGATCATCTTCACGCACGCGCGCGAGCTGAAGGATTACAAGATCGACCGCATCATCGAGTACGCACCCGCGGAAGCGGCGCAGCTCGCCGCCGCCACGACCGGGGCGTCCGCCCCGATGGAGCGGGACGCTCGCACCAGCACCGCCTCACGGCCCCGTGCCGATCTGAGTAGGTCGAGCGCCTGAACGGCGATGACGTGTAAACGGGAAATGACGGTGGGCAACTGGCGGTGACGTGCTCACCTGTCGGGTCCGCAGACGTGCTCACTCTCGGATCCGCGGACGTGCCCACTCTCGGGTCGCGGACGTGCCCACTCTCGGGTCGGCAGACGTGCTCACTGTCGGGCCCGCAGACGTGCTCACTCTCGAGTCCGCAAACGTGCTCACTGTCGGGTCCGCGCGGGCCGTGAATCAGCGATACCCAGCTCACGGTAGATCGCGGCCAGCTCGTTCAGTGCCGTCGTTATCGAGAACGTCTCGCCTATGGTCGCACGCGCAGCCGTACCGAGCCGGCGGCACTCGGAGGGCGATGCGAGCAGCCGCGCCAGCGCGGCGGCGAGGGCCTCGACATCTCCCGGCGGTACCAGCAACCCGTTGCGATCCGACTGCAGGACTTCGGGAATTCCGCCGACGGGCGTGCTCACGACCGGCAGTGACCACGACATCGCCTCGAGCAGCGACATCGGCACGCCTTCCGCATACGAAGGCAGCGCGAACACGGTTGCATTCGAAAATTCGCGGGCGAGATCTGCAGGCGCGAGCCAGCCTGGGAAGGTCACGCGCGTCTCGACTTTCAGCTCGCGCGTGAGTGCGGTGATGCCCGCCATATCGCCCGTGCCTGCGCACACGAGCTGCGCGTGCGGGAACCGCGATGCGACGCGCGCGAATGCGCGGACGAGATCGAACGCTCCCTTCTTCTCCGCAATGAGCCCCGCATACAAAATGCGCGGCGCCTGCGGCGAGCCCGTCGCGATCCGAGCCGGTAACGGCACCGCGTTCGGCACACGCCGGACGCGGGCGCCCGGCGCAATCCGCGCGAGCTCGGCACACCAGTGGTCCGACAGACCTACGACGAACGCCGCGCGGGTGAAGAGCGCACGGACGTACCACTTGGCCAGCGCGCCGCACTCGACATCGTAAAACTTGCCGAACGCGCCGCTGTGAATGTGCAAAATGTAGGGGCGCCCGCGCAGCAGGCTGAGCACGCACACCACGCTCTTGCGCCAGAACGACGCCGCCCGCGACATGTGAATGTGCACGAGCGGCGCATCCGCCGTGACGAGACGCGCGCAGAACCGACCATACCCGCGCAGCGCCGCAAGGGCCTTCGCCAGCCCGCTGCCATCACGATGCGTGACGATGTACGTGACATCGAAGCGCTCGAACAGTCCGCCCTCGATATAGCCGCGCACGACGGCGGAGATGCCGCCGCGGGTCTCGAGCCCCGTGCCGACCATCAGCACGGACCGGCAGGGGCGCCGAACGGCAGCGCTGCAGGCGTCGGGCATAGCTGTTGCAGAGAGGTTTTCGATGGCCATCCCCACTTCGTCTGCAAACTTCGCTCCAGCGCGACCTGATCCGCCCGGGCCGGACACCTCGAGCCCGGCGGCCGCAGCGGCCCGCGGCGGCACCAGCCGGCCGCGCATCTGCTTCGTCGGGCTGCAGAATCTACCCGTGCTCGCGCCCGAATACGCGCGGCCCGGCATCGGCGGCGCGGAGCGCCAGCAGACTCTGCTCGCGCGCGCGCTCGTGCGGCAAGGGTTCGCTGTGTCGATGATCGTTCACGACTACGGCCAGGCCGAGGGGCGTGTCTGGGACGGCATCGTCACTCACAAGGCCTATGCGCCGACCGTTGGCATCCCGGGATTGCGCTTCATCCATCCTCGCTGGACGAGCGTGTGGGCCGCCATGAAGCGCGCGGACGCGCAGATCTACTACACGAGTTGCGCGGGAATGCTCATCGGGGAAGTCGCGCTGTTCGCACGCTTGCATGGGCGCAAAGCCGTCTATCGAGTGGCGAGCAACACCGACTGCGATCCGCGGGTTGCGCGCATCCGCTACGCCCGCGATCGCCTGTTGTACCGATACGGCCTGCGGCACGCCGATCTGATCCTCGCCCAAACCGCCGCCCAAGAAGAGATGTTGCGCATGAATGTCGGACGCGAGAGCCGCGTCGTGCCGTCGCTGAGCGATTGGGGCGAGCAATCGGTCGCGTCCCAGACGCGCGACATCGACGTGCTGTGGGTGGGCAACCTTCGGCAGTTGAAGCGGCCCGACCTGCTGCTCGAGCTCGCGCGCCGCATGCCGGGCGCGCACTTCGCGATGGTGGGCGGTCCGGTCAAAGGACACGAAGCGTTCTTCGAGAAAGTGGCGAGCGCCGCGCGCGCGCTCCCGAATGTGCGCTTTCACGGCTTCGTGCCCGATGAGGAGCTTGCCGGATTCTACGGGCGCGCGCGGCTGCTCGTGAGCACCTCGGAGATCGAGGGATTTCCCAACACGTACTTGCAAGCGTGGTCGCGCGGCACGCCGGTCGTGGCGACCTTCGATCCCGACAGCCTGATTGCGCGCCACGGCCTGGGACGCACCGTGTCGGACCTCGAGGAGCTGCAGCGCGCGGTCAACGAGTTTCTCGAGGACGACGCGTCATGGGCGACGCTGAGCGCGCGTTGCCGCAGCTACATCGAACGCAGGGGCGATCAGGCGAGCATGGTTCAGCCGTACATCGAAGCCTTCGGCGAGTTGCTCACCGAGAAGGCCTCCGCATGAGCCGGTCTCGCGAGCGGAGCTCGGGCGCGTGGGACACGCGCGCCCGAGCCCGTCGCACTTCCGGTACCGCGACCCGATACTCAGCTCGAGCTCTCGACCACGATCCCCGAGGGCGCCGCCGGGCGCTTCACGGGATTCGGCCGCAGCAGAATGATGCCGTCGCGATCCTCCAGACGGATCGTGCGCACCGTCTTGCCCGTATTCACGGTCGGCGCCTGTTTGCCCTTGATCGTGACGAAGTCCTCTTCGAGCGTGACTTCCTGCGCGCCGTTGCCCTTCGGGTTGACGAGCGCAATGCCGTTCTCGAAATCACGCCGATACACGCCCTTCGACCACGGCTTCGTCGCCGGCGGGCTGACGGCGTTCCCGAGCTTCGCGTCGAACTCGTCGAACCAGATCACGCCGGAATAGACGCCGTTGCTGTTGCTGAACGCGAAGTAGCCGTCGTCCATCAGGCACGAGGCCAGGCCATAGCGCATGCTGCGATAGTCCTTCGGATCGGCTTCATAGTGGAACAGGCCGAGCTTCGGTGCGGCGAACGCGGCCATCGTCTTGCGGTACTGCGCCATCATCGCGTCCCAGCCATTGGAATCCTTCAGGTGCTCGATGATGCCGCCGTTCCACTTGCCCTTGTATTCGGTGATGTCCGCTTGCGGCCGGCCCCAATCGGCGACGTTGGCGAGCTGCAGCTTGCCCGGCATGCGCGGGCGCAACGCATCGATGTATTGCGCGTAGCCCTGCCGATAGTATTTCTGCACCGTCACGCTGTTCTGGCTGTCCACCTTGCCGTCGCCGTTCCAGTCGCCATCGCGACGCGGCTTCCAGAACACGTTGTCGGTGAACAAGCCGTCCGCCGACGGCGTGGTGTCGCCGATCTCCTTGGCCACGTGAGCGGCGAACCACTGGTTGAAGCGCAGGCCGTTCGCATCGGGCTTCGAGTACGGCGTGATGTTCAGGATGTACGTATCCTTGCCGAAGTCGGACAGCACCTTGCTCTTGCCGTCCGCGCCGTACAGCCACCAATGCTGCGCATCGACCGTCTTACCCAGTGTCTCCCAGGCCGGGTTGACGGGATAGCGCAAGCTCTCACCGATCACGTACATGAAGATCTTCGTGTTCGGGTTGCGAGCCTTGATCGCTTTGACGGCCTGCTCCGCGTTCGTCCCCTGGTCCTTGCCCCAGCCGGGATACATGCTGACCACCGCGACGTTGAGCTTGGCAATATCCGCCTGATACGACGCGTCGTAGTAGTTCTTCGGGTTGCTGATGAGCACTCCGCCGAGACGTGGAAAGCTATCTGCGCCGTGCGCTTGCGTTGCGAGCAGCAGCGCGCCGGTCATTGTCATGACAAATTTACGAATCACTTTTTCAAACCCCCGGTCGAAACGGGCGCGAGTATTGGTCGTGCGCGCGACCCGCGCAATGTCTTCAATCAGAGACGAAGCGCCTCTCGCGCGCGCATACGGCCGTATCACGGCGCGCTGCGCGCCTTTTGTGACTCCGCTCACTCTCTCTGTTCGGAAACGCGCAATATGCGCGCGGTCTTCCACTCGCGCGCTCATGCACTGAGCGTGCGCCGGTGCTCGGGCACACGGGTTGCGATTACTGCTCAGCTTCCTTCGTCGCCCACGATGTAACGCCAACATGCTGCGCGCCGCTCGACCCACTCCCCCAGTGCTGTTCCTTCTGAACTCGTTGATGGTCGGCGGCTCGGAGACGAAGAGCATCCGCATCGCGAATGCGCTCGCGGCGCGCGGCAGCGACGTGACGGTGGCGTACCTCAATCCGCCCGAGCAACTGATCGGCGAGATCGAGCCGCGCGTGCGCACGCTCAATTTGCGTCGGCGGGGAAAGTTTTCGCTGCGCGCGTGGCGCGGATTGGTCGACGCAATTCGCGCGCGCGGCACGCCGGTCGTGGTCGCGATGAATCTGTATCCGGCGCTCTATGCCGCGCTCGCGCGCACGTGGCTCGGTCGCGATCGCTTCAGGTTGCTGATGTCGGTCAACGTCACCGACTTCGTCAGCCGCGAGCACGAGCGGCGAATGCTCCTCTATCGCCGTGTGCTCAAGCGCGCGGACACAGTGATCTTCGGCGCCGAAACGCAACGTCGGCTATGGCGCGAACGCTATGGCATCGGCGGCGACGGCCGAGGGCGCGGCAAGGAAGCCTCGTCGGTCGTGCTCTACAACGGCGTCGATACGGACCGCTTCACACCCGACGCGCGCACGCCCGGCGCGCATCGGTTCGTGCGCACGCGCTACGTGATCGGCACCGTCGGTCGCATGCGAACCGAGAAAGCACAGCACACCCTGGTCGCCGTGACGGCGGCGCTGCGCTCACAGGGCATCGATGTCGGGGCTCTCTTGGTCGGCGACGGCCCGGAGCGTCCGCGTATCCTCGCGGAGATCGACGCGCACGGCATGCAACCGTTCGTGATGCTCGCGGGTGAGGCGAAGGACGTTCGCCCCTATCTCACCGACATGGATGTGTTCGTGCTGCCCTCGATCAGTGTGGAGACTTTCTCCAACGCCGCGCTCGAAGCACTCGCGTGCGGCGTACCCGTCGTCTGCTCGCGCATCGGTGGCATGGAGGAACTGATCGGCTACGGCGGCGGAGTGAGCTACGCCGCCGGCGACGTGCGTGATCTCACCAACGTTCTCGCCCGCCTTCTGGGCGATGATGTCGAAAGACAGCGGCTGGCTCGCGCCGCGCGTCGCGCGGCTGTCGAGCATTTCGGCTGGGATCGCATGATCGATCGCTTTCTCTCGCTCGCCGCAACGCGGTGATGGTGTCCTCCCGCGCGCGCCGCCCGAAGAAGTAGACACAAGGGAATATGAAGCGCGCGAGCCCGCTGGCTTCGAGCCGGCGTACCGTCGCTGCATGACGTGCATACAGGCTCTCGTAGTACGCAAGCGTGAGGTCGCGCGCAGGACCCAGCTCTGCACATAGCTCGCGATACAGCTCTTGGCGGGCGAAGCCCGCGTGCGCGCCGTACTCGTTGCGGAAACGACCGCGCAGGCGTGCCTTCCAATCCTGCAGATTCCAGCGGACCTTCTCGCGCCAGCCGGCGTTCGCGCTGCCCAGATATCCGACCAGACGCTGCCGGTTCGGGGTGCCGACACAGTACCCGCCGTCACCGGCGAGCACGCGGCGCATCTCCGCAAGCGCGCGGCGAAACTCGGGAATGTGCTCGAGCGTGTGATAGGAATAGACGAAGTCGAACGCGCCGTCCGGAAATTCCAGCGCCGTGGCATCGCCACGCCGCAGCTCCACGGTCCGCGCGGCCTCGGCATCGAAGCGTGTGTCGAGATCGATGCCGACGACCTGCGCGCCGAAGCAGTATGCGAGCTGCGCCGCCTCGCGCCCGCTGCCGCAGCCGACGACGAGGATGCGAGTGGGCGCCCGCCCGAAGTGCTTGCGAATGAGCTCGGCCATCAGTGCCGTCTTGCGATCAGCGAGCTCGCGCCGCGCGGATGTCGTGTCTGTCCTCAATGCTCCTCCTCGTGGCGCGTGTGCTTCTTGCGAAGCAGAATGATCCCGTCGCGATCCTGCAGCACCACTTTGCGCACGGTCTGGCCATCGTTGACGCTCGGTGCCTGCGCGCCTTTGAGCTTCACGAACTCCTGTTCGAGCGTGACTTCCTGCCTGCCGTTCCCCTTGGGATTGACTAGGGCGATGCCGCCGTCGAAGTCGCGTCGCCACACGCCCTTCTGCCAGGCCGAGGTCGGCTTGTTGCGCGGCATGCCGAGCTTCGCGTCGTACTCGTCGAACCAGTTCACGCCGTAGTTCTTGGATGCGGTGTCGTTGAACGTGTAGTACCCGTCGTCCATGAGACACGACGTGAGGCCATAGCGCATCGCCTGATAGTCGTGCTTGTCGCCGTGTTGCTCGAAGATCCCGAGCTTCGGTCCGCGAAACGCCGCCATCACCTTGCGATAGCCCGCCATCATCGCGGCCCAGCCTTGCCGGCCCTCGATCGAGTAGCTCTTGCCGATCAGGCCTTCGAGCACACCGCCATCGAACACGCCTTCGTACTCGGTGATCACGGCATTCGGCCGCACCCAGTCCGCGGCATTCGCGAGGAGGATCTTCCCCGGAGGCATGAGGTCACGGAGCCGATCGGCGTACTGGCGATAGCCCGTGCGGAACCAGCGCTGCACGGTGGGATCCTTGTTGCTGTCGATCTTGCCGTCGCGATTCCAATCGCCGTCACGGCGCGGCTTCCAGAACACGTTGTCGGTGTAGATGCCGTCGAGGTCCGGCATGCGCTCGACGTACGCCTCGTTCACCCAACCCGCAAACCATTGGCCGAACGTGTGGCCGTCGTCGTCCTTCCGTGCGAAGGGGGTGATGTTCAGGATGTAGGTCCCATGCCCGTAATCCGAAAGCACCTTGTCGCCGTCGGGCGTGGTGAGCCACCACCGCTCCGCGTCGATCTTGGCCTCGACCGGCTTCCAGACTTCCGGCGCCGGCAGGCGAAAGCTCTCCGCGATCACGTACACCGTGACGCGAGAGTGGGGATTGATCGCGTGGATGTTCTTCGCCACGACGCCGATCGTCTGCTTGCTTTTCTTCCAGCCGGGATAGACAGCGAGCACGGACACGGCGAGCTTCGCGAGATCACGCTGGTACTCCGGCCGGTTGTAGTCGTGCGGGCTGCTGATGGGATCGCCGCCGATGCGCGGGTACGGGTCCTCTGCGCGCGCTTGCCCGGCCAGCGCGAGCGCGCCCACGAGCGCGCAGACGAGCCTCCTGCTCCTCATCGGAACCTCGCGTGTGCCGGCATCCGCTCGCTCACGCCCTGCTCCACCTGAGCACCGACTTGCGTACCGATTGGAGCACCAGCTCCACTTCAGGAACGCGCAGCAGCTTCAGCAGCACGCCGAAGGCGGCAAGATAGACGACGCCCGCCACGACGACGCCGGCGAAGCCGAGTGTCTCCGTCCACATGGGGCTCGCAATAACGACGGCTGCAAGCCCCGCGGCGAGCGCGATGCGGCCGAGCGTGCGCCACGGGACGAGCTCACGCAGCGACACGCCGTGGAACTTCGCGACCGCACAGCCTAGCCACGTGGCATCGACGAAGCACGCCAGCACCGAGGCCGCCATCGCGCCCCGGATGCCTGCGCCCGGCAGGATCGCGAACAGCGTGAGCGCGCCGACCGCGAGCGCCGCGAGATTGCTAAACATGATCGGCGCCGGACGGCTGATTGCGCGCAGCGCCGGCGAAAAGTCGCAGCACTCGCGTACGAGCACGAGCATGTAGATCTGCATCACCGCCGCCGCCGGCGCGTACTGCTGACCGAACACGGTGGTCACGAGCGGATGCGCGAAGCGCGCGACGAGCACGGCGATGGGCAAGAGGAGCATCGCGTTCATCACGGTCGCTCGACGCCACAGGACGAGCGGGCTCTCGCGCGAATCCCGGCGCCGCCGCACCATCTCGGGCAACACGACCGTCGAGATCGAATTGCGCACGATCACGACCACCGGCTCGCTGAAGCGGCCGATCGCGAACTGCGCGAGTGCCGCTGGCCCGAGCATCTTGGCGACGACGAGACTGCTCAGCGTCCGATTCAGCAGCGCGACCATCGAGCCGGCGCCGGAGGGGAGACAGAAAGACAGTTGCGCGCGCCACGGGTTGGCGAGCGGCGGCTCGTGCCGCGCGGCGCGCACGCGGATGAAGAACGCGATCGCCGAGGCGAGCATGCGCGTCGCTTCGAGCGCGACGAGCGACCAGATGATCGCGCCCACCTCGTGCGTAAGCACGGAGACGGCGAGCACGACGAGCAACCGCACGATCAGTCGGCTCGCCGAGTACGCGAACATCGCGCCGGGGCGATGGTTCGCGAGAAAGTACATCTCCCAGAAATCGAAGTTGACCGTGAGCAGCAGATAGAGCACGAGCGGCCAGAGATAGACGCCCACGACCGCCCCGCCGCTCGCGAGGTCGATCACGATCAGGCCGAGCGCGACGAGCGTCGTGGTCGCGAACATGAGCGTGACGGTTTGCCGCACGACGCGCCATGGGCTCTGCGGATTCGCGGGGATGAAGTACAGCAGGCTGTCCTGGATGGCGAACGCGCCGATTGACTGCAGGAACGAGCCGTAGAGCAGGAATTCGCGGTAGCGACCGAACTCTTCGACCGACAGCACGCGCACCAGGACGATCGGGCTCAGGAGCATGAGCCCGTAGTTCGCAAGCCGCGCGAGGGTCAGGGAAGCCGCATGGTGTGCGAGTCGCGACATCGCTCACTCCGGGGCGCCCGGCGGCGGCACTTTGAGCACCACCGTCAGGTTGTCCCGGCCGCGCCAGACTTCCGTGAAGCGGGGCGAGTCGAGGAGCGCCGCCAAGCCCGGGCCGCGGACGTGGCGGCGGCCGTCTGCCTGGTTCTCGCCGCTACCGATCACGTAGATGGCGCCGCGGTCGCGCCGCGCGATCAACTGCTCGAGCTCTTGCGCCGTGCCGAGGAGCGGCACGTTCGTGTACATGTCGCGCAGCCGGCCATCTTTCATGCGCACGAATTCGGCGGCGACATCGCGCGAGATGAGCCAGTAGTCGACGTGCCCGAGGTAGTACGTCTGCTGCAGAACGTCTTCCGCGAGAATGATGTCGCGCGGCCCGGGGTGGATCGAGCGGATGTACTCGGCCGCGCCCTTGTGATCAGGATGGACGGCGTAACCGGAACCGACCTCGCGTGCGAGCGCGAAGGGATTGATGGCGAGCACGGCGACGACGGTCGCCGCGGCCGCCTGCCAGTGCTTCGAGCGCGCGAAGAGCCACTGCGCGACCGCGAACGCGCAGAGGAGCAGCGGCATGATCTGGGCCGCCGTGTAACGCATCGGAATGTTCCACTTGAACATCCCGATCAACAGCAGCGGGATCCACACGCCGAGCACGCCGAACAGCATGAAGTCAGGCACCGGGCGGCGCTGGGCGAGCCGCCACGAGGACGCGACGATGCCGGCAGCGAACAGGAGCCCGGCGACGACCGAGTACTCGGCGATTCGCGGATACGGCCACAGACTTGGCCGCCCCGCCATCGCCCCGAAAATCTGCCGCAACGACTCCACGCCGTTCGCATGCAGCACGTAAATCTGCGCGGCCGCAATCACGATGCTGATCGCCGCAAGCGGCAGAAGACTCCGGATCGTCACCGTGCCGTAGCGCTGGCCGATGATCAGCCCCGTCACCGCCAGCAGCGCCGCGACGTGATAGCTGAACGCCACTTGCGCAAACAGCGCCAGCGCGAGCGCTCCGCCCGTCATGACGGCGGCGAGCATTCCGTTCACGCGCCGGGCCACGATTGTGGCAAGGGCCGCACCGACAACGAGCGCCGCCCCGTAGAACCACCACCCGAGCTGCGGAATCGCGGCCGCAGCGCGCGCGCCGCTCGGAACATTGGCGACGTCGCCAGGCATTTCCGTGGGAGGCGGATATTGGCTCGCGATCCAATGGTCCACGCCCGCGAAGCCCGCGACGATCACGACGAACGCGGCGGCCCCGAGCAGCACCTTGTGCCACTCCCCGCGTAGCAAGCCTGGGTAGAACGCGAGGAACGCGGCGAATACCGCGAGCGTGTGGAACTGGATGCCGACGAGCAGCACGAGCACCGCGCCGATCAGGTACCGCAGCTTGTCCGTGCGCTCCCATTCGAACAGCAGGAGCGCATACCCGATGACGCACGTCTCCAGGAAGATATACATGCGCGCGGTCTGGGAATCGGCAATGAGCGCGGGCAGCAGGGCCGCCGTGGCCGTGAAGGCGAGGTTCCAAGCCGGCGCCAGAAATCTCTGGCCCGCCCGATACGCGAGCAGAATCAGCAGCACTCCGCACAGCGCGGAGGGAATCCGAAAGGCCCACTCGCTTTCGCCGAACAGCTCGACCGATCCGGCCATCATGTAGAGCTGGCCCGTGCCTCGCGGATAGAGCATGCCGCTCGGCAAGCGCGGCGAGCCGTGCTCCACGATGTGCATGGTCGGCATGGCCATCGTCTCTTCGTCGCCATGCAGCCCGACGGCGCCGAGGTCCCAGAACCGCACGAACGTGCCGACGGCCACTATGGCGGCAAGCACGGCGAGCGTGCGTGCAGTGCTGCGCTCGGCCGGCGCGCTCGTGGCGAAGAGCCCTGCGAAGTCCTGCAACAGGCGCGACGGAAGCACGCGCCAGGGGCTCGCGCCGATCGCGCTATGCGGTCGTAGGGTCCGAGTCGATTGCATGGTTTGACCTCGTCAGCGAACGGGGCGCGGCAACGCGCCGTGAAGCGGCCGCGCGGCCGCCGGACGGCGCGGCGCTTCGGCAACGCGCAGCGGCGTGAAGCTGCGCTCGGCATCGGTTTGCAGCAGCGAGCACATCTTCAGGATCACGCCCACGTACAACCAGACGTAGGGCCAGGGCGTGATGAGGTTCGTGAAGAAGATCGCGACCGCCACCATGATGAAGCCGAAGACGAATGCCAGGAGCTGCGTCTGGATCGCCCGATCTTCCGTCACCGCGATCGTGCGCAGGGTCTCGAGCAGCGTGCGCGCCTGAATGAAGAGCATCGACAGCAGGCCGGTCAGGCCGAGCTCGAACCACAGACTCAGGTACACGTTGTGGGGGATGTAGCGGAACGGCATCGTGGAGTACACGTCCCAGCCGAAGCCCGTGAGGAACGAGCTCGGAGTCTGCGCCATGCGCTTCAGCAGGCCCGCCCAGATCGCGGTACGGCCGGAGGACATTTCGCCGGCGTCGACCGTCTGCGCCGTCCCCAGCAAGCGCTGCGTGATGATGCCGCCGATTGACGGATCCACCATGCCCGCGATCACCACGGCCAGCACTACGAGGAACAGCGCGATGAATCCGCCCACTGCGAATCGCTGTAGCGGGATGTAGTGCCGGCACAGCCACATGGCCGCGATCCCACCGACGAAGACGGCGACGAATGCGCCGCGGGAGACGGTCATGAGCAGCACGACCGCCGAGCAGAGCGTCACGAATCCCCACATGGCCCGCTGCAGACCGCGGGCTGTGTACACGAACGCGATCATCGCCGGAAGCGTGCAGACCAGCAGCGCGCCGGTTTCGTTCGCGTGCCCGAACGCGCCGAACACGCGCCCCTCCTCCGCGCCGTGATCGCCGATCTTCATGCCGAGGTGAATGATGTGCGCGGTATCGAGGTTCGTCAGGAAATTCGCGACCCCGATCGCGAGGATCAGCGCCTTCAGCACGAAACGGGAATCCCCCATGTCGCGCAACCCGTAGAACGCCGCGAACAGCAGCAGCGCCGGGTCGATCAGCATGTTCTTCAGGGTCACGAGATGCGCGAACAGGTGATATCCGGGGTACTTCACGACGAGCGCCGCGACGATCCACGACGCGCCCGCGTAACCGATGAGCAGCACGAACGCCACGTGCAGGCTCATGTAGAACACGCGATCGACTCCCGTCAGCGCGAGGCGGAACAGCACGCCGAAGACGATGAGATACAGCCAGAGGTTCTTGACGCTGATGCCGGTGACGAGACTCATCTCGACGCCGGTCACGTCGGAGCCGACGCAGGTCACGATGAAGAGCAGGAGCAGCCAGCGCACGGCATCACCTTTTCGCCGCGCCGGGCGCGGCCAGCGTCGCGATCATCAATACGCTTTCTCGTCTTTGAGGATACGCACCGCCGTCAGCGCGAGAATCTTCAGGTCGAGCAGCGGCGACCAGCGCCGCAGATATTCGAGGTCGTAGTTGAGGCGCGCCTCCATGTCCTCGACGCGCGCCGTCTCGCCGCGGCAGCCGTTGATCTGCGCAAGGCCGGTGATGCCCGGCGGCGCCTTGTGCCGAACCATGTAGCCCTTGATGAGGCGC
>DASZSS010000200.1:0-11455 GCA_035548535.1 Steroidobacteraceae bacterium
CCGCAACCACGCCGTCATCCTGGCGGGGCCGAACAACACGATCATCGAGGACCTGAACAGCACCAACGGCATCGCGGTGAACGGCAAGCGCGTGTCGCGTCACGTGCTGCGCGACGGCGACATGGTTTCGATCGGCAAGACGTCGTTTCGCTTCGCCGTGCGGCCGACCGAGCGGCGCAACTAAGGTCCGTCGATCGCGGCCGTCCAGCGCGCGACCTCGGTCTCGGTCATCAGGCCGTGCGGGCCGACGCGCGCGTCGGCGTAGCCCCACTCCTCGATGTCGACCAGGTACTGCGCGCGCGAGAGCAGCGGCCCGCGGCAGATGCGGCCGCCGCGCGGCGGGTCGGCGATCTCTTTCTGCAGTCGTGCGAGCAACTGATCCAGCACCCACTGCGGCACGCTCTGCTCGCACGGATAGACGAACCCGAAGGTCACGAGATGGGACAAGAGCACGCGCCAGTGCTCGCCGAACCGGCGCAGCAGGCGCGGCCAATCCAACGTCGGTCCGCATCGCAGGATGAGATGCAGAACGTCGCCGCCGTCGAAGCGCTCGCGCTCCTGGATGAACGCCTTCGACCAGATCATCTCTTCGGCCGGCGAGACGTGCGCCTGCATGCCGAGCACGTCGGTCGTCGGCGCGTGCGCGAACCACTCGTCGTCGACATTCGCGATGGCGTTACCGGAGCTGAAGATGATGTCGACGAGATCGTCGCCGCAGATCGCCTTGCCCAACCAGTGCGGATACGTGAATTCGGTGCGGCAGTCGCCGCTTTCGAGCGCGGCGAGCGTGCGCTCCATGTCCTGCCGCCGCACGAAGACGTCGAAGTCTTTCGTGCTGCGCATGATGGTCGTGTAGTACGCGAGCGCGTATGCGCCGCCCACGAGAAACGGCACGCCCGCATCGTTCAATCGCGACATGATGCTGCGATAGAACGCGTACGAAAGGCCGCCGCCGCCGTTGGAATCGCCCTGCGGGGAGGTTGCAGTGGGCATGCATATTGCTCCGGCTGAGACCCGCGTAGCCCGAGGATTTCCCATGATCCGTCAGCAAGCCGTGCGCCTGGCCGCCGTGGGCGATCTGCACGTCAAGAAGACCTCGCAGGGTCAGCTCGCGCCGCTGCTCTCCTCGGTGAACGAACGAGCGGACGTATTGCTCCTCTGCGGCGATCTCACCGACTACGGTACGCCCGAGGAAGCGCGCATTCTGGCGCGGGAGCTCACGACCTCGGTGCGCATTCCGATCGTCGCCGTGCTCGGCAACCACGACTACGAGTCGAACCAGCACGAGGCGGTCTGCAACATCCTCGCCGATGCGAACGTGAAGGTGCTCGACGGCGAGGCGGTCGAGATCCGCGGCGTCGGGTTCGCCGGCATCAAGGGATTCGCCGGGGGCTTCGGGCGCGGCACGCTCGGCGCCTGGGGTGAGCCGGGGATCAAGCGGTTCGTCCAGCATGCTCTCGACGAAGCGCTGAAGCTCGAATCCGCGCTCGCGCGGCTGCGCACGCCCCAGCGCGTGGCGGTGCTGCACTACTCGCCGATTCGCGACACCGTCGAAGGCGAGCCGTGCGAGATCTACCCCTACCTCGGCACGAGCCGGCTCGAGGAGCCGCTGAACCGCCATCCGGTCAACGTCGTCTTCCACGGTCACGCGCACCACGGCGCCCTCGAAGGGCGCACGGCGAAGGGGACGCCCGTGTTCAACGTCGCGATGCCGCTCCTGCTGCGGACTTTCCCGGAGAAGGCGCCGTTTCGCGTGTTCGAGCTGCCCGCGGTGGAGGCGGCGGACGGGTCCGCGCGCGAGCCCGCCGCAAGCGAGCCTGCACGCGTGCTGGAGAATAGCTAAGCTGCGCGCTCCCCCTTGTTGAGGTCGACGCGGGAGCGGATGTGGCGAGCCCCTATATCGAGCGGATTCTGAAGGCGCGGGTCTACGACGTGGCGATCGAGTCGCCGCTCGATCCGGCCACTCGCCTCTCACGCCGCCTCGGCAACCGGGTGCTGTTGAAGCGCGAGGACCTGCAGGAAGTCTTCTCGTTCAAGCTGCGAGGGGCATACAACAAGATCGCGCAGCTCTCCGAGACCGCGGCGAAGCGCGGGGTCATCTGCGCGTCCGCCGGCAATCACGCGCAAGGGGTTGCGCTCGCCGCCCGCAAGCGCGGGATTCCCGCGACCATCGTCATGCCGGAGACCACCCCGCAGATCAAAGTGCAGTCGGTGCAGGACCTCGGCGGCGAAGCGGTGCTCCACGGAAACGAGTACGACGCCGCCTACGAGCATGCCGTTGCGCTCGCGCGCGAGCGCAATCTCGTGTTCGTGCATCCGTTCGACGACCCGGATGTCATCGCGGGCCAGGGCACGGTCGGCATGGAGATCCTGCGGCAGACCGGAGGCGACATCGACGCGATCTTCGTGCCGATCGGCGGCGGCGGGCTCATGTCGGGCATCGCCGTGTTCGTGAAGTACCTGCACCCGCAGATCAAAATCATCGGCGTCGAGCCGCAGGACGCCGCCGCGATGTACGAATCGCTGCGCGCCGGCCGGCGCGTGACCCTCGATCGCGTCGGCATCTTCGCGGACGGCGTCGCGGTGAAGAAGGTCGGCGAGGAGACTTTCAATCTCTGCCGGCAGTACGTGGACGAGGTGCTCCTCGTCGATACCGACGAGATCTGCGCGGCGATCCAGGATGTGTTCGAAGACACGCGCTCGATCGTCGAGCCCGCCGGTGCGCTCGCCGTCGCCGGCATCAAGAAGTGGGTGGACCGCGAGCGCTGGAGGGACAAGCGCCTCGTCGCCGTGAACACCGGCGCGAACATCAACTTCGATCGCCTGCGGCACGTCGCCGAGCGCGCCGATCTCGGCGCGGCGCGCGAAGCGCTGCTCGCCGTGGAGATCCCCGAGGAGCGCGGCAGCTTCCTGCGCTTCTGCGAGACGCTCGGCAAGCGCAGCGTCACCGAGTTCAACTATCGCTACGAGGCGGGCCGTGCCGCGCAGATCTTCGTCGGCTTCGCACTCTCGAAGGGCCGCTCCGAGCGCGACTCGGTCGTGACCGCGCTGCGCGCGGCCGGCTACCGCGTGAACGACATGACGGACAACGAGATGGCGAAGCTCCACGCGCGCTACATGGTCGGCGGCCCCGCGCGCGGCATTCAGAACGAGCTCGTGTATCGCTTCGAGTTCCCCGAGCGTCCGGGCGCGCTGCTGCGGTTTCTGCAAGCCATCGGCTCACGCTGGAACATCAGCCTGTTCCACTACCGCAATCACGGCTCCGACTACGGACGCGTCATGGCCGGCATCCAGGTGCCGCCGGCCGAGCGCGCGGATTTCCTCGAGCATCTCCAGGATCTGCACTACGCCTATACAGAGGAGACCTCGAACGCGGCCTACCGGATCTTTCTGGGCGCGTGAGGCTATTTCACGATGCGTAGCGTGATCGGATATCGGTACTGCACGCCTTCGCCGGCCTTGATGCCGGCAAGCACCGTGAGCACCAGCCAGAACAGAAACAGCGCGAAGGCGAGCAGAAAGCCGATGAACACGAAGAACAGCAGCGCGCACACGAGATAGCCGATCAGCACTGCGATGTTGAAGTTCAACGCTTCTTTGGCGGCCTCCGCCGCGTACGCGGAGCTCTCGCGCTTCACGAGCCACACGACGAGCGGCCCGAGCACGCCGCCCACCGGCGGGATGATCAGCGCCGCGAGCGCGGCGAAGTGCGCAATCATGGCCCACGTGCGATCGTCGGCCGAACTCGAAGGCGGAACGCTCGTATTCACGGCTCTTCCCCTCTGCGAGCGCGATGACTCGGCGCAGGATAGTCGCCTGCGCGCGATCCCGCACCTGCCCCCTGTCTCGGTTCCCCGACAGGCGCACGCATGAGCGGAGCGCCCGGCAAATACAGGCCGCGACGCGTACCGCGGCACGAACAGCGGCTCGTGCGCGATCTGCGCCATCGCGTCACGTGGTGGGGCCCGCCGTCCGCGAATCCCATCGTGCTGCTGCACGGCTGGGGCGATTCGGCCGAGACCTGGCAGTTCCTGGTCGACGAGTTGCCGGACGAGTGGCCGTGCGTGGCGCTCGATTGGCGCGGGTTCGGCGGCACCGAGTGGGCGCGGCACGGGTATTGGTTTCCCGATTACTTCGCCGACCTCGAAGCGTTTCTCGCGCAGGTTTGTCCGCGCACGCCGGCGCGGCTCATCGCGCACAGCATGGGCGGCAACGTCGCGACGATGTACGCCGGCATCCGGCCCGCGCGCATCGAATGGATCGTGAATCTCGAAGGCATCGGGCTGCCACGCACGCATCCGGATCAGGCGCCCGAGCGTTACGCAGAGTGGCTCGACCAGCTACGCACGCCGCCGCGCGAGCGCCGCTACCCCAATCTCGATGTGCTGGTCGATTTTTTGATCGTGCGCAATCCCGGCATTCCGCGCGAACGTGCGGAGTATCTGGCGCGGGCGTGGAGCGCGCTGGATGAGAGCGGTGATGGCGCTCTGAAGCTCACCTTCGATCCGCGTCACCGCAACGTGAATCCCGTGCTCTTTCAGCGCCCGGAAGCCGAGGCCTGCTGGAAGCGTTGCACCGCGCCGGTGCTGCTCGTGCTCGGCGGGCGCTCGAGCATTCGGACGCGTGTGGCGCCGGAGGATGTGACGAGTGAATACTTTCGCGCGCTGTTTCGCGACATTCGTATCGAGCTGCTCGCGAACGCCGGACACATGATGCACATCGAAGACCCTGCGGCGATCGCGCGACTCACGCTGGAGTTCGCGCGTGCGCATGCCGGCACGACGGTTGCTCATCCGAGCTGATTTGCGGATGCCACGATGCTTTCAGACGGACATCCTCTAGTCATCACGTACCGCTGGGCGAAGCGCGTTGCGGTGGCGATCGTCGGCTTCACGGTGCTAGCTGTCGGCGTGGCGATGATCGTCTTGCCCGGGCCCGCGCTGGTCGTCATTCCCGTCGGGCTCGGCATTCTCAGCATCGAGTTCGCCTGGGCGCGGCGCTGGCTGCGCAAGGTGAAGGAGCGAAGCGCCGCGCTCGTCGACGTCGTCAAGCGTGATCGATCCGTGGCGGGCGCGACCGCGCCACCGCCGGGTGCGGCGGGCGCGAAGCGTAACGAGCGGCTCTGACGCGCATCGGTGCGGGGCGGGTGCGCCCCCCGCGCGTGAAATTGCCGCGCCCCATCTGCGGGCGTAACCTCGATGAAAATCCTACGTTCGCGGGGACCTTTCGGATGGATCAGGGCGTGCAGCGGAGCTTCCGAGGCCCGTTCCTCACAGCATGCGCGCTGCTGTTCGCCGCCGCTGTCGCACCGGCCGCCGCGCTGCCGGCCGTCGGTTTCGATACGGCCCGCTTCAATATCGATTTGTCGGTCAGCTCCGACTACGTCGTGCACGGGATCACGCGCTCGCAGGGCAAGCCGGTCGCGCAGGCCCAGCTCGGCTGGACAGGCGAATCGGGCTTCATGGTCGGCGCGTGGCTGTCGACGCTCGATCTGAATCCGGGCCCCGGCCCCGAGTACGAGATCGATCCCTACCTCGCCAAGCGCTGGACCCTGAGCCCGGACTGGTCGCTGCGCACCGACCTCACGCGCTACATGTTCCGTCCGAGCGGCGGGGTCGTGCACTACGACTACACCGAGTTGCGTGCGGCCATGGCGTTCCGCGACGTCCTGGATTTCGCCGTCTCGTGGGCGCCCGACTACTCAGGGTTTTCCTGGGAAGGCCCGGCGCGCAATCGCACCATGGTGACCTACGAGGCCTCGGCGCATGTTCCGGCGACGCGCCGGGTCGGGCTCAATGCCGGCGTCGGTCGCCGCGACCTGGAGGATGCTTTCGGGCGCGCCTACTGGTACTGGAGCGCCGGCACCGAGGCCAATTTCGATCGCGTCAGCGTCGCGGTCACCTGGATTGGCACGAGCTACGGCGCGACCGAGCTGTATGGCCATGAATATGCCGGCAATCGGCTCGTCGCGACCGTCGGTGTGAGGTTGCACTGAGCCGCCCGGTCCTATTGAACCGGCCGCCGTACTTTCGGAACCCAATGCACGGACCGCCATGACATCCCCCGACCTCCATCCCGATAGCGCTGCCTCGAGTGCCGCGGACGACCTCGTTCTGCTGGGCCGTGTCGCCGAGGGCGACCGCGACGCCTTCCGCCGCCTCTACTCGCACTATCATCGGCGCCTGCACCGCTTTCTCATGCGGCTCACGCGCGAGCGCCAGGTGACCGAGGAGGTCATCAACGACACGATGATGGTCGTCTGGCAGCATGCCGCGGATTTCCGCGGTGCCTCGCGCGTCTCCACCTGGATTCTCGGCATTGCCTACCGGCGCGCGCTCAAGACGCTGGAGCGCGCGCGCAATACCAGCGCGCAGGACGTCATCGTCGCCACCGCGACCATGCCGGATGGGGCGCTTCTCGATGCACTCTCGCAGGGAACGGAAACGCACGATTGGATCGACGCCGCGCTCGCGCAGCTCTCGAGCGAGCATCGCATGGTGATCGAGCTCGCCTACTTCCTCGGCCTCTCGTGCGAAGAGATCGCGGAGATCGTCGGGTGCCCGCTCGGCACCGTGAAGACGCGCATGTTCTACGGGCGTGAGCGGTTGCGTCAGGTACTCACGGCGCTCGCTGCGCCCCACAAGCTCGGGGGCGCCGTCGCTCCCGCGCTCGGAGGCTCGTCCTGATGAGCCCCTCGCTCGTACCGCCGGATCCGCGCGAATGCGAGATCGTCGGCGAGCTCATCGCGTGGCACGCGAATGGCACGCTCGGGCCGGAGGATCGCGCACTGGTGGACGCGCACACGGCGGTATGCCAGACGTGTCGCACGACGCTCGCGCTCGAGCGCCGGCTCGTTGAGGCGATTCGCGCGCCGCGCGGGAACGTCGAGCAGTCACCCCATGCGGGCTGGCAGAAGCTCGCGGCGCGCCTCGACGCGGAAGAGGCGTCTATCGCGCCTCGCGAACGCGACGTCGCCAAGCAAGAGACATCAAGGAGCGCCGGCGTGGGCGCAGCCGGTGGCGCGGGGCTTGATGCGGCAAGCACGCGCGCGCCGCGCGGTCGCGTGAACTGGCCCGCGGCTCTCGGAGCCGCGGTCGCGGTGCAAGCCGCGGCGATCGCGGTGCTCGCGGTCGCGCTCGTCCGGCATCGGCAGACGGAAACGGAGCCGCGCTTCCATACCGTCGCGAACGCGGACCCGACGCTGGCGGCGAGCGGGTCGCTCGTGCGTATCGCATTCGATCCGGCCGTGGACGAGAAGGCCGCGCGCGAGCTCGCGGCGCGAGCGGGTGCGCAGCGCATTCTGGCGGGGCCGAGCCCCGACAATGTGTACACGTTCGAATTCGGTGCGGACGTCGCCGGTGCGGCGGCGCTCGATCAGAAGGTGAATCAGCTGCGCCGACAGGCGCACGTGCTGTTGGTGGAGCCGGTCGTCGTCGACTATTCCCACACGCAGAAGTGAGCGGCGCCATGGGTGGCCTGAGAACGCGCCGGGTCGGTCTGAGCTTCGCCTTTGTCGCGATGGGCCTCGTATTGCTGGCGTTCAGCGTCGGCTGCGTGGCGCGCGGACCCTCGACAGCGGACGCGTCGTCCCTGGCCGCCGGCTCGGCCGCGCATCCGGAACGGCAGATCGTCGTTACGATTCGCGATAGTCGCGCGAATTTGCGCGCCGCGCCGGGCTCGACGGCCCGCGCATATTCGTCACCCTCCTCGTACCAGGCATCGGCCTACGCACGGCGGGTCATCGCCGCGCTCGAGCACGACTACGCGCTCGAGTGGGTCGCCGGCTGGCGCATCGATCTGCTCAACGTTCATTGCGTCGTGTTCATGGCGCACGATGCGGCGGCCCGTGATGAGCTGCTCGCGAAGCTGCGGAAGGACTCGCGCGTCGAGTCCGCGCAGCCGATGAACGTGTTCGCGACCACCTCGCGCGCGGCCGACTACAACGACCCGTATTTCTCGCTGCAGAAGGGCGTCGAGGAGATCCACGTTCCCGAAGCGCAGCGCTGGTCGAAAGGGCGCGGCGTGACCATCGCGGTGATCGACACGGGCGTCGCTACCGCGCATCCCGAGCTCGCGGGGCGCATCAAGCTGACGCGCAACTTCGTCGACGACGACATGGAGCGGTTCCAGCTGGATCGGCACGGCACCGCCGTCGCCGGAGTCATCGCCGCGTTGACGAACAATGGCGAGGGCATCGTCGGCGTCGCGCCCGCATCCGATCTCATTGCGCTCAAAGCGTGCTGGCAGGAACGTCTCGACGCTGCGGCCGTGTGCAACACGCTGACGCTTGCCGAAGCGCTCGCGTTCGCGATCGAGCGGCGCGCGCGCATCATCAATCTGAGCCTGACTGGACCGAGCGATCCGCTGCTGACGCGCCTCGTTGGGCGCGCGGTCGAGCAGGGCATTCTCGTGCTCGGCGCGTCCGTGGCACACACCGGCGCGGCGAAGGTGGCGAATGGAGGTTCGTTCGACGCGGGCTTTCCGCTCAGCGTGCCCGGTGTCATCGCCGTTGCCGATGCCGACTCTGCCGGTGCGTCGCCGCTGAAATCCGTGGCGAGCGTTGCACCTGCGGCGCCGCGAGCCGCGCGTCCACTACTCGCAGCGCCGGGCCAGGAAGTGCTGACACTCGCTCCGGGCGGTCGTTACGACTACGTCTCGGGCGCGTCCATCTCGACCGCGATGGTGACTGGCGTTGTCGCGCTGCTGCTCGAACGCGGCCAACATCTTCAGGCCGGCGAAGTCCGCGCACTCCTCGAACGCACCGGCTACACCGGCACGGATGAGAGCCTGCGCATCGTGGATGCTTGCGATGCGGTCGCATCCGTGGTCCGCGCGCAAGGCTGTCGCGAAATCCGCACGGCTGCGGAAATCATTCCGAAGTAGTCACTGGCCGATGGGCAGGTCGAACATCAGCTCGCGTACGTAACGCACGGGCGGCGACCCGTACGACAGCACGGCGTCGTGATAGCGCTTCAGGGTGAACTCCTTGCCCCAACGCTGCTTTGCTTCCTCGCGCAGCGCGATGTGTTCCTGAAAGCCGACAAAATAGGTCGGCAGTTGCGCCACGCTGAGCTGCGCGCGCACCCACTTCGCCGCTGCTTCGCGCTCTTCTTGAAAGGTGTCGTGCGTCATCAGGTGCATCGCCTGTTCGCGCGTCCAGCCGTCGACGTGCACACCTTGATCCAGGATCGCGTTCGCGATGGTCCGCAGGTACCACTTGAGCTGCGTGAGCTGCATGAGCGGGTCGCCGTTCATGTAGCCTTGCTCCACCATCAGCCGCTCGGCGTACACCGCCCACCCTTCGATGAACGTGCCCGAGCCGAGCGCCGCGCGCAGGGGCGACCCGTAACGATTCGCGTGCGTGAGCTGCAGGTAATGCCCCGGCATCGCCTCGTGGACGGTGAGATTCTCGATTGCCCGCGTGTTGTACTCGCGCAGATACGAATCCACCTGTTTGTTCGTCCAGTCGTCGGGAATCGGCGCGACCGCGAAGAACGTCTTCAGGCCCTTGTCGAGCGGGCCGGGTGCGTCGCAGTACGCGAGCGCCACGCCGCGATTGAACTCCGGCATCGGAATGATCTCGATCGGGTCGTCGTACACCGTGACGAAATCTTTCGAGCGCACGAACGCGAGCGCATCGTCGTAGGCACGCCGCGCGGCCTCGAACACTTGGTTCCGCGGCGGACGTTGTGCGTAGGTCAGCTCGAGGGCGGCCGCGATAGCCGTCTGCTGCGCGTTCTCATCGGGCGCATCCGGCAAGGGCGGCGCGTTACGCCGGCCTCGCAGCACGCTGCGCGCGATCTCGTACATCGTCGCGCGCGTCTTCTTCAGCTCGCTTTCGGCGCGAGCGCGAATTTCCGTGCGCGACAGCGGCGAATCGAGCGCGAAGTGCAATTTCGCATCGTAGAGCCGTGCACCGACACGGAAGTCGCCCGTTGCCGACGGCACCAATTTCTTCTCGAGCCAGATCTGATGTTGTGTGACCGCGTTGCGCGCGCGGTCGATGGCCGCGCGCAATTCCGCCTGCTCGTCAGGGGGCAGTACGCCCAATTGCGGCACGACGAGCTGATCGATGAGCGAGATCACGCCGGTGTTCTGTTTCACCGCGGTTTCGGCGTAGACCTTCGGTACCCGGGCAAGGTCGAGCGACTCGCGCACCTGCGCGAGAAAACGCGGCAACTGCACGAGCCGCTTGTGAACGTTGCGCAGTCGTTCCGGCAAGGGCGCGAAGTCGCGAGCCAGCAACGTGTACACGCTGCTTCCCGCGATGTTCGTATACAGCAACGGGTTCCACGCCCAGCTCTGCAACTCCTCGATGGTGAAGATGTCGTACTCGAGCTGGTTGGCGAGGAGCTGCGCGTCCACTTGGTGCGCGCGCGAGAGTTGTGCCCGGTCGAGTGCATGCACCGCTTCGAGCATCTCTCGTTCGAGAGACACGGTCTGCGCACGCGCGTTGGCGCTCACGTCGTCGAGCTCGCCATCGAAGCGGTGGTCGCCGAGCCCGGTCGCAGTCACGGGCGTGAGCGCGAGCACCTCGTCGAAGTAACGACGCGAGAGCGCTTCGAATGCGGCATCGGCTGCGCTTGGGCCAGCGGGCGGCGCAGCGCGCTCCGGCGTCGGGGCACAGCCGACAAGCGCTGCCGCCAAACAGAGACAAGTCGCAAACCGAGGAAAGAAATGAGACGGGACGGTCGTTGTACTTCTCATCGTGCTCATCCGTGCGGAGTGGCGCGATCATGAAACAATTGCACACGCATTGGGAAGCATTGCCCCGATATGCGAGCTTCGGAAACCTCGAAGGTGACCATTCGTTCAACCCTTCACTGAAGGGGCGGGTAACCGAGGAGCGAACCATCGTCACGTGGTCTGGCACACCCGACGACGTTCGGGAGATCGTAGCCGCGAGCGAGCGGATGGCGTTTTTGCTTGCGCTCTCGACCGAGCTCGCTCGCATCAGCAGCCCGCAGGAAGTGGTCTGCACGGCGATGGCGCGGCTGCGTGAGCGGCTCGGGCTTGCGCGGGTCACGCTCGCGGAGCTCGACGACCGGCGCAACGAAGCGGTGCTCCTGCACGAGTCCGGCGGTGAGGAGTCCCGTATCGAGATCGCGAGCGTGCCGCTCGAACCGTTCGCAAAGCTGGCGAGCGAGTCGCGCGACGGGCGAATGACGGTGATCCGCGACACGCGCACCGACGAGCAGGCCGCGGACTTGTATGAGGATTGGTATTCGCCGCAGGGAGTCGGCGCGCTCATCTCTGCGCCGCTGCTCGAGAACGGTACGCTCGTTGCGCTGCTGTCGGCCGTGAGCGACGCGCCGCGCGCGTGGAGCGACGCCGAAATCGAGCTGGTGCGCAACGTCGCCGATATCGTCTGGCCGGCGCTCGAGAAAGCGCGCGCGGACCGGCGCGTGGCGCTCAACGAGGAGCGCCTGCGCCTCGCGCAGGGCGTGGCTCAGAT
>DASZSS010000201.1:0-4060 GCA_035548535.1 Steroidobacteraceae bacterium
CGCACGGCCGAGGCCAATCGCGGCGACCTCATCATTCTCGATGCCGAGCGGCCCGAGGCGGGACCGATCGCCACGGTGAAGCTGCCGATCCGCGCCACCCCGCAGATTCACGGGTGGTGGGTGCCGGAGGAGCAGCTCACCACGTAGCCGGCCGGCCGCCGAGCGCAGTCTCCCTAGGAATGCGTAATCGCCTATAGTGGCGACAGGTGTCTTTGTACGCACGAAAGGCTCCTACGGGGGAAGCGATCATGTCCAACGGTAACAACAACCAGGGCGGCGGCACGGGCGACACGGGCGGCACCGGCGGCGGCGACACCACCGATTCGTCGGTCATCAAACCCGAGCAAATGATCGTCGTGGCGGCGGCGGCCGCCGTCGGCGGCTTGATCGGCGGGCTCCTCGGCTCGCTCATCGGCGGCAGCAGGGGCTGATCCCTGCAGGCTGCGACGGCCGGAATCCAGGGACCCGTGGCATGAGCAGACTCGACGAGGCGGAGATCGCCCGCATCGTCGCCCGCGCGCACGATTTGGGGCCGCGCGAACGTCTCGCGTACATCCGAGCGGCGTGCGCCAACGATTCGGATGCGTTCGATCGCGTGCTGATGGCGCACAATCTCACACGCTCGAACGCGCTCGACGACGCCGAGGAGGAGACCTACTGGGAAGCCGACCGCTCGGGCGAGGTGCTCGGCCCGTGGCGGCTGCTGCGCCGGCTCGGCGGCGGCGGCATGAGCGACGTGTACCTCGCGGAGCGCGTCGGCGAGTACAGCCACCAGGTTGCCGTGAAGCTCGTGCGGCCGGGGCTCGTGAGCCGCGCGGATCACAACCGCCTGCGCGCCGAGCGGCAGATCCTGGCGCGACTCAATCATCGGAACATCGCGCGGCTGCTCGACGGCGGCACGACGCCCGATGGCATCCCGTATCTCGTGATGGAGTACGTGAATGGCGAGCCCATCGACGTGTATTGCGATCGCCATCGGCTCACCATTCCGCAGCGGCTGGCGCTCTTCCGCGGCGTGTGCGCGGCCGTGCACGCCGCGCACCAGAACCTCGTCGTCCACCGTGATCTGAAGCCCTCGAACATTCTCGTCACGGAGGACCGGACGCTGAAGTTGCTCGACTTCGGCATCGCGAAGCTGATCGAAGTGCGCGAGACGGCGCATACCGTGGCGCTCACGCAGGCCGACGTGCGGCTGTTCACGCCGGGGCACGCGAGCCCCGAACAGGTGCGCGGCGAGCTCATCACGACGGCGACGGACGTGTACCTGCTCGGCGTGCTGCTGTACGAGCTGCTCACCGGCAGGAAGCCGTTCGAGTTCCAGAATATCCGGCTGTCGGAGATCGAGCGGGTCATCTGCCATCAGAAGCCGCTGCTGCCGAGCGAGAGGATGGCGCTGTCCGGTGCCTCGGTCGCGGATCGCGCGCGCATGATGCGTGCGGTCGAGGCGCGCGGTACGAGGCCCGGACGGCTGCGACGCGAGCTCGCGGGCGATCTCGACAACATCGTCATGAAGGCGCTGCGGAAGGAGCCTGGCCGGCGCTACACGTCCGCGGACGAGATGGCGACGGACCTGAAGCGCTACGAGTCCGGGCAGACGGTCATCGCGCGGCCCGACACCATTCGCTATCGCGCGGGCAAGTTCATTCGCCGGCACGCGATGGCAGTGACCGCGTCCACCGCGCTGATGGTGCTGCTTGCAGGCGTGGCTACGGCGATGGCCGTGCAGGCGCATCGCGTGGCGCAGGAACGCTCGATCGCCGAGAGGGAGCGCAAGCGCTCCGACGAAGTCGCGAGCTTCCTGACCGGCTTGTTCGAAGTCGCCGATCCGAGCAAAGCGCGCGGCGAGAACATCACGGCGCGCGAAATCCTGGCGCGCGGCGCGGAGCGCATTCAGAAGGAGCTGAAGGACGCGCCGGAGACGCAGGCGAATCTCATGGAAACCATCGGCCGGGTGTATCTGTCGCTCGGCCTCACGGCCGAAGCCCGGCCGCAACTCGAAAAGGCCCTAGCCATGCGCGAGAAGCTGTTCCCCGGCGATCACGAATCCAAGGCCGCAAGCCTCGCGGCGCTCGGGCGGCTCGAGCTCGCCTCGGGCCGCATGGATACGGCGCAGAAGCACTACGAGGACGCGCTCGCCATGAACGAGCGGCTGCACGGCAAGCGCACCGTCGCAGTGGCGGCCTCGCTGGAGGATCTCGGCAAGGTGCTCAAGGAGAAGGGCGACTTCAAGGGCGCGGAGGCGAAGCTGATGGAGAGCCTCGAGCTCTTCAAGCAGCTCGAAGGTCCGAAGTCGACGCGCGTGTCTTCCGTGATGAACGAGATCGGACAGCTCATGGAGCGTCGCGGGGAGCACGCGGGGGCCGAGGACATGTTCCGCCGTGCGCTCGCGATCGATCGTGCGGCGCTCGGTGGTGATCACCCGCAGGTGATCCACAACATGCACAACCTTGCGGTGGTGCTGCAGTCCCGCGGCAAGTTGGCGGAGGCGCGGCCGCTGTACGAAGAGTCGATCGCGCTGTTCCGCCGGGTGCTCGGCGAGAAGCATCCGGACACGCTGGATGCGCTCGGCAACTACGGCCGCTTCTTGCAGGCATCCGGTGATCTCGCGGGCGCGGAGCAGGTGTTGAAGCAGACGCTGGCGCTCGATACGGAGGTGCGAGGGGCCAATCACCCTTACGTCGGTTACGACCACGTGAATCTCGCGATGCTGTACTACGCGAAGGAGGACTACGCGGCATCGGAGCACGAGTTTCGTACCGCGCTACGCATCTATGCGGGTTCGCTGCCGCCGGAGCATCAGTACATCGCGGTGGCGGAGACAGGCCTGGCGCGAACGCTCATCGAGCTCGGCCGACCGGCCGACGCGTCGACGGCCGCGACGCGCGCGCTGGTGATCCTCCGGACTCGTGTGCCGGAGGGCAGCCCGCAGCTTGCGAATGCGGAAGCCGTCGCCGCACAGGCGATGGCGATGCAAGGCAAGGACGCGCAGGCCGAGCCCATTCTCGCTGCGAGCTACAAGACGCTGAGTGCCGCGTATGGCCGAGACGATTTGCGCACCCGCAAGGCATCGCAGTGGCTGGCGGCGCTGTATCGGCGTACGAACCGGGCGCAGATGGGAGAGGAGTTGCTGGCGACCGCCACGACGAAGTGAGCTGGAGACGCGCGGTCACCTCGACGAAATGCGCTGGAGATGCGCGACCGCTTCGACGGGATGATCTGCTCGCCGGCCGCGGTCTCCTACGCCGCATCGCCCGTGCGCATGGCGTCGCGCACCACCGAGACCGCTGTCGCATCGCGCGCGTCAGGCCATCGAGCGAGGTGGGTGGTTGCGCGTGCGATCGCGCGGGGCAACTCACGTACTACGGTGCTCATCAGCTATCCCCGCGTCTATCCCCGCGTCTGCGGATCCAATGCGCGACTCGTCGCGAACGGCGATGCGGAGCGAGCGGCGGTGAGCGCCGCGCGTCAGTTCTTCAGATGCTGCTCCAACAGTCGTGCGGGCTCGCCTTCCTGGATCGCCGAGGTGAGCCACGCATTCACTTCGTCGATGAGCGAGGTGTCGCCCTTCGGCAGTAGCACCGCCTTGTCGGAGTGAGTGAGCGTCGCCGGCATCGCCCGGCACAACTCGGGATGCCGATGCGTTTGCAGCTCGACTTCCACGTCGTCCGTGATCATGACATCCGCTCGTCGCGCACGAACCTCATCGAAGATCGCGCGGTTGTCGGGGAACACCGTCACCGTCGCACGCCGCACGTTTGCGCGCACGTACTGCTCGTTCGTGCCGCCGGGATTCACGATGACGCGCACGCCGCGCTGATCGACCGCGGCGAGCGTGCCGAATCGCTTCGCGTCCTCGCAGCGAGACAGGATCGTCTTGCCGCCGCTCGAGTAGGGCACCGAAAACGCGGCCACCGCCGCGCGTGCGGGCGTCACCGAGACGCCGCCCACCGCGAGATCGAACTCATCTGCCTGCAAGTCGTCCAGCATCGTTTTCCAGGTCGTGCGCACGAACAGCGGTGTCGCGCCGAGCCGCTTGGCGAGCGACTCGGCGAGATCGATG
>DASZSS010000202.1:0-12901 GCA_035548535.1 Steroidobacteraceae bacterium
GGCATCACCGATGCGGCCGCGATCGCCGGGCGCGTGCCGACATTCAGCTTTCTGCTTCCGGGCGTGCCGCCGCGGGCCATTACCGATGCGGCCGTTCGCGCGGGCATCGGCATCCGCGACGGACACCTGTACGCGCCGCGCTTGATGCGGCGCTTGAACGTGCCCGTCGAGAGCGGCGTCGTGCGCGTCTCGCTCGTCCACTACAACACCAAGGCCGAGATTCATCGGCTCGCGCAGGTTCTGCGCGACCTCCGCCGCCGCTGAGATTCCCGCGGGAACGAGGCGTGCTGTGCGCATGGCCTCATGGCTCGGATACGGATCGGGACGTCCGGTTGGCGATACGCGCCCTGGCGCGGCGTCTTCTATCCGCCGGGGTTGGCGCAGAGGAACGAGCTGCGCTATGCGTGCTCGATCTTCTCCACCGTCGAGATCAACGGCTCGTTCTATTCGCTGCAGCGTCCGGAGTGCTACGCCCGCTGGTACGAGGAGGCGCCGGCGGACTTCGTGTTTGCGCTGAAGGGCGGGCGCTTCATCACGCACATGAAGAAGCTGAAGAACGTCGATACGGCGCTCGCCAACTTCTTCGCGTCCGGTGTCTTCAATCTGCGCGAGAAGCTCGGGCCGATCCTCTGGCAGTTTCCGCCGAACTTGCGCTACGACGAGCAGCGCGTGGCCGACTTTCTCCAACTGCTGCCGAAAGACACGGCCAGCGCACTGCGGATCGCACGCAAGCGCGATGCGCGGCTGAAGGGGCGGGCGCGTCTGGCCATCGATCGCAACCGGCGCTTGCGCCACGCCTTCGAGATCCGCCACGAGAGCTTCTGCGATCCCGCGTTCATGAAGCTCTTGCGAGAGCACGGCGTCGCGCTCGTCGTCGCAGAGACGGCGCGGCGCTGGCCGCTGCTCGAGGATGTGACGGCGGACTTCCTCTACATCCGCCTCCACGGCGACAAGGAGCTCTATCGCAGCGGCTATGGCGAGAAGGCCCTCGAGCGCTGGGCGAGCCGCATCCAGGCGTGGCATCGCGGTTCGGAGCCGCCCGATGCGCGCAAATGCTGGCCCGTGAAGCCGCCGAGCTCGCGGCCGCGCGACGTGTACGTGTATTTCGACAATACCGACGTGAAGCTGCGGGCGCCCTTCGATGCGCAGCGCTTGATGCGAATCCTTGGGATCTCTAAGATCGCTACTTCAATGACTTAGAACAACAACCTGAGCCATCTATCAGGCAGCCCGAAACGCTGGCGTGGCCGTCGGCGTGTCATGCCACTCGACTATCATTGCCGCAATGGAACCGCCCGTCCTGACACGCCATCGTCGGCCCTTCCTCGCACCCTTCTGGGTCATGTGGCTGCTGTTCTTGTTGCTCCTGGCTGCCGCGTTCGTGGCGTATCGGGCCGCAACGACGACGACTGTCGTGCTGCTTCGGCACGCCGAGAAGGAGTTGGTGACGATCGATGATCCGCCGCTGAGCGCTGCCGGCGAGCGGCGCGCCGAGAAACTGGCGCAGATGTTCGGGGACGTGCGCGGTGCGGGCCGCCTCGACGGTATCTACGTCACGAATACCCGCCGCGCGCAGCAAACCGCGATGCCGCTCGCGTTGCGCCTCGGCGCGAAGCCGACTGTGCTGGCGCCGTCGATGGACCTCGGAGCCGTGGCCTCGCAGGTGCTCAGCGAGCACCGCGGCGGACGCGTGCTGATCGTGGGCCACAGCAACACTGTGCCCGAGCTGGTGCGGCTGCTGTCGGGGCAGACGGTTCCTGCAATCGGTGATGACGAATACGACAACATCTACATCGTCACCGTGCCGACGTTCGGCAAGGCAAACGTGCTGCGGCTCAAGTACTGAGCCGGCGCAACCGGTGCGCCGGAAACCGCGCCGCGCTCCACTTGCTAGCGATGATCGATCGAGTACCGGGTCCGCAGCGGCGCGGCGATCGCGGTCAATTACACGGGCTTTGATCTGCCGTAGCTCGAAGGCCGCTGCAACACGCTCGACGCGAACTAGCCGATACGTTTCAGACTTCGAGACGGCGCAGGTTACGCCGTAAGCGAGCCCGCCGAGCGGATGGCGACGGGGCGCCATCCACTCGATGCGTGCTCGGAGTGCACATTGCGGGCCCATGAGCCTCAGCGGGTGGAAGCGACCCTCGACTGCCGTTTCCAGAGCGCCGAAACCAGCGGCTCGTTCACGTCGCTCACCGCATTATCGATTGCCGTCTCGATGCACTTCTGGTGCTCGTTGCGGGTGCGGAACCCGGGGCTCGGGCTGTGAAACGCCTCCCGACACACCGCGTTCGCCGCTCGCGTGATGCGGCGGTAGAGCTCCTCGGCACCGGCCTGCTTCGACAGGTCGAGCTCCTTGTAGCTCACCTTCAACGAAGGCGGGTCGTCGGTCAGCTTGGCGAACGCCGCCGGCGCGTGCAGGGCCAGCCCGAAAAGAATGCAGCTCACACTCGTGACAAAGGACTTCTTTGAGTTCAACATGATTTTTTCCTCCAGTCTCGCTGTCTTGATGCCGTCGACCATCGACGGTTGCGTAAAGGATCGGCAACCCGTGCTCGCGGGTCTGTCATCCGGCCGACACAACTTTTTGCTGGAACGAAATCCCAGGGAACGACAGAAGGTCTGAAGGGCGGACCGGGTTTCGATATGAAGCCAGCGGATGGGCGTTGCTCGGAGAAACTGTGCACAAGAAACGCAGAGCACGGCACGCGACTTTCGCAATGGCGCTCAGCGGGCTGCTCGGCGCAGCGGCCGCACACCTGCCCGCGCAGACGGCCTTGCCGAGCGCGGCGACGGAGCGTCTGAGCCTGCCGTCCTTCGAGCCACCGCCCGCTCAGCGCGGCTCGGTGTTGCCGCAGGCCGATCTGTCGAGCCCGCTCGCGCAAGGTTCCGCGGCGGGCAGCCAAACGGTATTCGTGCGCAAGCTCGTGATCTCGGGCAACACCGTTCTGCCCGAGGCGGAAGTCATGCGTGTCGGCGATCGCTTCGTCGGGCGGGATGTCTCGTTTGCGGAGCTCGTGGAGCTGCGCGATGAGATCACCAAGCTCTACATCGACCGGGGCTATCTCACTTCCGGTGCGATGACGCCCGTGCTCGCGCAGGATGACGGAATAGTGCAGATCGACGTCGTCGAAGGCGCGCTCAGCGCCGTCGCCGTGAACACGGACGGCTGGCTGCGCGAGCGATATATCCGCGACTATCTCGCGAGCTTCGGTCCGTTCGATCCGGTGAACGTGTTCAACATCGAGCGGCGGCTGCAGGTGCTGCAGGCGGAGCCCGGCGTGCGCCGTGTCGATGCGCGGCTTCTGCCGGGGGACCGCAGGGGCGAGTCGATACTCGACGTGCGCGTTGCCGAGCGCAGCCAGCTCGCGGTGGCGGTCGACGTCAACAATTACCAGAGTCCGGCAATCGGGGCCGCCGGCGCGCTCTTGCGCGCGAGCCTGCGGAATCTTGCCGGCCGGGCGGACGTGTTGGGCGCGAGCGTGCGTGCCACGGAGGGACTGCGCGAAGCGACGCTCGCGTACGACCTGCCCGTGAATTCGTACGGCACGACGGTCGGGGTTCATGCGCTCGGCGCGCGCAGCGAGATCGTGCAGCCGCCGTTCGATCATCTCGGCATCGAAGCGAGAGCGCGCACGTTCGGCGTGAGCGTGGCGCACCCGATCGAACGATCGCCCTCGACATCGGCAAGCGCGTTCCTGACCGCGGAAATGCGGCGCACCGAATCGTTTCTGCTGGGCTCGGGATTTTCGTTCACGGCGGGTCCGGACGAAGGCGTCGCGCGCGCCGCCGTATTGCGCGTGGGCGTCGAGCGCACGATGCGGGGCATGCGCGACGTGCTTGCGGCGCGCGCGACGATGAGCTTCGGACTCGACGCGCTCAACGCGACGATCAAGCCGGGGAACACGCCCGATGGCCGATTCAGCGTATTCCTCGGGCAGCTCCAGTGGGCGCATCGGCTCGATTGGCTGAAGAGCCAGCTAGTGGCGCGCCTCGACGTGCAGCTCGCCGACAGCGCGTTGCTTGGCATGGAGCAGATCGCGATCGGCGGCCGATCCTCCGTGCGCGGCTATCACGAGGACACGCTCGTGCGCGACAGCGGTGCAATCGGCTCAGTCGAGCTGCGCGTTCCGCTGCTCCGCCGGCCGACAGGAGCTGCGGCGCTGGAAATCGCGCCGTTCGTGGATTGGAGCTACTCGTGGAACGTGCGCCGCGACGAGATCGGGCCGCTCGCGCTCGGCAGTGCGGGGCTTGGATTGCGCTGGTCGCCGCTCGATCGCGTGCTCGTGGATCTCTCCTGGGGCCACGCGTTCGAGGACCTCGACTATGCCGGAACGAACGCACTTCAGGATCGCGGCTTTCACCTTGGCATGTCTTACGGGATGTAATGCTCATGAGAACGACACTCCCGCTGATCGTCGGCGCCGTCACTCTCGGTTGGGGAGCGGCTGCGAACGCGCAGGTCAGCTCGTCGATCGTTCGTGATGGCACGGTCGGGAGCAGCGATCTCACATTGCAGCCCGTTCGCGATGCGACCGGCACCATCGAGATCGGGGAGCAGTTTGGTTCGCGGCCGGGCGATGGCACGAATCTCTTTCACAGCTTCAGCACGTTCGACATCGGTGCCGGCGACCGGGCCCTGTTCACCGCCGACCCAGCGCGCACCACGACGAACGTGGTGAGTCGTGTCACGGGCGGGATGGCGTCGCAAGTCTATGGGACGCTGGCGTCGAACATTCCGGGTGCGTCGCTTTATCTGCTCAACCCGAGCGGCATCGTGTTCGGCCCGCAGGCGCGGCTCGATGTGCAGGGCTCGTTCCACGCCAGCACGGCGACGACTCTGCGCATGCTGCCCGACGATGCCGATGGCAGCGTCACGTTCACGCCCGATGCGCGGCTTGCGACCGCGCAGCCGCTCGCGTTCGGATTCCTCGGCCAGCCGGCGCGCATCGAGGTGAACGGGAGCGTGCTCGAGGTGACGCCGCGCTCGACGCTGTCGCTCGTGGGCGGAAGCGTTCGCGCCGTCGGCGCAACCGACGACCTCGACACGGCGGCCAACTGCACCGCCGGCTGTTTGCGCGCGCCCGGTGGGCGGGTCGAGCTTGCCGCGGTCGGCTCGGCGGACGCGGTCCCGATCGACATCGCGACGTGGACGCCCGCGTCCGATCCGCTCGCGCGCATCGACGTGAGCCGTGGGGCCGCGCTGCAAGTGGACGGCGCGGATCGGGGCACGCTGATCATTCGCGGCGGAGAGTTTCACGGTGATCGCGTGGCGATGCGTGCCAGCACGACCGCGGGCGGGAATCAGCCATTCACTGCCCTGGATGCGCGCACCGCGGGTCAGTTCGAGCTCAACCGCTCGCGCGTGGAGGTGCAGGGGCAGGCGCGCGCCGGCGATGTCGCGATTGCGGCGGATCGCGTTGACATGAGGAACACGAATATCACGACGTCCGCCACGCGCGGCGGCGGCGACATCGTGATCACGGCGAGCGACGCGGTCACCGCCGACGGCGGTCGGCTGCGCGCGGTCACGACCGGATCGGGCCTGGCCGGATCGGTTCGCATCGAAGGTCGTGACGTCACTCTGCTGAACGGCGCGGCGGTCGAAAGCGCCACCGGCGAGGGCACGCCGACGGGCCCGGGCGGAGGCAGTGGCGGTGGGAGTGGTGGCGGTGGCAGCGGAGGCGGCGGAGGGGGCGGAGGAGGCGGCGGCGGCGGTGGCGGCGGCTCGTCCAACACCGGCAACGGCGGCGACGTCGTCATCACTGCGAGCGAGCGCCTGACCTTCCGCGAACAGGTGGACGTGGGCGCGAACTCCAATTCCGCCGGCAACGCGGGCCAGGTGATCCTGACCGCGCCGACGGTCGAAATCCTGAACGGCTCTCGTGTCGGCAGCGTCGCATCGGCTGCGGGCAATGGAGGCTCGATCCTCATCGACGGGCGGGATAGCGTCACGATCGCCGGCAACGACAACCGTCCGGCGCAGGACTCCCGCGGCTCGCGCATCAGCGCCAGCACCTTCTTCACCGCAACCGGCAACGCAGGGTCCGTCGACATCCGCGCGGGCACGCTGCGGCTCGCTGATGGTGCGCGCGTGTCGTCCAGCACGTCGGGTATCGGTGAGGGTGGCTCCGTCACGTTGAGCGCGACCGACAGCATCCTGCTCACCGGGGCCCGCGGCGATGGCAGCGGCACCTCCGTGCGCGCGTCCTCGGAAGTCGAAGCCGAGGAGGCCGGAGCCGTGACGGGCAAGCGCCTCGGCAATGCCGGCCCGATTTCGGTGCACACGCCTCTTCTCACCTTGGAGCCGGGCACCGAGATCGTCTCCAACACCAGCCTTCCCGGTCAGGGAGGCCGTATCGAGATCGATGCCGGCGAGCTGCGCATGACGGGCGCGAACATCCAGGCCATCAGCACGGGCGAGGGTTCCGGCAACGCCGGCAACATCCAGGTCGGACTGGGCGCCTCGGGCAGATACCCGCTGCAGAACATGTTTCTCAGCGACAGCGCCATCGCGACGTCTGCCGAGGATGCCGGTGGAGGCGACATCACCCTCGACGGCGCGGGCTCCTTGCGACTCGATCACGCGGGAGTGGACGCGAGCGACACGGGCGGTACCGGCGGCAACGTTTCGGTCTCGATGGGTAAGGACATCGTCGTCGGGAACGACAGTCGCATCCTGGCCCGCGCGGCGATTCCCGGCGGCGATGGCGGCGTCATCACGATGACGACGCCCGCCTTCGTGCGCTCGCCCTCGAGTGAGGTGGTCGCGGAGAATCAGGTGGTGATCAATTCGCCGGAGACGGATCTCGAAGGCAATCTCGCCGCGCTGCCGACGGAATTTCGCGACACGCCCTCGCTTTTCCGGCCACTCTGCGCCGCGCGCGGCGCCGCGGAGAGCGCCGGCAGTTTCACCGTCGCCAACCGGCCAGGATTGCCGGTCTCGCCCGAGCAGGTGCTCCTCGCGTTCGAGGAGGCCGACAGCTTCGCGGGCTCGACGCTCGCCACGGGAGCGGGCGCGGCCGCGGCGCTCGAGTTCTCGCAGGGCCGGTTCCGAAGCGCCGCAGAGGCTTGGGCGGGCGCCGCCAGCGCGGCGGGGGCCAGCCCCGCGGAACGTAGCGATGCGCTTCGAGGGTTTGCGCAAGCGCGCCAGGCGAGCGGTCAATTCTCAGCTTCGCTCGCGGCGCTCGACGAAGCGCTGAGGATCGCGCGCGGCCTGCAGGACTCGGCACGCATCGCGGCGGCGGAGGGTGCGCTGGCCAACGCTCGCCTCGCTCTCGGCGAGAGCGGAGTTGCGGAAGAACACCTGAACGCCGCACTGGCGCTCGTGCGCACCGGCAAGCTCGGCGCGATGCTCCTCAACAACCGTGGGAACCTGTTGGTCGCGATGGGACGACTGCAGCCTGCGCTCGGGTCGTACACAGAGACCGCGGCGGTCGCGCGGCAGGCGAATGCTCATGCCGTTGAGGCTTACGCATTGGCGAACGCCGCGGCCGTGGAAGCGACGCTCGGAAGCGAGGCACGCGCGCACGAGCGCATCGAAGCGGCGAACGCGGTGCTCCAGACTCTCGATCCGTCCTATTCCGCCGTTTCGGCGCGGATCAATCTCGGAATCACGGCGGAGCGGCTTGCAGCGCGCTCGCACGACCGGGCGAGCCGCGGAGCGCATGCAGACGATGCCGGCGCTCGCGAACGTGCTGCCGCGCTCCTCGAAGCGCACCGCAGCTTCTCGAGCGCACGCGAGCTCGCGGTGCGTCTTGCAGATCGGCGTAGCCTCGCGTTTGCACTCGGCGGCCTCAGTCGGCTGTACCAATCCGAAAACCGGCTCGAGGAAGCCGAAGGTCTTGCGCGGCTCGCGCTCGCGAACGCCGAGGAAGCGGAGGAGGACGCCTCGCTCTACCGCTGGCATTGGCAGCTTGCGCAGATCTACTGGGCGCGCGGCGCCACGCAGAATGCGCTCGACTCCTACCTGCGTGCCGTGACGCTGGTCGATGCCGCGCGACAGGAAGCGCGCGCCGCATACGGATCGAGCGACCAGGTGTTCCGGACTTCGGTCATGCCTGTTTATCAAGGCCTCGTCGCGGCGCTTCTCAGCAGTTCGGACCGGGTGAGCGACGACGCGACGAAGAGCAAGCTGCTGTTCCAGGCTCGCGATGTGGTGGAGCGCCTGAAGGCGGCGGAACTGCGCGACTATTTCCACGACGAGTGTGTCGCGGAGCTCAACGCTCAGGCCGTTCCTCTGGAGGAGATTTCGAACGACACCGCGATCGTGTATCCCATTCTGCTGCCGGATCGCCTCGAGATTCTGGTCAGCTCCTCCGCTGTCGTTCGGCGCTACACCGTCCATCGATCGCGGGATGACATCACCCAGCTCGTGCGGCGGTTTCGCCGGCATCTCGAAAATCGCACGACCCGCGAGTACCTGCCGTTGGCGCAGGAGCTGTATCAGGTGCTGGTTGCGCCGTTCGCGAACGATCTGGAATCGGCCCACGTGGACACACTCGTGTTCATCCCGGATGGCGTGCTCTATGAAATCCCCATGACCGCGCTCCACGACGGCAAGCACTTTCTGGCCGAGCGCTTCGCGATTGCCGTCACGCCGATGCTGCGGTTGGTGGCCCCGCAGCCTTTGCACTCGACGCAGTTGAACGTGCTGCTCGCAGGCCTCAGCACGCCGGCCGGCCAGTTCTCCGCGCTGCCCTTCGTGGCGGAAGAGATTCGCGGCATCCAGAGCATCATCGGCGGAACGGTCTTTCTCGACGATCGCTTCGATACGGCGGACTTTCGCAAGTACGTCACCGAGCGCCAGCCGAACGTCATTCACCTCGCCTCGCACGCGGTATTCGGCGGAACGGCCGATTCGAGCTTTCTCGTGACGCACGATGGTCGCCTCACGATGAGCGAGTTGCAGCAGCTCGTCGCGCAAACGCGTTTCCGCAAGCCTCTCGAGCTGCTGACGCTCAGTGCGTGCCAGACCGCAGAAGGGGATGAGCGCGCCGCTCTCGGACTGTCCGGCACGGCGATTCGCGCGGGCGCCCGCAGCGTTCTCGGCTCTCTCTGGACGGTGTCCGACGAAGCCACCCGCGAGATTCTCGTCGAGTTCTATCGCGCGCTCGAGGAGCCCGGCACGTCCAAGGTCGACGCGCTACAACAGGCGCAGCGCAAGCTGCTTGCGGACCCGCGCTTCGCGCACCCGTACTACTGGTCGGCGTTCACGCTGATCAGCAACTGGCTCTAGGAGGCGCCGATGCCCACCTGCTTCAGCAGCGCCGTGCGCTGCGCCTGAAGGTGCGCGTCGTCGGGATTCGCGTCGATCGCCTTGTTGAGCGCATCGAGCGCGTCGTACCAGAGCCCGTGCGCGGCGAAGATCGCGGCACGCTCTTCGAGCGAGGCCTTGCCGAGCTGCTCATCGAGAGCGGGCGGCGGCGCGACGCGTTCGAGGGTGCCGGATGAGACGATGTCGTTCGATCGCTGGTCCGGATTGCGGACGAGCGCAACGAACCAGCGGTAGCTCACGCCCGGCGCGAGGGTGAGGTTCATATTCGAGACCGGCAGGGCGTGGATGCCAGCGCGGAACGTATCCGTGACGCTCTCGCGCCAGAGCGGCGCCACCCCCTGTTCATCGCTCAGCACGAATTCGAACTGGGCTTGCGTATCCTGCGACAGCCGCCAGTAGAGCGTCGGCTGCTCGGAGATCGTGAGGCCGGTGTCTTCGGGCACGAGCACGGCCACTTCGATGGGGGCGCCATCGGTTCGCGTGCCGCCGCCCGTGCGCGTGCGCGGCGCGCCACGGCGCGGCGGCGTGAAGACGATGTCGCGCGCCGTCCCTGCGTTGCGCGCATCGGGAGCGGGCGCAGCGGTGCCGGTGCGCGGCGCATCGGCCGCTTTCGGCGGGACCGGAGCATCCGTCGCGACCGCGACGGTCGCCAGCATGCTCAGTCCGTACAGCGCAAGGGTGACATGGAAGGTTTTCATGTGTGCGCCTCCTCGGCAGACTCTGCCGCGCCCAAAATGCGGAAGACGATGACGTCCTGCTCCTTGCCTTTCAGCGACACGGCGCCCAGCGATTCGGCCCGGACGAACGGCGCGACGCGTCGATGCGTTTCCGCGCTCACGAGTATGCGACACGGCTCGTTGGCATTCATCGCGGCGAACCCTTCGCGATCGAAGGCCTCGAGACGTGCGGCGACGTTCACTGTATCGCCGACCGTGGTGTACTTCATGCGCTCCGTGCTGCCGACGCTCCCTGCCACGACGGGACCGGTGGCGATGCCGATGCGCAGGCGCGCCGTCGGTGCGCCATCGCGGGTCCATGACGAGTTCAGGTTATCGAGAGCCGCGCGCATCGCGAGCGCGCAGCGCACGGCGTTCAAGGCGTCCGCGTCGATCTCGCTCTCGCTTCGCCGTTCGAACGGAACGCCGAAGTTCGCCTTGATGCCGTCCCCGAAGTAGTCGTCGATGACGCCGGCGTGGCGCATCACGACGCGGCTCATGGTCTCCGTCGCGACCCGCAGCCAGTCCATGAGGGCGTGCGGCGTGAGGGCTTCCGAGGCGCCGGTGAAGCCGGCGAAATCCAGAAACATGACGGTCGCGGTGAGCTGCCGCCCGGAGAGGCGGCCGCCTTCGATGAGCTCGGCACGATGCGCCCAGATCGTCTCGGCGACCTCGGGCGAGACGTGTTTCGAAAAGAGGTGCATGAGCATCGTGCGCTCCAGCCGTTCGGCATGCACGCGATACCCCGTGACGGCGGCGAGCGCGAGGAGCCAGCCGGTGAGCGCCGGCACCGTCGGGATCCAGACGCGAGCCATGAACGCGAGGAAGGCGAGCGCGAGGATGAGCGCGACGCCTGCGATGCTGATGAGCAGGAGCCGCCGCGCGGAGTGCACCCAGAGCCCCGCGAGTGCGCCGAGCACGCACCAGCTCAGGATCCACGCGTACTCGGAGACGTCGCTCCAGGTGCCTATCGGCCGGTCCCCGTGGAGCGCGGCGCGCACGAGTTGGTCGGCGATGTGCGCGTGGAGCGCGATGCCCGCGATGCTGCCGTCCTCGGCGGAGGCAAGCTGATAGTGCGGAATCCGGAAGTCGTCTTTGACGCTGATCGCGGCGACGCCAAGGATGACGATGCGGTTGCGAAGCCGCCCGGTCGGCACGGCGCCCGTCATCACATCCCGCAGCCGGACGCGCTCGAATGGCGGCGCTGCGTAATCCATGAGGAACTGGTACCCGGCAGTGTCCGCGCCGACGAAGCCGCCGTCGTGCGATTCGAGAGGAGCGATCGTCGTCGCGCCGAGCTTCAGGATGCCCGGTCGTGAGGGGTCGGTCGTCATGCCGATGCCATGGGGTGCGAGATAGGCCAGAGCGAGTCGCAGCGCGAACGCCAGCTCCACCTCGTTGCCATCGTCCACGAACACGAGCGCGCGCCGTACGGTGCCGTCGACGTCGGTGACGACGTCGTTGAAGCCGATCTTCGCGGTCCCGCGCAGCACCGGCGGCGGGGGAACGCCCCGGCCGGACGCGTCGGGGTACTTCGTCACCAGCACCAGATCGTCGCGAGAAGTGAGCAGGGCCGTGAGGCGATCCGTGCCCGGCGGGACCGGGACGTCGCGATAGATGTCCACGCCGACGACGCGCGGGCCGGCCGCAAGGACGCGCTCCAGCGCGGCGGCGAGCTGCTCGTCGGACATCGGCCAGCGGCCGAGGTAGCGGATGTCGTCCTCAGTGAGCTCCACGAGCGTGACCCGAGGCTGTCCAGATTTCGATGCGTTGGCCGCTGCAAGGAAGGCATCGTAGGCATAGAGCTCCGCGGCCTGGAGCAGCCCGAGCTCGCGAATGCCCCACACCGCGCCGAACACGAGGAGCGCGGCGGCCAGGCTCGTCAGAAGAGGTCGCGGCTGCACATGCCGGAGCATGGTCGGGCCTTTCGTGGGCGGAGGTGGCTGCGCGGCGAGTCATGTTACTAGAACCTGTGCAGTGCCTTGAGGTCATGCCGGGTCGGGACCATCGGTTCGCCTGCCCGATGGGCCGGCCCGGCCGGCTGCCCTCACGCGATGGGTCCGGCGGACGGCAGGCACATCAGCAGGGTGCCGCCACCGACCACCAACAGCGCGGCCGTGTAGATGAGGGTCGCCATCGTCTGCTCGAAAGTCTTGCGAATGTTCATGTCCGTCTCCCGCTTGGGTGTGTGGGTCGAGCACGCTGCGCTTACGCGATGGGGCCAGTGGAGGGCAGGCACATCAGCAGGGTGCCGCCGCCAACCACCAACAGCGCCGCCGTGTAGATGAGGGCCGCCATCGTCTGCTCGAAAGCCTTGCGAATGTTCATGTCGATCTCCCGTTGGGTTTGTGGGTCGAGCACGCTGCTCGACGTCGCGGGAGAGATGTTGGGGGAGGGCGAACCGAAGTTCTGTCAAGCGATTGACACAGCGATCCAATCGCAGGGGGTCGGCGCGCCGTGCTCGCGGGCGAGCTCGTACTTCTTCACGCCGCTTGCGTCCGTCTCGACGATCCTGAAGCCGTGGGTTTCGAACAGCTCGCGCACAGGGGCGTTGCGCCGCGTCGGGCGGTACTGCGCGAGCAGCCTCTCGCAACCCGGTTCCGCGAAGCACAGCCGCTTCACGTCGTTGAGCACCGCGGTCTCGATGCCTCGGCCCATTGCGCGACAACTCAGCAGGAAGCTGTCGATGATCGCGCGCGGCTGTTGCACGCCGCGAATCAGCACGGCACCGATCCATCCGAGATCGCCGAACCGATCCTGTGCGCGCACCATCAGCAGGCGGCAACTCGGATCGGTGCTCACGCGCTGCAACTCCGCCAGCGCCGGGCGGCGCGTCGTCACGTTGAACTGATTGGTCTTGTGGAAGAGCTGATGCGCGCGTGGCAGGAGCTCGGCGTCGGCCGGT
>DASZSS010000203.1:0-6127 GCA_035548535.1 Steroidobacteraceae bacterium
GCAACTGCCCGCGGCGCTCGCCGCGTCGTTGCGCCAGCTCGCGAGCCACGGTGCACATCCGATGGCCACGCTGCAGGCGATTACACCGCTGCTTGCGATGGAGCCTCCCGCGGATCCGCTTGGCCGCACGGCCGAGGAGCGTGAGGGGCTCGTGATCGCCGCGCGCGTGCCGGCCGCGATCGCGCTGATCCACGCGGTCCGGCAGGGCAGGGCGACGACGCCGTATCCCGAGTCTCGCCGCTACGGCGAGCGCTATCTGCACCTCGTGAACGGCCGCCCGCCGACGGCTGACGAGGTTGCGGTATTCGAGTGCATGCAGGTGCTGCAGCTCGATCACGGTTTCAACGCGAGCACGTTCACCGCGCGCGTGGTGACCTCGACGCTGGCGCCGGCTGCTTCCGCACTTTCGGCCGCGATGGGTGCGCTCTATGGGCCGCTGCACGGCGCAGCGGATCAAGGTGCGCTGGAGATGGCGCTGGAAGTGGGCTCGCCGGAGAAGGCGAGCGACTTCGTCGCGACGTGCCTTGCGACCAAGCGCGTCGTCATGGGCATGGGACATCGCGAGTACCGCGTCGTCGATCCGCGCGCGAAGGTCATCAAGCGCATGGCGGAGAAGATCGCCACGGCGCCGGATCTGCGTCGCATCCTGGATACGCTGAGCGCCGTCGAGGCCGCCTTCGTCGCGCAGACGAGCGCGAAGCGCCGTTCGTTGCGCGCGAATCTCGAGTTCTACAAGGGTGTCGTGTGTCTCGGGCTCGGCATCCCGAAGGAGCTGTTCACGGCCACATTCGCCGCCTCGCGCGTCTTCGGCTGGGTGGCGCACATCGTCGAGCAGCGAGCCGACAATCGGATCATTCGCCCGTCCGCGCACTACATCGGCCCGGCGCCGCAGGATCCAGACGACGAGCGCGAGGTCGCGTAAGCCCTCGCGCTTGCCGCCTGTCTGCCCCGTGCGACGTGCGTGTGCCGGCCGTGCACGCATGACGTCGCGCTTCGCGGCTTTTTCTTGCAGTTTCTGTTACCGCCGCCGATCACTCTAACAATCGCTCACAGGTGGCCGCACGCCACCGTCAACGCTCCCTGCGCGCCAGCGTTCGTTCGCGCGCCAATTGGCATCTATCGTGGGAGTGATTTGCTGTGAATGGACAATTCTCGGGAGCACGAGTCGGGATACTCGCGGCACTGGTGGCCGGCCTCACGGGCTGCGGCGGTGACAACGGCGTGTCGCGCTTCGACGTGCCGAATTCGCTTGTGATCACGGATCTGAACGGCGACAGTGCGCCCGACATCGCGGTCGCCACGACGTCGGTGGCCGACGACGGCTCGCAGCCGAGTCCCGGGTTCGCCTCGGTGTTCTTGCAGAGCACGAGCAGTCCCGGCTCGTTCGCGACCGGCAAGCACTACGACACGGACAACAATCCCTCGAGCATCGCCGCCGGCGATCTCACGGGCACGGGGACCACCGATCTCGTGGTGGCGAACTTCGCGGCCGGTGACGTTTCGGTGCTGCTGCAGACGAGCCCAGGCTCGGGGCAGTACCAGAGCGCGATGAATGTCGCAACGGGCGGCAATCCAAACGATGTGGTGATCGCCGACGTGAACGGAGACGGCAGGAACGATCTCGTCGCGGCAGACGACGCGGCGACCGGACGCGTCGTCATCTTGCTGCAGGACCCGGCAAGCGCAGCGCATTTCCTTCCGCCCGTGGCGCTCGCGACCACCAATCCCGCGTCGGGCGTCGCGGTTGGCGATCTCGACGGCGACGGCAAACCCGACATCGCCGCGGCGACCTCGGACACGAACGGCAACAACGGCGCGATCGTGATCTTCTATCAGGACCCGGCGAATCCCGGCAGCTTTCTGGCGCCCGTGAGGTTTGCCGGCGGCGCGCAGCCGACGGCGGTGAAGATCGCCGACTTGAATGCCGATGGCTTGCCCGATCTCGCCGTGGCGAATCTCGGGCCGGGCACCGACGGCACGGGCGCATCGGGCGCGACGGTACTGCTGCAGGATGCGACGCATCCGGGGTCGTTTCTCGCGCCGGTGACGTACTCCGCTCAGAGCGGCACCATCCACATCGTCGTCGCGGACATGAATGGTGATCAGAAGCCCGATCTCGTGACGGCGAACATCGGGCCCGCGCCGACGGGCAGCGTGTCGGTGCTGATGCAGGACCCGACTCGGCCCGGCGTGTTCCAGGCTGCGCAGAGCTTCGCCGGATTTGGTCAGCCGCTAGCCGTGGCCGTCGGCGATCTCAACAACGACGGCATTCCCGATGTCGCGGTAGCGGATGGCAGCACTGCCACGGTCATGTATCAGGGCACGACGCCAGGGACGTTTCCCACGATCGGCCAGTTGAATTAGTGCGCAAGGCCGAGCGGCGCACGCGATGGGTTGCCGTCGCGTGCGCAACCGGTCGCCGCGGCGGGCGGCCCGTTTGCGCGCCGGCTCGCCGCGCAGCGCGCCCAGTCTGCGTGGCGGATCGCCGCGGAGGTGCGCGAATTACCTGCGAGCTGCGCCCTGATCCCTACCAAGTGCGTGAACGATCTGCGACGGCTGCGCCCGCCTTTGACCAGACCCGATCGTTCTCGGTGCGCGCTGATCCCTACTAAGTGCGCGAATGGTCTGCGACGGCTGCGCCCCGCCTTGACCGAGACCCGATCGTTATCGGTGCGCGCTGATCCCTGCCAAGTGCGCGAACGATCTGCGAGGTGCGCGCTGTCGCCTCGGCGACATCCCTGCTGCGCGCACCTCATCCCTGCTACGCGGGCCGTCTGATTCCTGCTAGGTGCGCGCCTGATTCTTGTCCCAGTCCTTCTTGCCTTCGTCCTGACCGGCGACCGAGTACAGCACCTGCGCGTTGCGCGTCTTCTGGAAATCCTCCAGCGACTGTCCGCGCATGGCCGCGTAGATGTGCAGATTGGTCGTGCCGACCACCGCGCCGAGCTTCTCGAGCAGGAAGAAGATCACGCCATACTGGATGAGCGCGCGCCAGTCGCGGCGCCGAACCATGTCGCGCTCCTCCTCGGTGAGCCCCGCCTCTTCGAACATCGGCTCCGGATCGGCGAGGAAGCGCTTGCGCTTCGCGGGCTCGATCAGGCTGTGCAGGAACTCGTTCAGGCGATACGCCTTCACGCTGCGATCAAGGGTGAACGGATACGTGCCCGGCAGCTTCTCGATGCCCGCCCACTGCCGGCCGATGCGCTCGCGATACTGCGCCGGCGTCTCGTCGGAGGGCTCCTGCGAATCGTTCTCGAAGATCACGGTCGCGATCGGCGTCATCGACGGCAGGTAGTACGCCTGGTGCAGCTTTTTCACTTTCTTCGAGAGCGCGCCGCGCATGATCAGCCACATGATCACCTCGGCGCCCTCGAAGCCGCCGCGCTCGGCGTACTCGGCGATCGTGATGTGCGTGAGCTTCTCGGGGTCCTTCTCGAGCAGGTCGAGGAACTCCATGTCCCAGGGCGTGTTGTTGAAGCCCGCGCGCTCGCCGTGCACTTGGTGCGACAGGCCGCCGGTGCCGACGATCGCCACCTTCAGATCTTCCGGATAGCTCTCGATCGCCTTGCGCAGAGACTGGCCGAGCTTGAAGCAGCGCTTCGCGGAGGGGATCGGGAATTCCAGCACGCCGACCTGCAGCGGCACGATGGCGCCCGGCCACGTCGGCTCGTGCGGCCAGAGCAGCGAGAGCGGCGAGAAGCAGCCGTGATCGAGCCCCTTGGCCTGAAAATAAGACAGGTCGAACTCGTCCGCGACCAGCCCGGTCGCCACGTGCCGCGCGAGTCCCGGGTGTCCCTTGATGGGCGGCAGCTTGCGCGGACCGCCGCCCTCGTCCGCGACCCAGTACTTCTCGCCGACGCCGAGCGCGAAGTGCGAGTAGTGATCGAAAAAGAACGAGGTGACGTGGTCGTTGAAGATGAAGAACAGCACGTCGGGCTTTTTGTCCGCGAGCCACTGCTGCACCGGCTGGTAGCCCGCGAAGATGGGCGCCCACACCTTGTCGTGCTGCTTGTTGGTGTCCAGCGCGAAGCCGATCGTCGGGGTATGGGAGGTCGCGATGCCGCCCACTATCGTGGCCATGTCAGTAACTCCGTCGTGATAGCACGCTACATAAGCGCGAGCCGGAAGGCTGCGAGCGCGGCCGCAGGGTATCACCGGCCGCGCGGCAGTGCGCGCGCCTCGCCCGCCGAGCTCGAGCGTTGTTCATTAATTGGCGGCGCCCGCCCGTGCTGCGCAAATACCAGGTATTTCCCGCATCAATAGTGCGGGGGTCGCTCCTGCTCGAGCGTGTACGCGGTCGGCTCCTCCTGTGCGGCCTCGAGTCGCGCGATCAGCGCGGCGAGCTGCGCACGCAGCGCTTCGATCTCCTGCTGCTGCCGGTACACGACATCGCCGAGCTCGGTGTGGGCGCGCTCGAGAAAAGCGATCTTCAGCTCGAGTCGCTCGATGGCTTCGGAATCCATGGCGCGAGTGTCGCACGCCGCCGCGGAGCTGCAAGCCGCGCCCGGTGAGGCTGGCGCAAGGCCCCCCGGGCGCGCGGGTCAGCGTCTCCGCTAGCGCGCCGCCAGCGCTCGGAAATCCACGTCGGTATCGGCCACGAGCCAGGCCAGTGACGCCCAGGCCGCGACGTTCTGCGCCAGTTGCGCCGGGTCGATCTTGTCAAGCGTGTCGTCGGCCGTGTGATGGAAGTCGAAGTAGTTCGTGCCGTCCTGATTCAGATCGAAGAGCGGCACGCCCGCGGCGCCCAGCGGCTCGACGTCCGCGCCCCCTTGCGGGAGGGAGGTCGACGGCACGATGCCGAGCGGCGCGAAGACCCGCAGCAGCGTCTGTCCGAACGGGCTCGCCAGCGCGCCTTTCCCGAGCGCCACGGAATAGATGCGACCGGCGCCGAAGTCGCTTTCGCCCGCCGCGATGTGCGTGGCGATCTGGGCGCGGTGCGCTTCGAGGTACGCGCCTCCACCCCGGAGCACGTCGGTCGGCTGCGTGATCTCTTCGGAGCCGTAGAGCACGACGCGAATCGTCCGCTGCGGCCGGCGCGGCGCCGAGCGCGCGAGCTTGCCGGCCGCGGCGACGATCGCGCAGCCGGCGCCGTCGTCGATGGCGCCCGTTCCGAGGTCCCAGCTATCGAGATGCGCGCCGAGCACAACGACTTCGTCCGGCCGCGCGCCGCCCCGGATCTCGCCGCTGACGTTGTACGAGCTCGAGCTCGGCACATAGCTCGCGCTCGACGTGAGCCGCACGCGCACTGTCTCGCCGAGCGCGGCGAGGCGCTCGATCTGGTCGCCATCGGGCTCGGAGATCGCGAACGCCGGGATCGGTACGCGCCCGTTCTCGTAGCGCGTCGCGCCGGCGTGCGCGAATCGATGCCCGCCGGTCGCGACGGAGCGAATGAGGAAACCGATCGCCCCGCGCTTCGCCGCTTCGATCGGCCCGTTCGCGCGCCCGGCGACGGCATAGCCGTAACCCGAGCCGTCCTGCGTGCGCGGCATGTGGAACGAGATCATCGCGATCTTGCCCGCGAGCGAGCCGGGTGCGGCCGCCTTCAGCGCGTCGAGATCCGCGAACTGCACGACCTCGCCCTCGACGCCGCCCGGCGCCGTCGGCGGCGCGCCCCCGAGCGAGGCCGCGGTCAGCGGCTGCGGGGAGGGCGCGACGATCTCCACGTGCTCGCTGCCGCGAACCCATGCGGTGATTTGAAAGCTGTCGACCCGCACGTTCTCGAAGCCGAGCGCGCGCAGCTTGCGCGCCGACCATTGCGCCGCGGTCGCCTCGGCGGGCGAGCCCGCGGGCCGCGGACCGAAGCGCGTGGACAGCTCACTCACGAAATCCCACGCGGTTGAATCGTGCAGCGCCTGATCGCGCAAGCTCGCCGCGATGCTCTCGGCGCTCGCCTCGGCGGAATGAGCGAACGGGGTCGCGGCCGCGAGACCGCACGCCGCAATGAGACCAATGACACTCTTCTTCACGACACTCATGTTGATTTGGTACGGATGTGTTGACCGATCGAGACCACATCGGCAGAGTCGCTGCCCGATGACGCCGACCCGCCGCCATTTAACGAGAACAAGAGCATGACGCGCGATCTGGTCGTCCGACATTTCCGTCAGATCGTCGTGTGGCCGCTGCA
>DASZSS010000204.1:0-4158 GCA_035548535.1 Steroidobacteraceae bacterium
CGCCTGCCCGCTCGGGTCGCGAAAGCCGATCTCGTTGAAGACTTCGTTGCCGACGCGGCGCGAGTCGAGCTCGATGCCGCGCGCCTCGAGCTCATCGGCGAAGGCGATGATGCCCGCGTGCACGAACGTCAACGCCGGCGATGCGAAGCGTCGCTGGTGCAGCCCGAGGAAGATGCGTCCGTCGGTGAGCACGCCGTAGGGGTGCGAGTACGTGTCGCTGGTCTGCGCCTGGATGAAGCCGAGGCGCTCGTAGAACTCCACGGAAGCGCGGATATCGGGGGTCGCGAGACTGACCTCGTGGAAACGTCCGAGCACGTCGAGGATCTTTCTATCGCTACACGGCTAAGCGGAAGTGCCCCGCGCGGCGCCAGCCGCGGCGAGCACGCGCGCGCCGTCGGTCCAGCCCGCGCAGTGTTGGGTGATGAGGTCGGCGAGGAAGCGGCTGTGCTCGGGCCGCGCATTCAGCGCCGGCACGTAGACGAAGCGGCGGCCGCCCGCGCCGAGGAAGGTGGCGCGATTCTCCATATCGATTTCCTCGACCGTCTCGAGGCAGTCGACGGCGAACCCCGGGCACACCACCGTGACGGCGTCGATGCCGCGCGCCGGCAGTCCGGCCATGACGTCGATGGTGTAGGGGCGCAGCCATGCGCCCGGACCGAACTTCGAATGGAAGCTCACGCTCCACTCGTCGTCGCGCAGGCCGAGCTCGTCCGCGAGCAGCCGCGCGGTCTGGCGGCATTTATAAAAATACGGGTCGCCGCTGTGAAAGAAATTCTCGGGAATGCCGTGGAAGGAGATCACGAGGTGCTTGGTGCGCCCCTCGAGCTCCCATTGCTGCGTGATGCTGGCGCGCAGCGCTTCGATGTAGCTGGGGTGGTCGTGGTATTCGGCCACGAAGCGCAGCTCGGGCAACCAGCGCCAGCGGCCCAGCTCCGCGCTCACCTGGTCGTACACCGCGCCGGTCGTGGCGCCGCAGTACTGGGGAAACTGCGGCAGGACGAGAATGCGCTGGCAGCCCGCGTCGCGCAGCTTCACGAGCGCTTCGGCAACCGTGGGCTTTGCATAGAGATAGGCGACTTCGACCGAGAGCGGCGCGAGCATCCGCTGCGCCAGCGCCGTCGCCAGCTCGGCGCGCAGCTTGTTCGAGTGCACGACCAGCGGCGACCCCTGCGACGTCCAGATCTTGCGGTACTTGCGCGCGACGCGCGCCGGACGGAACGGCAGGATGAGGCCGTACAGAATCGGGTACCAGAGCGCGCGCGGCAGCTCGACCACGCGCGGATCGCTCAGCAGACCCTTGAGAAACCGCCGCACGGCGCGCGGCTCCGGTGCGGCGGGCGTGCCCGAGTTCACGAGCAGCACGCCGAGGCGCTCGGTGCCGTCGTGACGAAAGCTCGGTGAGCTGATGTATTGCATGTCGTCGGGACCGTTCGAGATCGCTATACGCTCGCGCAGACGTATTTGATCTCGGTGTAGTCGAGGATGCCGTATTTCGACCCCTCGCGTCCAAACCCGGATTCCTTGACGCCGCCGAATGGCGCCACTTCCGTCGAAATGATGCCGGTGTTCAGGCCGACGATGCCGTACTCCAGGGCTTCGGAAACGCGCCACGAGCGGCCGAGGTCCCGCGTGTAGACGTACGCCGCGAGACCGAACTCGGTGTCGTTCGCCATGCGGATCGCGTCCGCCTCGGAATCGAAACGGAAGAGGGGCGCCACCGGGCCGAAGGTTTCCTCGCGCGCCACGGCCATTTGCGGCGTGACCTCCGTGAGCACCGTGGGCGCGTAGAACGTGCCGCCGAGCGCGTGCCGCTTGCCGCCGAGCGCGATCTTCGCGCCCTTGCTCACCGCGTCCGCGACGTGCTCTTCGACTTTCGCGAGCGCGTTCTCGTCGATGAGCGGACCCTGATCGGTGGCGCCCTTCAGGCCGTCACCGACGCGCAGCTTGGCTACCGCTTCCACCAGCTTGCGCGTGAACGCGTCGTACACACCGTTCTGCACCAGCAGACGATTCGCGCACACGCAGGTCTGGCCGGTGTTGCGGTACTTGCTCGCGAGCGCGCCCTGCACGGCCGCGTCGAGGTCCGCGTCGTCGAACACGATGAACGGCGCGTTGCCGCCCAGCTCCAGCGAGAGTTTCTTGAGCGTGCCCGCGGACTGCGCCATGAGCTTCTTGCCGACTTCCGTCGAGCCCGTGAACGTGACCTTGCGAACGATCGGGTTCGAGGTCATCTCGCCGCCGATCTCCATGGCGCTGCCCGTGAGGATGTTGAGCACGCCGGCCGGAATGCCCGCGCGCGCGGCGAGCTCCGCCATGGCCAGCGCGGAATACGGCGTTTGCACCGCGGGCTTGCAGACGAACGTGCACCCGGCCGCGAGCGCCGGCCCCGCCTTGCGCGTGATCATCGCGGCGGGAAAATTCCACGGCGTGATCGCCGCCACGACGCCGATCGGCTGGCGCAGAACGAGAATGCGCTTGTCGGGCTGGTGCCCCGGGATGATGTCGCCGTAGAGCCGCTTGCCTTCCTCGGCGAACCATTCGATGAAGCTCGCGGCGTACGCGATCTCGCCCTTCGATTCGGCGAGCGGCTTGCCCTGCTCGGCCGTCATGATCACCGCGAGATCGTCGACGTGGGCGAGCATGAGCTCGTACCACTTGCGCAGGACCGCGGCGCGCTCCTTCGCCGTCTTGCGCGCCCACGCCGGCATGGCGTCGCGCGCGGCTTCGATCGCGCGGCGCGTTTCGCTCGCGCCCATTTTCGGGACGGTGCCGATCTTCTCGCCCGTGGCTGGGTTGCGCACGTCGAGGGTCGCCCCGCTGTCCGCGTTCCGCCATTCGCCTGCGATGTAGCTCTGCTGCTTCAGCAGGCTCGGGTCTTTGAGCTGGATGCCCACGATGCTGGTGCTCCGATGGAGATTGCTGCGCGGCTACTCCGCCGCTTGGGTCTTTTCGCCCGCGACGTGCTGCGCCAGGAACGCGAGGGTTCGCTGGCGCGCGAGCGCCGCGCTCGCGGCGTCGTAGGTCGCGCCGACGTCACGGTTGAAGCCGTGGTCGGCGGGATAGATGTGGAAGATGCCCGCGGGATGTGCCGCGCGGATTTTCGCGACGTCGTCCTGGGTGATGTGCTGATCGCGTTCGCCGAAGTGATACATCACGGGGCATTTCGGGGTCTTGTCCAGGTGCTGCGTGATGCCGCCGCCGTAGTACACGACGGCACAGGCCAGCGGCAGCTCGCAAGCGGCCAGGTAGGTGATGCGGCCGCCCCAGCAGAATCCAACCATGCCGACGCGGCCGTTGCGCTTCACGACGGCGAGCGCGGCGGCCACATCCTTGAGCGTCTGCTCCGGCTGAAGCTGTTTGACGTAACCGAAGCCTTCCTCGCGCTCCTTCTGGGTGTAGCCGAGCTCGACGCCCATGCGCACCCGATCGAACAAGCTCGGCGCGATGGCGACGTAGCCTTCCGCCGCGTAGCTGTCGGTCACGGCGCGCATGTGCGCGTTGACCCCGAAGATTTCCTGGACGACGACGACCGCACCGCGCGGCGTGCCCGCAGGCGCGGCGAGGTAGGCCCGGAACTCATGGCCGTCGCGGGCCATGATGGCAGTGAATTCACCCACGGGAGGATCCTTTGCGGATGGGAGCGAAAGGATAGCCTCCGGGGCGCGCAGGAGGAAATTCAGTGCGCAGGAGGAAATTCGCCGCGCGCGCGCGGCCCACCGTGCCGTTGCGCATCAGCCCACGATGCAGCAGTTGCGCCCGGCTTGCTTGGCTCGATACAGCGCGCGGTCGGCGCGATCGAAGACGATGTCAGGCGTATCGCTGCCGCAGAACTCCGTGATGCCGCACGAGGCGGTGACTGCCACCGGAGAGCCGTGGAAATGGAAGCCGAGCGCCGCGAGCTCGACGCGGATCTTGTCGGCCACGCTGCGCGCTTCTTCGGCCGCGGTGCCCACCAGCAGCATCACGAATTCCTCGCCGCCGTAGCGCGCGACGAAGTCCGTGTCGCGCACGTAGCGCGCGAGATGCTGGCCGACGACGCGCAGCACCTTGTCGCCGGCCTTGTGCCCGTACGCGTCGTTGATCGCCTTGAAGCGGTCGATGTCCCACGCGAGGATGCTCACCGGGCGCGTGAAGCGCTTCCAGCGCTTGAATTCCTGC
>DASZSS010000205.1:0-14374 GCA_035548535.1 Steroidobacteraceae bacterium
GCCATCCACGCCGGCGCGCCACCCATCACGTGCAAGCCGGTGTAGAGCCAGATGGTGCCGACGAAGAACGTCCCGAAGTTGAACCAGAACCCGAGCCAGGCCGCCGCGCGCGGGCTCGCGGCGTCCCACAGAAACATGAGCGCGGCGGGGCCAAGGATCGCGAGCAGCCACCACTGCAACGGCGCAAAGCTGCACGCGACGAGCGCACCGACCCCGAACGCGCCGAGCCGGAGAAGGTAGGGATGGACGCGGCTCAACTGCTCGTCGAGGACGGTGGCGAGGGGCGCGCGGGGCGCCGCGATGGAAACTGGAGAGGAAGCGCTCACGGGACGCGCGCGAGGCTCGGACTCGAGTCGCAGGCCGGCGCAGCCGCGCAGCCGGCGCCCGCATCAGGCAAGAGAAGGCGGCGGCGTGTCGCGCTCATGATCCCCCGTTCGTCGGGCGCTCATCCGCGGGCACGACGCCCTTGGGGCATGTCACGCGCAGCGTGTCGATGCGCCGCCGGTCGGCGCGCACGACGCGCATCTCGAATCCGTCGATCGTGATCGTCTCGCCCCGGCGCGGCAGCCGGCCGAGCTGCTTCATCACGAGCCCGGCAATGGTGTCGAACTCCTCGTCCTCGAGCGCCACGCCGAAGTACTCGTTGAACTCGTCGATGCGCGTCATGCCGCGCACCGTGAACTCGCGGTCGCCTTCGCGGCGGATGTTCTGATCGTCCTCGACGTCGAACTCATCGTCGATCTCGCCGACGATCTGCTCGATGACGTCCTCGATCGTCACGAGGCCGGACACGCCGCCGTACTCGTCGACGACGAGCGCCATGTGGTTGCGGTTGCGGCGGAACTCCTTGAGCAGCACGTTGAGCCGCTTCGACTCCGGCACGAACACGGCCGGGCGCATGTACTCGCGGATGTCGAAGCGCTCCTTCGAGCCGCTCGCGTACATGCGCAGCAGGTCCTTCGCGAGCAGGATGCCGACGATGTCGTCGCGATCCTCGTCCATCACCGGAAAGCGCGAGTGGCCGGACTCGACGACGATCGGCAGGATGCGCGCCGGCGGATCGTCGCGGCGCACGGACACCATCTGCGCGCGCGGGACCATGATGTCGCGCACCTGCAGGTCCGACACTTCGAGCACGCCCTCGAGCATGGTGCAGGCATCGTCGTCGATGACGCCCCGCTCGTTCGCGGCGCGCAGCATCACGACCAGATCCTCGCGGTCCTGCGGCTCGCCCAACGACTGGGTGATCTTCTTCAGCCAGCGGCCGGTCGCATTCATTTCCTTGTTGCTCATCGAGTGCTCCGATACGGATTCCCAAAGCCCAGCGCGCGCAGCACGGCGATCTCGCGCCGCTCCATGCGGCGGGCATCGGCCGCGCGCTCATGGTCGTAGCCGATGAGGTGCAGCGCGCCGTGCACCACGAGGTGCGCCCAGTGGGCGCGCAGGCTCTTCTTCTGGGCGCGCGCTTCGCTGCGCAGGACGTGCGGGCAGATGACCAGATCGCCGAGCGGCTGCGGGGCTGCGGCGCGCGCCGGCAGCGCCGGCGCGGGAAAAGAGAGAACGTTCGTCGCGTGATCCTTGCCGCGGTAGCGGGCGTTGAGACGGCGGCTCTCGGCGCGCCCCACGACGCGCACGCTGAGCTCGCGGTTGCGCGCGCGACGGCCAAGTGCCGCGCGCGTCCAGGCCGCGATGTCCGCTCGTCGGGGCGACCACGTGCGCACACGCTTCTGCATGTCCACGTGGGGCCCGGTCATTTCGAATCGCCTCGCGACTCGTAGGCCTTCACGATGCGCTGCACGAGCGGATGGCGCACGACGTCCTGCGAATCGAAGAACGTGAACGAGACGCCCTCGACGCCGCGCAGGATGCTGAGCACGTGCGACAAGCCCGATTGCTTGCCGACGGGCAGGTCCGTCTGCGTGATGTCGCCCGTGACCACGGCGCGCGAGCCGAAGCCGATGCGCGTCAGGAACATCTTCATCTGCTCGGGCGTGGTGTTCTGCGCTTCGTCCAGGATGATGAACGAATCGTTCAGCGAGCGGCCGCGCATGAAGGCGAGCGGCGCCACTTCGATGACGTTGCGCTCGATGAAGCGCGCCACCCGATCGAAGCCCATCATCTCGTAGAGCGCGTCGTACATCGGCCGCAGATACGGGTCGACCTTCTGCGTGAGATCGCCCGGCAGAAAGCCGAGGCGCTCGCCCGCTTCGACGGCCGGGCGCACGAGCACGATGCGCCTCACGCTGTCGGTCTGCAGCGCCTCGACCGCGCACGCGACGGCAAGATAGGTCTTGCCGGTGCCCGCCGGGCCGACACCGAACGTGAGATCGCTGCGGCGGATCTGCGTGAGATATTCGCGCTGATGCGTCCCGCGGGCGCGGATGCCGCCGCGCGCGACGCGCACGGTCATCTCGTCTTTGGAGGTTGCCGCCGGCGCGGCGCCGGCATCGTGCTCCTGCAGGACGAGGTGCACGCGCTCGGGCGTCACTTCCTCTTCGTCCGCGACGTTGAAGAGCTCGCGCAGCGTGTCTTCGGCCTGCGCCGCGCGCGCGCCGCGCACGCGGAAATTGCCGCCGCGGCGGCGAATCTCCACGTCGAGCCGCGACTCGAGCAGACGGAGGTTCTCGTCCAGCGGCCCGCAGAGGTTTGCCAGTCGCAGGTTGTCCGGCGGATCGAGATCGAATTCGCGCGATTGCGCGCTGGTTGTGTTGGTGGCCACGTGACTCAGGTGCCGACGGCCGCTCGCGGCGGCAGCTCCGGCGCAACGGCGCTCGCGGGCGGCGCGCCGTGCGCGGTTCGTGCCGGCGCCGCATGCAATTCGGGCACGGCATGCAGGCGGCCGCGCAGACTGTGCGGCTTCGCCTCGGTGATCACGACGTCGGCGAAATGCCCGATGAGCGACTCGGGGCCCGCGAAATTCACCCAGCGATTGTTCTCGGTCTTGCCGGCGAGCTCGCGCGCATCCTTGCGGGCCTTGCGCTCGACGAGCACGCGCTGAACGCTGCCGACCATCGATTCGCTGATGGCGCGGGCCTGTTCGTCGAGCACGGCCTGCAGGCGCGCCAGGCGCTGCTGCTTCACTTCGTACGATTCCTCATCCGGCAGCGACGCGGCGGGGGTTCCCGGCCGGCGGCTGTAGATGAAGTTGAAAGACTGATCGAAGTTCACCTCGCGCGTGAGCTTCAGCGTCGCTTCGAAGTCGCGCTCGGTCTCGCCCGGAAAGCCGACGATGAAATCGGTGCTGATGCTGATGCCCGGGCGCGCGGCGCGCAGGCGGCGCACCTTATCCTTGTATTCGAGCGCGGTGTAGCCGCGCTTCATGAGCGCGAGCACACGGTCGGAGCCGCTCTGCACCGGCAGGTGCAGATGGCTCGCGAGCTTCGGCACGTTCGCATACGCCTCGATCAAGCTGTCCGAGAGCTCGAGCGGGTGGGACGTCGTGAAGCGAATCCGTTCGATGCCGGGCACCGCGGCGACGTGGTGGATGAGCGTGGCGAGATCGACGACCGAGCCGTCGCTCATCGCCCCGGCATACGCGTTGACGTTCTGCCCGAGCAAGGTCACTTCGCGCACGCCTTGCGCGGCGAGCTGCCGGATCTCCTCCATCGTCGAGTCGAACGGGCGGCTCACTTCGTCGCCGCGCGTGTAGGGGACGATGCAGAAGCTGCAGTACTTGCTGCAGCCCTCCATCACCGACACGAAGGCCGTCGCCCCTTCGGCGCGCGGCGCCGGCAGGCTGTCGAACTTCTCGATCTCGGGAAAGCTCACGTCGACGACGGGACGGCCGGTGCGCCGCAGCTCCGCGATCATCTCGGGCAGGCGGTGCACCGTCTGCGGCCCGAAGACGAGATCGACGAAGGGGGCGCGCTCGCTGATGGCCTCGCCTTCCTGGCTCGCCACACAGCCGCCCACGCCGATGAGGACGTGCGGGCGCTGCGCTTTCAGCAGGCGCCATTCGCCGAGCAGCGAGAACACTTTCTCCTGCGCTTTCTCGCGCACGGAGCAGGTGTTCATGAGCAGGATGTCCGCCTCGCTGGGATCGTCCGTTGCGGTGAAACCCTGGGCTGCGTGGAGCGCGTCCGCCATTCGTGCGGAGTCGTACTCGTTCATCTGGCAGCCGAATGTCTTGATGAAGTAGCGGCCGGGCATAGAGGCGCAGTGAGTGGGGCGGAAATTCTACGGCCTCAAGGGGATGCGCGCATGGTTGGCGGCGAAAAGCGGCGTGCGGTCAGGGCTTGGCCGGGGCTGGAAGTCAATTAAGTCAAAGAGTTAGCGGTCGGGCCGCGCGGTCCGCCGGGCGCGGTCCGGCCGCTCCGACTGGAGCTTGGCGCGCCCGGAAAGAGCGGAACCCGCCAGGAGGGAGCTCAGCCGACCTGCCCGATCACGGCGAAGCGCGCGGGCGCCACCGCACCTCGCCCATGCGACGCACCGTGGCGCGTGCGACTTGGGAAGGGCGCCGGGCCGGCGGTGCCCCCACCGGCCTCGCGGGCTCAGAACGGAATGTCGTCGTCGAAGTCCTCGCCGCGGCTGCCGCTGCCGCCAGCCGGCGCGGCCTGGTCGTAGTCGTCGCGAGGCGGTGCGCTCTCACGCGCGCCGCCACCGCCGCTGTAGCCGCCGCTGCGCTCACCCGCGCCGCCCGCGCGGCCACCGAGCATCTGCATGTCGTTAGCGACGATTTCGGTCGTGTACCGCTCGTTGCCCTGCTTGTCCTGCCACTTGCGCGTCCGCAGGCTGCCCTCGATGTACACCTGCGACCCCTTCCGCAGGTACTCGGCCGCGATCTCGGCGAGGCGGCCGAAGAGCGCCACCCGGTGCCACTCCGTACGCTCCTGGTTCTCGCCGGTCTGGCGATCCTTCCAGTTCTCGGTGGTGGCAATGCGCAGGTTGGCCACGGTGCTGCCCGAAGGCATGGCCCGCGTTTCCGGATCCGCGCCGAGATTGCCGACGATGATGACCTTGTTGACCCCGCGCGCCATGATCCGACCCCTTCAACGAAAGAATTTGAGGGCCGGCATTGTACGGCCCAGGCGCCCGCGATGAGCGCTCATTCGCGCGGCAATCGCCCAGAAATGGCGGGCCCACGCCCGGCAGAGGCGGTGCCAATGCGGACAGCGGCTGTCCGCAAGGCTGCCGCGGTTGAGAGCAAAGCCGCCGCCCCCAAGTACACTCGCCATTTGCCTTTCCGCTCGTTGGAACCGGAACCTCATGCAGCAGATTCGCGTCCGCGGGGCGCGCACGCATAACCTGAAGAACGTCGACGTCGACCTGCCGCGCGATCGCCTGATCGTCATCACCGGGCTTTCCGGCTCGGGCAAGTCTTCGCTTGCGTTCGACACGCTCTACGCCGAAGGCCAGCGGCGCTACGTCGAGTCGCTCTCGGCGTATGCGCGCCAGTTCCTGTCGATGATGGACAAGCCGGACGTCGACAGCATCGAAGGCCTCTCGCCCGCGATCGCCATCGAGCAGAAGGCGACTTCGCACAACCCGCGCTCGACGGTGGGCACGGTCACGGAGATCTACGACTACCTGCGCTTGCTCTTCGCGCGCGCGGGCGTTCCTCGTTGCCCGGATCACGGCATCGATCTCACCGCGCAGACCGTGAGTCAGATGGTCGATCAGGTGCTGAAGCTGCCGGAAGGCACTCCGGCCGCGCTGCTCGCGCCGCTCGTCGCGGATCGCAAAGGCGAGCACGCGGAGGTGCTGCAGGACATCGCGAGTCAGGGCTTCGTGCGCGTCCGCATCGACGGCCGCCTGCACGAGATGGACGCGTTGCCGAAGCTCGATCCGAAGCGCAAGCACACGATTGAAGCCGTCGTCGACCGCTTTCGCGTGAAGCCGGAGGCGGGCCAGCGGCTTGCGGAGTCGTTCGAGACGGCGCTGCGCCTCTCGGGCGGACTCGCGCGGCTCATCTTCCTCGACGAGCCGGCGCGCGAGGAGCTGGTGTTCTCGAGCCGGCACGCCTGCCCGGTGTGCGGCTACAGCGTGCCGCCGCTCGAGCCGAAGCTCTTCTCGTTCAACAGCCCGACCGGCGCCTGCCCGAGCTGCGACGGCCTCGGCACGAAGGAATTCTTCGATCCGGCGCGCGTCGTCACGAACCCCGAGCTGTCGCTCGCCGGCGGCGCGATCCGCGGCTGGGACCGGCGCAACGCGTACTATTTCCAGCTCATCCAGTCGCTCGCGAAGCACTACCGCTTCGATATCGAGACACCCTGGACGGAGCTGCCGGCGAAAGTCCAGAAGGTGGTGCTCTACGGCAGCGGCGACGAGGAGATCGCGTTCCGCTACGCCGAGGGCAAGGGGCGCACCTCGACCAGGAAGCACAAGTTCGAAGGCATTCTGCCGAATCTCGAGCGGCGCTATCGCGAGACCGAATCGAGCACGGTGCGCGAGGAGCTCGCGAAGTATCTCGGCGTGCAGGCGTGTCCCGAGTGCCACGGCACGCGCTTGAATCGCGCGGCGCGCTTCGTGTTCGTCGCCGGTCGCAGCCTGCCGGAGCTGGCGCACCTCACGGTTGGGCGCGCGCTCGAATTCTTCAGCGGCCTCGAGCTCGCCGGCTGGCGGGGCGAAGTCGCGGCGAAAATCGTGAAGGACGTGGCGGAGCGGCTGCGCTTCCTGGTCGACGTCGGTCTCGACTACCTCACGCTCGATCGCAGCGCCGAGTCGCTGTCGGGCGGCGAGGCGCAGCGCATCCGGCTGGCGAGCCAGGTGGGCTCGGGGCTCACGGGCGTCATGTACATCCTCGACGAGCCGTCGATCGGTCTGCATCAGCGGGACAATCGGCGGCTGCTCGCGACGCTCAAGCACCTGCGCGATCTCGGCAACACGGTCATCGTCGTGGAGCACGACGAGGACGCGATCCTCGCGGCCGATCACGTGCTCGACATCGGTCCCGGCGCGGGCGTGCATGGAGGCGAGATCGTCGCCGCGGGCACGCCGCAGGAGATCGAGGCGAACCCCGCGTCCATCACGGGCCAATACTTGAGCGGACGCAAGCAGATCGCATTGCCGAAGCTGCTGACGCCGCCCTCGCCGGACAAGCAGCTCCGCATCGTCGGCGCGACCGGCAACAACCTGCGGAACGTCACGGTGGACATTCCTCTCGGGCTCTTCACGTGCGTCACCGGCGTGTCGGGATCGGGCAAATCCACGCTCGTGGTCGACACGCTGTTCAAGCACGCGAACATGCAGCTGAACGGCACGCCGATGGATGCGGCGCCGGTCGAGCGCATCGAGGGCATGGAGCACATCGATCGCATCATCGACATCGACCAAAGTCCCATCGGCCGCACGCCGCGCTCCAATCCGGCGACATACACGGGCCTCTTCGGCCCGTTACGCGAGCTCTTCGCCGCCGTGCCGGAGGCCCGCGCGCGCGGCTATGACCCGGGCCGCTTCAGCTTCAACGTCAAGGGCGGCCGCTGCGAAGCGTGTCAGGGCGACGGCGTCATCAAGGTCGAGATGCACTTTCTGCCGGACGTCTACGTGCCGTGCGACGTGTGCAAAGGCCAGCGCTACAACCGCGAAACGCTCGAGATCCGCTTCCGCGGCAAGAACATCTTCGAAGTGCTCGAGATGACGGTGGAAGAGGCGCTGCGTTTCTTTCAGGCCGTGCCGGGCGTTGCGGGCAAGCTGCAAACGCTGGTGGACGTGGGGCTCTCCTACGTGCGGCTCGGACAGAGCGCGACGACCCTCTCGGGCGGCGAGGCGCAGCGCGTGAAGCTCGCGCGTGAGCTTGCGAAGCGCGCCACCGGACGCACGCTGTACATCCTCGACGAGCCCACGACCGGCCTGCACTTCCACGACGTGGCGCAACTGCTCGACGTACTGCATCGCTTGCGCGACGACGGAAACACGATCGTCGTCATCGAGCACAACCTCGACGTCATCAAGACGGCGGACTGGCTGATCGACCTCGGACCCGAGGGCGGCGAAGGCGGCGGCACGATCGTCGGCACGGGAACGCCCTACGACCTCGCGGCGAACGCGGCCTCGTACACCGGACAGTTCCTGAAACCGCTGCTCGCGAAGCAAGCGCCGCGAGCGAAGACCGCGAACGCCTGACGGTCAATCCAATCCCGCGCGTGGGTCGGTTGCTCTCACGGGAGCGCATCCGACTCACGAACGCGGATCGATGAATGACGAAAATATCGTGCGCGAGCGGGCTCGGAGTCGTCGCAAGCCCGTCGATTCGCGCAGATTGCAGCCACCGCGAGCCTACTGAATAGCGACGCTGGCCCAGTGGACTGAGCGCTGCTGCGCGGCGCCGATGTCACTCCGCCGCCTGCGCCTGTATCGCAGGTGTTGCAGCCTATTGGACGATGCACATACGCTTGCCCGGCCGCCGGCGCGTGCCGGCACTTCCGCAACACGAGACGAAGGAGCCGCGCGCATGGGACTCGCAACCGAATTCAAAGAGTTCGCGATGAAGGGCAACGTCATCGACCTGGCGGTCGGTGTCGTGATCGGCGCCGCTTTCGGCAAGATCGTGAGCTCCCTGGTCGGCGACATCATCATGCCGCCGCTCGGGCTCGTCATCGGCGGCATCGACTTCAAGAACCTGGCCGTGAACATCGGCACGGATCCCGCGGGCAACGCCGTGCTCTGGCGCTACGGCATGTTCGTCCAGACGATCCTCGAGTTTCTGATCATCGCGCTCGCGCTGTTCGTCGTGATCAAGGGCATCAACCAGTTGAAGCGCCCGCCGCCGCCGAGCGCACCGAGCACTGTCCCGCCGACGAAGACCGAGGCGCTGCTCCAGGACATTCGCGACCTGCTCGCGAAGCAGGCGCGCTAGGCCGCGGAAGCGGCGGCGCGGCGCTCAGCCCGCCGCCGTTACCTGCGCGAACGCGTCGCGCGTCAGGTTCTCGCAGCCGCTCGCCGTGACGACGAGGTTGTCCTCGATGCGGATGCCGCCGTAGGGGCGGAAGTGCTCGACCCGCGCCCAGTTGATGCGCGCGCCGCGATGATCCGCGCGCGCCTGCGCGAGCAGCTGGTCGATGAAATAGAGCCCCGGCTCCATCGTCACGACGAAGCTCTCTTCGAGCACGCGCGTGAGCCGCAAATAGGGATGCCCGTCCGGCGGCGGAATCGAGCCGCCCTCGGGGGACTTCTGCCTGCCGCCCACGTCGTGCACCTGAAGCCCGAGCAGATGGCCGAGCCCGTGCGGCAGGAAAACGCTGGAAACGCCTGTCTCCACCGCCTCATCGGCTTCGCAGGTGATGATGTCCGCCTCGTGTAGCAACTCCGCGAGCAGCCGATGACACGACATGTGCACATCGCGCCAGTCGATGCCCGCGTGAACGCTCGCGCAGAGCGACTGCTGCAGCTCGTTCATCTCGCTGACGAGGACGGCAAAGTCGGTATTCGCGTACGAGTATGTGCGCGTGATGTCGCTCGGGTAACCCGCGAACTCCGCGCCCGCATCGATCAACAGTGAGCGCCGCTCGCGCGGCGGGGTGCGCTCGAGCACTTGATAGTGCAGCACCGCCGCTCCCTCGTTGAGCGCGATGATGGGGTTGTACGGCAGCTCGTGCTCGCGCTGGCCACAGGCTTTGAGGAATGCGAGCTCGATTTCGAACTCCGAGGCGCCGCTCTTGAAGGCCTGCGCCGCCGCCAGGTGACCGCGCGCTCCGCGCCGGTTGGCCTCGCGCATGCAGGCCAGCTCGTATGGGGTTTTCGCAGCCCGCTCGTAATCGAGGCGGGCGAGCAAGGGCTCGGGATTGACCGCACCCACGCCCCACGCGTCGAGCTCCGGAAAGTCTTCGCCGAGGTACGCGGTTCGACCCAGGTCGTGGGGGAGGAAGGGCCGAGCCGCCGCGCGGTCGGGAATCGGCCGCAAGTCGAAGGAGCGCGTCCAGTCGGCGTCGGGCAGAGCCGCCGGCTTGTGCCAATAGTCCTGCGCCTGGTGGAACAGCAGCAGCGGTTGCTTTCCCGGCTGGAAAAAGAGAAAGCAATCCGTGACATCGGTGAGCGGGGCCCAGAGCTTGAAGTCCGCATTGACCTTGAACGGATAGGGCTGGTCGTCGCGGAAGATCATGGGCGGGGCGCCCGAGTGGATCAGGAGGCTGTCGAAGCCGGCGGCTTCGAGCGCATGCGCGGTCCGCCGCGCGACCAAGTCGAGGTGGGCGACGAAAGTCGCCTCGCGTTCGTCCGCGCCACTCGTCATCGGCTGACCTCGCAAGACTCTGTGGGTGCGCGATTGTAGACGTCTCTCATATGTCGTCTTGGGCAGACATGAGCTAAGCGGCAGTTTCCAAGCGCGGCGCTAGCCTATAGAATGCGCCACCGCGTCACGCGATTCGAAAAATCCAGGCGCAAACGGCTTTGTAGGAAAGCGTTTTCTCACCACTCTTGCTTCTCGGGGTATCGATCGATGAACACCAAACTCGTTCTTGGCGCTCTCGTTGCTGCGCTGATGTTGTCTGCCTGCGCGAAGCAGGAAGCCGCCGCTCCGGCTGCCGAGCCGCCGGCGTCCGAAGCTGCTCCGGCTGCTGATGCCGCTGCTCCGGCTGCCGATGCCGCCGCTCCGGCGACGGAAGCCGCGCCGTCCACGGATGGTGCCGCTGCGCCTGCTGAGGGTGCCGCTGCCGCTCCGGCTGACGCCGCCGCCGCTCCGCCGGCTGAACAGCCGAAGCAGTAATCGACGAGATACTGCCAGAGCTGCAAGCTCGAAGACGGCCCGGACAGGAGCGCGAGCCCCTGTCCGGGCCGTGTGCTTTTGGGACATGCTGAATCCACTGTGGGCTCAACCGTGACTGTCAGCGTGCGTGACGCGCGACGCTCGGAAGCGGATCGCGCGTGGATCGAGAGCGTGTATCGCGACTACCTGGACGACCTCGCGCCGCTCAATACCGGCATTTTCCCGGTGCTCGGCGAAGTCGGGCACCGCGAGCCCGACCAGCTCACGCGCTGGTTCGCGGACTCGAGCGCCTATCCGCTCGCCATCGTGAAGGCGAACAAGCCGGTCGGGTTTGCGATGGTGGCGCGCGGCGCGCCCGTCGCGGGTCGGCCGCCCGTCGATTACCGCATGGGCGAGTTCTTCATCGCCCGCTCGCAACGGCGGCTTGGCATCGGGCGAACCGCCGTGCAGCTCATCCTCGATCGATTCGCGGGCCGGTGGGAGATCACGGAATACTTGCGGAACCCAGGCGCGGTCAGCTTCTGGAGGCGCGTCGTCGCGCTCTACACGCAGGGCAATTATCAGGAGCGCATCGTGAACGGCGAGGTGCGCCAGGTATTCCAATCCGGAACGCCTCGGCGGCGCTAGGTCTCTACTCGCTCGGGGGCGCGTGACCGCGCCAGTCGCGAGCTGCTGTACGAGGAGTCACGGAGGGCGTCCATGCGGTGCGAGGTCCGACCCACGCGAATCATCCCCGTTCTGATCCTTCTCCTGGCTTTTGCGGGGCCCGCTTGCGGTCAACTGCTTCCGGTTCCGGCGTGGACGGGCTGCGAGAAGGGGGGTGAAGCGATGCCGCCCACTGCCCGAGTCCGCTCCGGATTGGGTGAGATCTACCGTGTGCTCCTGGGGCGGCCTTTGACCACGCAGGAGCTGGAACGAGTCACCGCCGAATTTCTCAGGGCGCTCGACAAGCAGTGCCCCTCGGGCATTCTGAACTGGAACATGCGGCTGGGGCAGGTCGTCAAGACCCAACCCGGAACGCCGCAAGCGTTGATCGTCCGCCACTACCTCATCGCGGCGCTGTACTTCTCACCGCAACAGCACGGCACGTTGGGCCAGCGCCTCGTGGCGACGCCCGATCCGATTCGGGTGGTGGACTCGAAAACCAAGTACTTGATGACCGAACGCGATCTGATCGCGTTTTGCCACTTGCAGCTTCTGGCGCAGTCGGGTCGGTTGCCGAGTCCGCAGACGTTCTCGCGCGCACAGTTGGATCGGGTGGCCGCTCTGCTCAACGGCATGTATGGCGACGGGAAGAACTCGCAGCAGTGGGCCATGCCACCGCTTTGGGGCTATGCAGCCGCGTTCTGGCTGGGCCTCCAGCGCGAGTGGCCCAAGCTGACCGCGCAGGAGCGCGAGGCCGTGAGGGCGTTCATTCAGGCGCCGGTCGATACGAAGAAGCGGCTCGATGCCGGCCTGCTGCAGCGAGTGCTCGGGGTCGGCGGCGCTTACCAGCGTCAATACGCCTTCGATGCACTCCAGGCCAACATGCACAACGTAGCCATGGCTGCTGTCGCGGGAGCGGGTGCCTACGCGTCCACCATGGCGACGATCAATGGGATTCTGCGCCCGTGACGCCGGCCCGGCGTGTGTGAGCGGCGGGTTAGCGGCTGGCGCGTTTCACGTGGTCCGGCGCGCGCGAGCAGGCACTGCAGCCGTGCATCAATTCCTCCGCGACCCTCTTCCGTCGCTGCGCCAGCCAGCGGCCCCAGAAATGGGCTGTATCGGGCGCCATGCGATCGAGCAATCGTAGCTTCAGACGGGCGGGCGCTAGGCGCCACGCGGCGAACACAGCGCTCACGAGCACGACCACCGCGACGATCAGCGTTTGCAGCGGATACGCCACCTCATCCTCCGCTGAGCATCAGCGCCACACGATATGTCACGAACGACGCGACGTACGCGAGCGCGAACAAGTAGCCCGCCATGATGAGCGGGTAGCGCCACGAATTCGTTTCGCGCTTGACGACCGCGAGCGTCGACAGGCACTGCGGTGCGAAGACGTACCACGCCAGCAGCGACAAGGCGGTCGCCATGCTCCACGTCGACGCAATGATCGGCGTGAGCGCACCGGCGACGTCATCCCCGCTTGCCGACATCGAGTACACGGTGCCGAGCGCGCCGACGGCAATTTCGCGCGCGGCGAGCCCCGGCACGAGAGCGATCGAGATCTGCCAGTTGAAGCCGATGGGCGCGAACACGTACTGCAACCCGCGCCCGAGCATGCCCGCGACGCTGTACTCGATCGCGGGTCCGCTCGCGCCCGGGGGCGGCGCCGGGAAGCTCGACAGGAACCAGAGCACGACCATCAACGTGAGGATGATGGTGCCCACACGCTGCAGGAAGATGCGCACACGCTCCCACAGCCCGAGCGCCAAGTTGCGCAGATTCGGCATGCGGTACTCGGGCAGCTCCATCAAGAGCGGCCGATCCTGCCCGCGCATCACCGTGAGCTTCAGGACGAACGCAACGAGCATCGCGCTGAGAACGCCCGCAACGTAGAGCGCGAATAGCACCAACCCTTTCAGGTTGAAGACGCCCGCGACGGCGCGCCCCGGAATGAAGGCGCCGATCAGCAGCGCGTACACGGGCAAGCGCGCCGAGCAGGTCATGAGCGGCGCGATCATGATCGTGGCGATGCGATCGCGCGGCGACGGAATCGTGCGCGTCGCCATGATGCCGGGGACCGCGCACGCGAAACTCGAAAGCAGCGGAATGAACGCGCGGCCGGACAGCCCGACCTTGCCCATGAGCCTGTCGAGCAGGAATGCGGCGCGCGGCAGATAGCCCGAGTCTTCGAGCACGAGGATGAAGAAGAACAGGATCAGGATCTGCGGCAGGAACACGAGCACACTGCCGACGCCGGCGACGACGCCATCGATGAGCAGGCTGCGCAGCGGTCCTTCCGGCAGCACGGCACCGATGCCCGCGCCGATCTTCGCGACGCCCGCTTCAATGGCATCCATCGGGATTTCGGCCCAGCTGAACACCGCCTGGAACATGAGGAACAGCACGATCGCGAGCAGCGCGGGCCCGCCGATCGGATGCAACACCAATGCATCGAGCTTCGTCAGCCACGCGAGCCGCGCCGGCACCCGGTAGCCGATCTCATCGAGGATGCGGCGGACTTCGCGCTGCGTGGCGACGATGTCCGCAGCGCTCACGACCGGCGCCTCGATGCGACCGATGCGCCGGGTGAAGACCTGGCGATCGATGGCGTCGACGAGCGCCTTCTCGCCGCCCGGCTGCACGGCGACCGTCTCGACGACCGGCACGCCGAGCGCGCGTTCGAGCGCCGCGCGATCGATGCGGTAGCCGCGCGAGCGCGCGAGGTCGCTCATGTTGAGCGCGACGATCATCGGCCGGCCGAGGCGCTTCAGATCGAGCACGAGCCGCAGGTTGAGGCGCAGGTTCGTCGCATCGACCACGCAGACCAGAAGGTCCGGGGGCGGCTCCGTCGCGTGGCGGCCGAGCACGACATCGCGCGCGATGGCTTCGTCGAGGCTCGTCGGCTCGAGGCTGTAGGCGCCGGGGAGATCGAGCAGCCGATAGAGCCGCCCGGTGTTCGGGCCGATGAAGCGGCCTTCCTTGCGCTCGACGGTGACGCCGGGATAGTTGGCGACTTTCTGGCGGCTGCCGGTGAGTCGATTGAAGAGCGCGGTCTTCCCGCAGTTCGGCACGCCGATCAGCGAGAGG
>DASZSS010000206.1:0-3835 GCA_035548535.1 Steroidobacteraceae bacterium
GTGAGGCGCGCTCGATCGCGCCATGCCCACCGTGCCGCGCTTGTTCTGCAGCCCGTTGCCGGACTCGTTGAACACGGGCTCGTGCGTCGGCTTCAGCTTCATGTCCGCGGCGGAATGCCCGCCGCCCTGCACGACGAAACCGCCGACGACGCGATGGAACAGCGTGTTGGTATAGAACCCTTCGTTCACGTAGCGCATGAAATTCGCGACGGTGAGCGGCGCCCGCTCCGGGTCAAGCTGGATCGTGAAAGAGCCCATGTCCGTCGTGACTCGGACGGTCTGAGCCTCCACCAGTCGCGGCAGGGCGGTGCCCAGGGCCACCAGCACGCACACCAGCGACCACGCCCGTCCGCCTCGCCCGATTCGCTGCCGCCAGTTCCGCAGAAGTCCCATCGATCGCCTCGTCATTCGGTCGGAAGTCAATGCCTCTAGGGCGCGGCCCCCGGAAGCGACCGGCCCAAGGCGAGCGGCGTAGTCTAGCAGTGTCGCCAAAGGGCCCTCCGGGTGGCGCCTGCAACGAGCCGCCGGGCCTTGGCAGGTTGGCCAAAGTCGGCGGAGCGAGCGCGGCTCGCAACGAGACGACCCACCGGTCCGATTCGCCCGTTTCGGCGCCGGCCGGCTTTCCCGTACCATGCGGGACCCTCAAACAGGGGAGGCGCGCCTCCCAGGCTAATAGCTCGTTGTTTTCATGAGCGGATCGACCGTCAACCCCGCAGCCAGCCCGGCCCCCGCGTCCGCGGGCGGCAGCCCCGTCACCACGCGCTTTGCGCCGAGCCCGACGGGCGAGCTGCATCTCGGCAATGCGCGTACGGCGCTGTTCAACGTGCTGCTCGCCCGTCACGCGCAGGGTCGATTCATCCTCCGCGTGGAAGACACGGATGCCGAACGCAGCAAGGACTTGCATATCACGCAGCAGATGGCTGATCTGCGCTGGCTCGGCATCGATTGGGACGCGGGCCCAGACCGTGAGGACGAGCGCGGCCCTTATCGGCAGTCACAGCGCGGCGCAATCTACGAGAAGTACTTCGGTGTGCTCGAAGCGCGCGGTTTGACGTATCCCTGCTTCTGCACGCCGGTGGAGCTGGAGGTGTCCCGTCGTACGCAGCTCGCGTCCGGGCGCCCGCCGCGCTACGCCGGCACGTGCCGCGATCTCACGCCGGAGCAGCAGGCGAAGAAGCGCGCCACCGGCATCGCGCCGACGCTGCGCTTCCGCGTGCCGACCGGGCGGCGCCTCGAGTTCCACGATTTCGTGCACGGTCCGCAGAGCTTTCTGAGCGACGACATCGGTGACTTCGTCATCCGTCGCGCCGACGGCTCCGCAGCGTTCTTCTTTTCGAACGCGGTGGATGACGCCAGCATGGGCGTCACGCACGTGCTGCGCGGCGAGGATCACCTCACGAACACGCCGCGACAGCTCATGATTCTCGAGGCGCTCGATCTGCCGGCCCCGCGCTACGGTCACGTCTCGCTGCTCATCGGCAAGGACGGCGCGCCGCTCTCGAAGCGACACGGCGATCCCGCGCTGCGCGCATATCGCGAGCGCGGGTATGCGCCCGAAGCCATGGCGAATCACCTGTTCCGCCTCGGGCACTCGACCTCGGAGCACGGCTTTCTCACCCTGGCCGAGATGGCAGCGGCCTTCGATCCCGCGCATCTCGGCCGCGCGCCGGCGCGTTTCGATGAAGAGCAGCTCGACGTCTGGCAGAAGGAATGGGTGCACCGCGCGTCCGTCGAGACCGCGCGAGCGTGGCTCGCGGGCGTCATTCCGTCCGGCGTGGACGAGCGCGCCGCGCGCGCCTTCGTCGAAGCCGTGAAGCCGAACATCGTGTTGCCGGCAGACGCACGCGCTTGGGCCGACGTCGTGTTCGGGGACCTGCCGCCGCTCGCGTCCGAGGACGAGCAGCTCGTGCGCAGCGCCGGCGCGACCTATTTTTCAGCCGCCGCGAGCGCGGCCACGGCCCATGACAACGATCTGAAGGCCATCGTCGACGCCGTGAAGGCCGCGACCGGCAAGAGCGGCGCCGCGCTCTACAAGCCGTTGCGGCTCGCGCTCACGGGCCGCGCGCACGGTCCCGAGCTCGCGCCTCTGCTGAAAGCCATGCCGCCGGGCAAGGCGCGCGAGCGACTCGCGCGCTTTGCCGCGTAACCGGACATACTGACCTCATCATGATCCGCATCTTCAACAGCCTCACCGGCGAGAAGGAAGCGCTGACGCCCATCAAGCCCGGCCACATCGGGATGTATGTCTGCGGCATCACCGTGTACGACTACATCCACATCGGGCACGCGCGGATGCTCACCGTATTCGACATGGTGCAGCGATATCTGCGCTATCGCGGCTATCAGGTGACGTACGTCCGGAACATCACGGACATCGACGACAAGATCATCAAGCGCGCGGCGGAGCGCGGGCAGACGATCGATCAGGTCACCGAGTACTTCATCGACGCGATGAACGAAGACGCGGCGGCGCTCGGGCTGCAGAAGCCGGACGTCGAGCCGCGCGCGACGCAGCACGTCGGCAACATCATCAAGATGATCCAGCAGCTCCTCGATCGCGGGTACGCCTACGTCGCCGCGAATGGCGACGTGATGTACGCGGTCGCGAAGTTCGACGAGTACGGGCGGCTCTCGGGCAAGGTGCTCGCGGACCTGCGCGCGGGCGCCCGCGTCGAAGTGGACGAGTCGAAGCGCGACCCCCTCGACTTCGTCCTGTGGAAGTCCGCGAAGCCCGGCGAGCCGGCGTGGGATTCGCCGTGGGGCAAGGGTCGGCCGGGCTGGCACATCGAGTGCTCGGCCATGTCCACGGCCATTCTCGGCCTGAGCTTCGACATCCACGGCGGCGGCATCGACCTCAAGTTCCCGCATCACGAGAACGAGATCGCGCAGACCCGCGGCGCGACCGGGGCGAAATTCGTCAACGTGTGGATGCACAACGGCTTCGTGAACATCGACGACGAGAAGATGTCGAAGTCGCTCGGCAACTTCTTCACGGTGCGCGAGGTTCTGCCGAAGGTGCGGCATCCGGAAGTGATGCGGTACTTTCTGCTGGCGAGCCACTATCGCGGGCCGATCAACTATTCGATCGAGCCGCTCGAGCAGGCGGACATTCAGTTGAATCGCCTCTACACGGCGCTGCGCGATCTGCCGACGGACGCGCCGGCGTCGTTCGGGCCGCACACGACGCGCTTCATCGAAGCGATGGACGACGACTTCAACACGCCCGAGGCGCTGGCCGTTCTGCAGACGCTGACGCGCGAGATCAACACGGCGCGCGACGCGGGCAAGATGACGCAGGCGGCGGCGCTGGGGGCGGAGTTGCGAGTGCTCGCCGGCGTACTGGGGCTCGCGCAGCTCGATCCGGAGGTGTGGTTCCGATCGAGCAGCCACGTGGCTTCGCCGGACGATGCGGCCAACGACCGCGGCGGCTCGAGCGCCTTGTCGAACGAAGAGGTTCAGCGCCTGGTCGACGCTCGCGCCGCGGCGCGCGCCGCGAAGAACTGGGCTGAGTCCGACCGGCTGCGCGATACGCTCGCGGCCGCCGGGATCATCGTCGAGGACAAGCCGGGGGGTAAGGCGACCTGGCGCCGCAAGTGACCGCCACGGGAGCGGCGCGCAGTCAAATTGACGCTCGTCCAATGGTTTCCGTATGATCGCGCCCCCGTTCGGCGGGTCCCTTGGCGCTCGGCGCGCGGGGGACACATCGGTCGGGGCATGGCGCAGTCTGGTAGCGCATCTGCTTTGGGAGCAGAGGGTCGCAGGTTCAAATCCTGCTGCCCCGACCAGGTCCTCGGCGGCATGCGGGACTCGTGACTCGTCCGCGTGCCCGTAGCTC
>DASZSS010000207.1:0-5280 GCA_035548535.1 Steroidobacteraceae bacterium
GCCGAGGATGCGGTCCGAATCGCGCACCGAGGAGACCTCGGGGTTCACCACCACGACCGCGCGGTCCGCGAAGTACATGGCGAGGTGCGCCCCTTTTTCGATGCCGGCGGGCGAGTCGCAGATGATGTAGTCGAACTGGTCGGCGGTCAGCTCATCGAGCACCCGCTTCACGCCTTCCGGCGTCAGCGCGTCCTTGTCGCGCGTCTGCGAGGCGGCGAGCACGAACAGGTTGTCGAAGCGCTTATCTTTGATCAGCGCCTGCTTCAGCATGCAGTCGCCGTTGATGACGTTCACGAAGTCGTACACCACGCGCCGCTCGCAACCCATGATCAGATCCAGGTTGCGCAGCCCGATGTCGAAGTCGATCACGGCGACTTTCTTCCCGCGCCGGGCGAGCCCGCACGCGAGGCTGGCGGAGGTGGTCGTCTTGCCGACTCCTCCCTTACCTGACGTGACAACGATGATTTCGGTCAATGCTAGGGTCTCCTTTACTCGTCGAGGAAATCTCTGATCTGCGGCGAGTGCCGGGACATTCAGAGCTTCCAAAATCAACTGCCGATGCGCGCGAAGCGCAGGTCGTCGCCCGAGAGCCACGCCTGCACGGGCTTGCCCGCGAGATCCGGCGGAATGGTTTCGAACACGCGGAACACGCCCGCGATGGACACGAGCTCGGCGTGGAATTCCTGACAGAACACGCGCGCGCTCACGTCACCCCGGGCGCCAGCGATCGCGCGCCCACGCAGCGCGCCGTAGACGTGCACACAGCCATCCGCGATCACTTCAGCGCCGGCACCGACGGTGTTCGTGACGATCAAGTCCCGATGCCGGGCGTACACGCGCTGGCCGGACCGCACCGGCGTGTGATTCAACAGTGCCGGCACGGTGAGCTCTTGCGGATCCGCGGCGGGCAGCACGGGCGGCGCGGACTTCTGCGGGCGGAAGTACGTGAGCACCGGCAGGTCCAGCTCGCGCGCCAGAGCGTCGACTGTAGCGGTGCCGTGAGCGAGGCCGACGGCGATCATGCCCGCGCGGCTTACGGCGTCGACGACGGCTTTCAGCTCCTCCGCCGTGGGCTCCTTCTCGAGCGCGCTCAAGTCGAGGCACACCGCCGTGCGCTCGAAGAAATGCGGCGCGGTGGCGACGCGGCCCGTCAGCTCATCGAGGATGGCGCCGGGATCGGTCGTGCGGATGCGCACTTGCGCGAGGCCGACTTGGCCGAAGCGAATTTCCAATGGAGGACTTGCGGGTGGTGTGCGGATCGCTTCGGCTGGCTTGTTCATTAAAGCGTTGTTGTCTGCTCGGAAACGCCGTGAGTGTCAGGTCGTTGCCCGCTCATCGGGCGGGGTGCCCCGTATAAAGTGGCGAAGTGTACCGACAGATCGCCGGCGATGCAGTTGTTGTGTACGCGTGTTGATGCCAGCACGCGCCGATGGCAGCGCGGGCGCGCGCGCTTGCTCGCCGATCCTTCGCCGGCGAGCGCTCCGAATCAGCCCGTTGCGAGTTTCGCGGTGAGGTCGTACTGGTCCGAGGCGATGATCTCGACGTCCGCCCACGCACCCACGGTCAGCCCGCCCGCACCTTCGATGTGCACGAGCCCGTCGATCTCGGGCGCATCCGCCTCGCTGCGGGCGGTGGCGGTGTCGCCTTCCACGGCGTCTACGAGCACGCGCATCCGCTGACCAACGCGACGCGCGAGTCGTTGCGCGCTGATCTCGCCGGCGAGCGTCATGAAGCGCTCGTAGCGTTCCTCCTGGACTTCGGGATCGACGTGCTCGGCAAGCGCATTCGAGGCCGCGCCCTCGACCGGCGAGTACTTGAAGCAGCCGACGCGATCGAGCTGCGCCTCTTCCAGCCAGGCGAGCAGCTCTTCGAACTCCGCGTCCGTCTCGCCGGGGAATCCGACGATGAACGTGCTGCGCAGGACGAGATCGGGGCACGTCTTGCGCCAGGCCTGGATGCGCGCCAGCGTGTTTTCCGCGTGCGCCGGCCGCCGCATCCTTTTCAGCACGGTCGGGCTGCCGTGCTGAAACGGGATGTCGAGATACGGCAGCACTTTCCGCTCGGCCATCAAGGGAATGACGTCATCGACGTGCGGATACGGATACACGTAGTGCAGCCGCACCCATGCGCCGAGCGACCCGAGCCCGCGCGCCAAGTCGATGAAGCGCGTCTCGTAGGTCTGATCGCGCCAGGTGCCGGCGCGATACCGCAGGTCGGCCCCATACGCGCTCGTGTCCTGCGAGATCACGAGCAGCTCTTTCACCCCGGCCCGCACGAGTCGCTCGCCTTCGCGCAGCACCTCGTCGATCGGCCGGCTCGCGAGCTTGCCGCGCATGGCCGGGATGATGCAGAAGCTGCACTTGTTGTTGCAGCCTTCCGCAATCTTGAGATAGGCGTAGTGCCGGGGCGTGAGCCGGATGCCCTGCGGCGGCACCAGATCGAAGAACGGATCGTGCGCCGGCGGCACGTGCTGATGCACGGCGGAGACGACGTCCTCGTACGCGTGTGGGCCGGTCACCTTGAGCACGCGCGGATGGCGCTCGAGAATCCGCTCGGGCTTCGCGCCGAGGCAGCCCGTGACGATCACGCGCCCATTCTGCGCGAGCGCCTCGCCAATGGCGTCGAGCGACTCGTCGACCGCGGAATCGATGAACCCACAGGTATTCACCACGACGACGTCGGCGGCCTCGTACGTCGGCGCGACCTCGTAGCCCTCCGCCCGCAGGTGGGTGAGGATGCGCTCCGAATCGACGAGCGCTTTGGGACAGCCAAGGCTGACGAACCCGACTTTGGGTGCACGCTGAGGCATTGGGGAAACCGATTCCGCGCCCGCGTCAGTGCGAGCTGGAATCGTCACTCGAGGGAGAAGGATTCAGGGGCGCTTCCAACTGATGCCCGGGAATGGCCGGATGGGCATCCTTCGCCGTCTTCAGGAGGAAGTACACGGTGAGCGCCACGAACGGCATCAGCAGCCACGGCCACATGGGCTGGCGGCGCTCGGCCGACATGGCAGTGGTATGGCTAAGGTTGGACGTCATGGCGGCGGGAGAGTACGCCCCGACCCCCGCGCCGGGCAACCGCGCCGGTCCCGTTATGTGCGCGATTGCGTTACTGTCGCGCCCCGGTATTTCTGCCAAGGTTTCCCGTCGAGGTTGCATGTCGTCTTTGTTCGATCGCGAGTACTACCAGCGCTTCTATTACGACCCCCGCACCGCCGTGACGACGCGTGTCGAGGTGCGCAATCGCGCCCGGATGATCGCCGCGCACGCGGACTACATCGGCCTGCCCGTCCGGCGCATTCTCGACGCCGGCTGCGGCACCGGCATGCTCCGCGCGCCGTTGCGCCGCCTGTTTCCGCGCGCCGAATACACGGGCATGGAGACGAGCGAGTACCTGTGCAAGCGCTACGGCTGGGACCATGGTCTCATCCAGAGCTATCGCGCCGCCAAGCCGTTCGACCTCGTGATCTGTTACGACGTCGTGCAGTACCTGGATGCACCGACGGCCCGCCGGGCGCTGAGCAACCTTGCCCGCCTGTGTCGCGGAATGCTGTATTTCACGGCACTTACGAAGAAGGATTGGGAAGAGAACTGCGATCAGAGCCGCACGGATTCGCAGGTTTTCCTGCGCACGGCGGCCTGGTATCGCGCCGGGCTGCGCCCGAATTTTCGCGAGCTGGGCGCGGGGTTCTGGCTGCGTCGTGGGGTGCCGCTCACAGTCTGGGACCTGGAATCCGCGGCATAGTCCGCGCAGGATCAGCTCATCGCGCGCACGGGACTTCGCGTTGCACTTCAAGGATCATTTTTCGCGCCTCGCCGCTCAGTACGCGGAGTTTCGCCCGCACTATCCGGGCGCCCTGTTCGATTTCCTCGCGCGCACGAGCCCGGCGCGCAAGCGGGCCTGGGATTGCGCCTGCGGCAGCGGTCAAGCGACCGTCGATCTCGGCGAGCACTTCGAATCCGTCATCGGTACGGATGCGAGCGCCCAGCAGATCGCCGCCGCGCGCCCGCATCCGCGCGTGACGTACGCGGTCGCGCGGGCGGAAGCGAGCGGGCTCGAAAGCGATTCGGTCGATCTCGTCACCGTCGCGCAATCGCTGCATTGGTTCGATCTGCCGCAGTTCTATGCGGAGGTGAGACGGGTCCTGCATCCGGGCGGCGTGCTGGCAGTGTGGACCTATGGCGTGCCGCGCCTCAACGAGCCGAACCTCGATCGGCTCGTGCAGAGCTACTACTCGGATACGGTCGGCGCGTACTGGCCGCCCGAGCGGCGACACGTCGAGGACGGCTATCGCTCACTGAGCTTCCCGTTCGCGGAGCTCGCGAGCCCCTCGCTCAGCATGCGCGAGAGCTGGACGCAGGCGCAGTTTCTCGGCTATCTGCGCAGTTGGTCCGCTACCGCTCGCTACGTCGATGCGCACGGCACGGATCCAGTGGCCCAGCTCGAGACGGTTCTGAGTCCCGCGTGGGGCGATCCGCAACGTGCGCGCACCGTGAGCTGGCCGCTTTCACTACGGGTCGGCCGCAAGTAATGACGGCCGCGGCGAACCCAGGGATCGTTCGCTTCTCAGGATGGATCTCGTGCCGGCGCGACGGCGAGGGGCCGCTCGGGCTCATCCTCGTCGGCCGCACGAAGGATCGCCCGGACGAGGCCGTGCAGATGGCCTTCGCCTGTCCCGCCCCTGTCGATCTGCCGGACGCGCTTGAGGAAGCCAGGGTAGAACGCCTCGGCACGCGGCAATATCGGCTGTCGAGCGGCGATCGGAGCTGGATCCTCGACGGCGTGGCGCATGTCCATCGCGAAGTCGCAAGCGCCTTCTACAAGGCCGTGCCGCCGCGTCCGGTGCCGCTTCGTAAGCGTCTCTTCTGGCGCGTCATGCTCGGATTCGCCGGGACCGCGGCGGGCCGCTGGCTGCTGCGGCGTTAGCGGGCTGCGGACCTCCCGGCGGCCGTGCCACGCCGGCACGTGGCAACAGAATGCGTTCGACGCGAGCGCCTTTTGCGCTAGCGGGGTCGCGCCACGCGCCGGCAGGCGGGGGACTCGCCTCCGACGCGTTCGAGGCGAACGCCTTCTGCACTAGCAGGGGTGGCGCCACGCGCCGGCAGGCAGGGGACTCGTCGCCGATGCGTTCGACGCGAGCGCCTTCTGCGCTAGCAGGGGTGGCGCCAGCCGCCGGCGGGCCGGGGACTCGTCTCCGATGCGTTCGACGCGAACGCCTTTTGCGCTAGCGGGGTCGCGCCACGCGCCGGCAGGTCGGGACTCACCTCCGATGCATTCGAG
>DASZSS010000208.1:0-2077 GCA_035548535.1 Steroidobacteraceae bacterium
GCCGTGACCACACATCCCGAGATAGCCGACGTTGTTGAAGAAGATGACGCCGACCTGGCAGTCCGCCCGATGCGGCTTGCAGAGGAGGGCGCCGACGAGCACGTCCGAGCCGCGCGGCTCGTTCACGATGGCCGAGCGGTAGGCGTCGAAGCGTTCCCGAAAACGCTGCACTCGCTCCCCGAGCGGCCCTTCGCCCAAGTCGGGTCCGCCCTCGACGACGAGGCGCGTGGGCTCGCCGCCCGTGTGCGAGTCGATGACGCGAATGGTGTTCACCGCCACGGTGACGCACTCACACCGGCCGCGAAGCCCGCGCGCGCTCGACCATCGCCGTCACGGCGGCCCGTCGTTCACCCGCAAGCGGTAGCCGGGGCAGTCGCACGCGCTCGGAGCCACGGCCCATGATCGCTTCCGCCAGCTTGATCGACTGCACGAGATCGTGCTCGGCATCGAGATGCAGCAGCGGCATGAACCAGCGATAGATCTTGCGCGCGCGCTCGAGATCCCCGCGCGTGATCGCGTCGTAGAGAGCCAGCGACTCCGCGGGGAACGCGTTCGTGAGCCCCGAAACCCAGCCTTTCGCGCCGAGCGTCAGACCCTCGAACGCCACGTCGTCCAGCCCGGCGAAGAGGACGAATCGGTCGCCGAAGGCGTTGATGAGATCCGTGAAGCGCCGCGGATCGGGCGCGGATTCCTTGAGCGCCACGATGTTGCGCTCTTCGGCGAGCTCCGCGAGCGTCTCCTTGCCGATGTTCACGCGGTACGCCGGCGGATTGTTGTACAGCATGATCGGCAGCGACGTCGCGCGCGCGACGGTGCGGAAATGATGAGCGAGCTCTGCGGGTGTCGGCACGTACACCATTGCAGGCAGAACCATGAGGCCGTCGATGCCGATCTGCTCGGCGTCGCGGGCGTACTCGACGGCCGCCACAGTCGTGAGCTCGGAAACTCCCGCGATCAGCGGGACTTTGCCGCCGACCGCCTCTCGCGCAGCTTTGAGCACCGCGCGCTTCTCCGCTGCGGTGAGCGAATTGTTCTCGCCGACCGTGCCGAGCAGCACCATGCCGTGAACGCCATCGCGCACGAGCGCGGCTTGCACGGCTTGCGTCGCCTGCAGATCGACTTGCAGGTTGGCGTCGTACTGAGTGGTGGCGGCGGGAAAGACGCCGTGCCAGCTACACGAGAGGGGTTGCGCCATGGGAGTCTCTGGACGGACCCGGATTGTCCGCGGGTCGTAGATCGTATACGGTCGCCGATCGGGGCCGCAACCCGGCACGGGCAGGCAGCAGACGATGCCCGGGCTCGCGAATGCGCTCCAACACCTGCACATCACAGGAGCCGTGAAGAAGTTGGAGCGCGCTGCCATCGCCGTCATCGGGGCGGGAGTCGTCGGCTCCGCCGTCGCCTGCGCCCTCGCTCGCGAAGGCCACAAAGTCGTGCTCGTGGATCGTGCGGAACCGGGGCTCGGCGGCGCGAGCTTCGGCAACGTCGGGCACATCGCGGCAGAGTTGGTCGAGCCGCTGCCGTCGCCTGCTCTGTTGTTTGGCTTTTGGCGGCAGCTCGTCGCGCTCGGCGGGCCGCTGGACCTGCCGCTGCGGCGTGTGCCGGCGATGCTTCCGTGGATCGCGCGATTCGCAGGGGCGGCGTTTCGGCAAGAGAAGAACACCAAGTGGCTCGCGCCGCTCGTGCGCGCATCCCGGCCGACGCTCGAGCGCTGGCTGCGCGAGATCGGGCGCAGTGATCTGCTCCGATGCAATGGGCACTACGAGATTTGGCTGAACGAGCGCGGGCTGGAGAGCGCGCGGACGCAAGCGCGCGTGATGGAGCGGCTCGGTATCCCGACGGAGGTGGCACCGCCGGAGCTGCTCGAGTCCGCGGCTCGTGTGGTGCGCTCGAGCGGCTCTGCGTCGGGAACCGCTCCGCAAGCCGCGGGCCTTTGGTTTCCTGAGAGCGGCCACGTCGCCGATCCGCTCGAGGTCGTGCGCGCCTTCGCAGCAGCGGCCGTCGCGCAGGGCGCGGAGATTCGTCGCGCAGACGTCCGCGCTATCGAAGCGAGCGGGAACGGACTGCGCATCATTGC
>DASZSS010000209.1:0-2284 GCA_035548535.1 Steroidobacteraceae bacterium
TTCGAGCCCCGGCGGAATTTTCAGCGGCGGCAGGTCCTTGGCACCCGCATACCCTTCCGGCCCCTTGCACACCGCATCCGCGTGGGAGCGGCGGAAGGGATTGCAGCCTGACGTGGCGCTCACGATGCCCGCCAGCAGCACGACCGCAAGCACCGTACGCACGCGTGGTGCGCTCGACTCACTCATTCGAATCCCCCTCACCTACTTCAGCGCTCCGGCGGCACGCAGGTCCGCGGCGAGCGTCGCGTGATGTCCCGCCGAGAGCGGCACGAGCGGCAGCCGGATGCCCCCTTGAATCAAGCCCATGCGCTCCAGCGCCCACTTCGCCGGGATCGGGTTCGCTTCGAGGAACAGGTCCCGATGAAGCGCCGCGAGTGGCGCGTCCAGCTCGGAGGCCCGGACACGGTCACCCTTGATGGCGGCCGCGACCATCTGCGACATCGCGCGCGGCGCAACGTTCGCGGTTACCGAGATCACCCCGCGAGCGCCAGCCAGCAACACCTCACGGGCGGTGGCGTCGTCGCCGCTGAGGATGGTGAATCCGGGACGCACCACACCGAGGAGCTCGCGCACGCGATCGACGCCCGCGACGCCCTCCTTCAGCGCGACGATCTGCGGAAGCTGTGCGAGGCGCGCGACCGTCGCCGGCAGCAAGTCCACTGCAGTGCGGCTCGGAATGTTGTACAGAATGACCGGCACGCGCGACGCCTCGGCGACTGCCGCGAAATGCCTGTACAGCCCCTCCTGCGGCGGCCGGTTGTACGCCGGCGTGACGACGAGCAAACCGTCGATCGGCAGCTCGGAAAGCCAGCGCGTGCGCGCGATCGTGGTGGCGGTACTGCTCGTGCCCGCGCCCACGATGATGGGAATGCGCTTCTTGATCTGGGCGCACGCGCGCTCGGTCAGCTCGCGCAGCTCAGCTTCAGTGATCGTCGCGGATTCGCCCGTGGTGCCCCCGACGACGATGCCGTCGGTCCCATTCTCCAGGTGAAAGTCCAGCAGGCGCGCCCACGCATCGAAATCGACGTCCCCGCCGTCGCGCATGGGCGTGACGATGGCGACCAAACTGCCATGAAACATCGTTGTGCAACTCTTGAATTTTCGCGGTCGTGATGGGCGCGCAGCGCGCTCCGCACGGCTCCGGCGGCCGCGCTATCTTCGCCGATGTCCCCCCGCTTATCCGGCCTATGGCGGCGCCCGCCGGGTGGTACACTCCCCGCGGGCACCACGGACCCCACCAAATCTCGGGAAAGATGAAGCAGCACCTGGCCGTTTCGGCGATCGGCAGCGACCGCACTGGGATGGTTCACGAGCTGACCCGCGTCATCAGCGAATGCGGCGGCAATATCAGCGAGAGCCGTATGGCCAACCTCGGGTCCGAGTTCGCCATGCTGCTGCTCGTGTCCGGCAATTGGCACGCCCTCGCCAAGCTGGAAACCGAGCTCAAGCGTCTTGCCGAGGGCACGAGCCTCAGCATTCATCTGAAGCGGACCGAGCTGCGCCCGGCGCGCACGGACATGCTGCCGTACTCGATCGACGTCGTCTGCCTCGACCAGAGCGGCATCGTCTCCGGCCTGTCGGGGTTCTTCGCGACGCGCGGCATCGATATCGCGGAGGTCTCGACGCGCAGCTATCCGGCCGCGCATACCGGTGCGCCCATGTTCTCGGTGCAGATGATCGTCAACGTACCCAGCCGCATTCACGTCGCGCATCTGCGCGAGGAGTTCATGGAGTTCTGCGACTCGCTGAACCTCGATGCGATCCTCGAGCCCGTGAAGTCGTGACGGTCGCCGTCGGCAAGAAGGTTCCGGATTTCACGCTGCCGGTCACAGGTGGCAAGGCCTGGTCGCTGCGCGAGACGCTGCGTAACGGCAAGGGCGAGAAGCTCGTGATCTATTTCTACCCGAAGGACATGACGACCGGCTGCACTCGGGAGAGCCAGGACTTCCGGGACCACTACGCCGCGTTCCGCAAGGCCAAAGTGCGCGTCGTCGGCATTTCGCGCGATAGCATCGCCTCGCACGACAAGTTTCGCGACAAGGAGGCGCTGCCGTTCGAGCTGCTCTCGGACGCCGACGAGAAAGTCTGCCGGCTCTTCGATGTCATCAAGGAAAAGACCTTGTACGGGCGCAAATATATGGGCGTCGATCGCAGCACGTTCCTGATCGACGCGGACGGCATCCTGCGGCGCGAATGGCGCGGCGTGAAAGTGCCGGGCCACGTGGAGGAAGTACTTGAAGCGGCGAAGTCTCTCTGATCCCTCTCCCGCCGGCGCCAGTGCCGG
>DASZSS010000210.1:0-3765 GCA_035548535.1 Steroidobacteraceae bacterium
GCTCCTACGTGCTCGATCAGTCGCGCATCAAGGATCTGCGCACCGGCGTGGAAGTCGGCAACACCCAGGCCGTGCTCGACGGCGATCTCGATCAATTTCTCGAAGCCTCGCTGAAGGCGGGCGTGTAACAGCCATGACGGAATCTCCCGCAGACAAGAAGGCCGCCGCGGCGGCGCCCGAGCCGCAGGACGAGAACAAGCTGATCGCCGAGCGCCGCGCGAAGCTCGCCGCGATCCGCGCGCGCGGGCAGGCGTACCCGAACGACTTCCGCCGCGACGCGCTCGCCGGCGAGCTGCACCACGGCTACGACGACAAGGACGAGGCGTGGCTCGAAGCCAACCCGACGCGCGTGCACGTCGGCGGCCGCATGATGTTCAAGCGCGTCATGGGCAAGGCGAGCTTCGCGAAGATCGCGGACCGCACCGGCCTGATCCAGCTCTTCATCCAGCGCGAGAGCGTCGGGGACGCCGTGTACGACGCGTTCAAGAGCTGGGACGTGGGCGACATCCTGGGCGCCGAGGGCATGCTCTTTCGCACGAAGACGGGCGAGCTCAGCGTGCGCGTCGAGCGCATCCGGCTGATCACGAAGAGCCTGCGGCCGCTGCCCGACAAGTGGCACGGGCTCTCGGATACCGAGACGCGCTACCGCCAGCGCTACGTCGATCTCATCGTCAACGAGCGCAGTCGCGAAGTCTTCAAGACGCGCACGCGCATCATCCGCTACCTGCGCGACTATCTCGATGCGCTCGGCTTCCTCGAAGTCGAGACGCCGATGATGCAGACGATTCCCGGCGGTGCGGCGGCGAAGCCGTTCGTCACGCATCACAATGCGCTCGATCTCGACATGTACCTGCGCATCGCGCCCGAGCTGTACCTGAAGCGCCTCGTCGTCGGCGGCTTCGATCGCGTGTACGAGATCAACCGCAACTTCCGCAACGAGGGGCTCTCGACGCAGCACAACCCCGAGTTCACGATGCTCGAGCTCTATCTCGCGTGGGGTGACTACAAGGACCTCATGGACTGGATCGAGAAGGCGCTGCGGGGCCTCGCCGACGCGGTCGCGGGTACGACGAAGATCACCTACCAGGGCCGCGAGTACGACCTCGCGAAGCCGTTCAAGCGCGTGACGGTCGAGCAGGCCATTCTCGAGAAGAATCCGGATCTCGACGCGCGCTCGCTGCGCGACCCGGCGTATCTGCGCGGCGTGTGCGAGCGGCTGGGCATCGTGCTCGGCAAGCACGATGGCCCGGGCAAGATGCAGATCGAGATCTTCGAGAAGACCGTCGAGGCGCACCTCCTGGACCCGACCTTCGTGTACGCCTACCCGACGGAAGTCTCGCCGCTGTCGCGCGCGAACGATGCGGACCCGTTCGTCACGGACCGGTTCGAGTTCTTCGTCGCGGGCCGCGAGCTCGCGAACGGCTTCTCCGAGCTGAACGACCCGGAGGATCAGGCCGCGCGCTTCCGCGCGCAGGTCGAGCGCAAGGAGGGCGGCGACGAAGAAGCCATGTTCTACGACGCGGACTACGTGCGGGCGCTCGAATACGGCATGCCGCCGACCGCGGGTCTCGGAGTGGGCATCGATCGACTGACGATGTTCCTCACCGACTCGCCCTCGATCCGCGATGTGATCCTGTTTCCGCACATGCGACCGGAGGCTGATTGAACGATCAGCCGATCGGAGTGTTCGACTCCGGCGTAGGGGGGCTCACGGTTCTCAAGGCGCTCGCGGGCGAGCTGCCAGGAGAGCAGTTCATTTATCTCGGCGATACCGCGCGCCTGCCTTACGGCACGAAGAGCGCGGAAACCGTCACTCGCTACGCCTTGCAGGCGGCGCAAGCGCTGAGCGGCTACGGCATCAAGGCCTTGGTCGTCGCGTGCAACACGGCGTCGGCCGCCAGCTTGCCCGCGATCCGGGACCGCCTCGAAGGGACGCCTGTCATCGGTGTGATCGAGCCGGGCGCTGAAGCCGCGTGCCGCATCTCGAAATCCGGACACATCGCGGTGATCGGCACGGAGGGCACGGTGCGCGGCGGCGCGTATCAGGAAGCGATCCATCGCTTGCGTCCGCATGCGCGTGTCAGCGCGCGCTCGACGCAGCTCTTCGTCGCGCTCGCGGAAGAGGGCCTGCACGAAGGGCCGATCGCGGTCAGCGTGGCGCGCCACTATCTCGATGCGTTGTTCGAGGTGCCGGGGATGGGCGGGAGCCCTTCCGCATCGGGCGCGTTCGGCAGCAGCGCGGGTTCCATCGCGTCGGCAGCGACGCGCGGCACCGTGCCCGACACGCTCGTTCTCGGGTGCACGCATTTCCCGATGCTCGCGGGCGCAATTCGCGCGGCCATCGGGCCATCGGTTCGCATGGTTGATTCAGCGGCCACGACGGCGAAGGCCGTCAGCGAGCGACTGGGCCCAACGCTGCGCGCGAGTCCCGGCCGCAAGACCGGCGTGCGCTTCCTCGCGACGGATAGCCCCGAGCGCTTCGCGCGCGTCGGCAGCCGTTTTTTGGGTCAGGCGCTCGCGCCGAGTAACGTCGAGCTCATCGATCTCTGAGCGCCTGCGGGCGCGGCACCCGTCGACTGGCCAGTCGCGCGAGGGGCATCGTCACGGCTCGGCTCGCCGAGCGCCAACGAAGAGCGCGTTAAGCCAGCGCGTAGACCGGAGCGTTCCCGCAGGGGCTGGGCGGCCTCGTGCTACGCCGGTAGCTCGTAAGGCAACGCGAGCGGCTCGGCGTCGATGGCCGTCGCGCTCGATGTCCCCGCGTCCTCGCCTGGCTCCTCGCTGCCATGAGCGAGGGGCGCGACTGCGAGAAACTCACAGTGTCCATCCCCCGTCGTGACCGCCTCCACGACCCGGAAGCTGCGTCCATCGCGCAGTGTTCCGCTCTGACCGATCGCGAGCTCCGCCCCCACCGTGCGGAAGCGCTGCATGCGCCGCTTCACGCGGCCGCGGTAGTGCGCTCGCGCGATCACTTCTTGGCCCGTGTAGCAGCCCTTCGTGAACGAGATCGCGCCGATCACGTCGAGGTTCAGCATCTGGGCGACGAACTGCTCGGAGGTCGCCGCATAAACCTGCGGCACGCCCGCCGCGATCCGTTCCGCGGCGGAGGGCTGCGCGAAGGCGCTCGAGCTGGTGAACACGCTGTCGTCCGACGCATCCGTCACTTTGGCCTTGGCGCGCAGCACGAACTTCGCGAGGCGCGCGGCCACTGCGGGCGCGAGCTCCCGAGGCAGCACGGCGAGGACATCGTCTGGCGCGAGCCTGTACAGCCGCAGAAGAGCGATGACGCGGCCCTGCGGGTTGTGTAGGCCTGCGTACAAGGGCGCATCCGGCTGCAATTGCTCGATGTCGTTCGACAATTGACCCTGCAGAAACCGCACGGCATCCGCGCCCTGCACGCGGACCGCGCCGAGCGCGGCGTGCGCCGTGCGTGAGGCCGTTGCGGCAGATTCATTCAGCATTGTTTTTCCAGAGCTTTCTGGTCCCGACGAGCGAATTCTGGCAAAATGCCGCGCCATGCAGAATGCGAGCGAGTCGGGCGCTGACGGAGCGCTCGTCCAATCGTCGTCCGAGCCGGCGCCGCGCGCGCCGCAGGCCCCAGCGATGCGTCCCGAGGAGATCGGCGGCCCCGCCGGTCCCGAGCCCACACGCTACGGCGATTGGGAACGTAAAGGCCGCTGCATCGACTTTTAGGACCTGAGTAACGACTGAGAGCGCGAGCGGCGCCCGGCGCTGCCGCGGGAGCCCTGATGCCTGATCGTCCATTGT
>DASZSS010000211.1:0-4973 GCA_035548535.1 Steroidobacteraceae bacterium
TCGAGCGTCGCCGCAGGTTCATCCGCGCGACCATGCGAATCCACGCCGGACGCACCGTCATCGATTCGCGCTATCGGCGCCGTGGCGGAGCGCGCACGCGCCGTATGCGGGCCCTGCGCAGCCGATGGCGCAAGCTCGTCCGCTTCAGGGTCCCGAACGCTCCACATTCGCGACCCTTCGTTCAGACCACGAGATGCCGCGCGACCAGCGCGTCCGAGAGCTCGCGGAGCGGGCCGTTCGCCACGACCCGACCTTTGTCGAGGATGACGAAAGAATCGCCGAACTTGCGCACGAACGGCAGCTTTTGCTCCACCAAGAGCACGGTCATCCTGAACTCTTTGCACAGACGCGTGATGAGATGTCCAATTTCCGCGACGATGTTCGGCTGGATGCCCTCCGCCGGCTCGTCGAGCACCAGCAGCTTCGGGTCGAGCACGAGCGCGCGCCCGATCGCCAGCTGCTGCTGCTGGCCGCCCGAGAGATCTCCCCCGCGCCGCTGGCGCATGTCTTTCAGCACCGGAAAGAGTTCGTAGATCTTCTCGGGGATGGTTCGCACTCTGTCGCGGCGCGCGGGCAAGCCCAGCTTCAAGTTCTCCTCGACCGTGAGCTGCGGGAAGATCTCGCGCCCCTGCGGGACGTAGCCGATGCCGAGCTCGGCGCGGCGCGGCGTGCTCTTGCCGAGCAGCTCGATGCCATCGAAGCGCGCGCTGCCGGAAGCTGCCGGCACCAGGCCCATCACCGTCTTGAGCAACGTCGTCTTACCCACGCCGTTGCGGCCCATGAGACACGTGCAGCGCCCCGGCTCGAGCGAGAAGCTCACGTCCCAGAGCGTGTGGCTCTCGCCATAGAACTGCTCGATGTTGGAGAGCGCCAGGGTCATGCCGCCTCGCCCAGGTACACCTCGGTGACGCGCGGGTCGCGTTGCACCTGCTCCATCGTCCCCTCGGCCAGCACGCTCCCTTCGTGGAGCACCGTGACCTTGCGCGCGATGCTGCGCACGAAGTCCATGTCGTGCTCGATCACCACCACCGTATGCGCCCCGGCCAAGCTCAAGAGCAGCTCCGCCGTGCGCTCCACCTCTTGGTGGGTCATCCCCGCGACCGGCTCGTCGACCAACAAAACTCGCGGATCTTGCGCGAGCAGCATGCCGATCTCGAGCCACTGCTTCTGCCCGTGCGAGAGCAGCCCCGCCGCGCGCGTGCGCTCGGCGCGCAGGCCCACGGTCGCCAAGATCTGGTCGAGCTTCTCGCCCTCCGCCGGGCTCACGCGCCGCAGCAAGCTGCGGAACACACCTTTGGGCGCCGCCAGCGCGAGCTCCAGATTCTCGGCGACGGTGTGGCCCGGGAACACCGTGGGCCGTTGGAACTTACGCCCCACGCCGAGCCGCGCGATCTCGTACTCGCTGCGCGAGGTGAGCTCGATGCGCTGGCCGTGCATGAACACGCGACCCGAGGTGGGCCGTGTCTTGCCCGTGATGACGTCGAGCATCGTGGTCTTGCCGGCGCCGTTCGGGCCGATGATGCAGCGCAGCTCGCCCGGCTCGAGCACCAGGCTCAGATGCTCGATGGCCAAAAAGCCGTCGAAGCTCACGCTCACGTCGTCGACGAACAGGATCGAATTCTCCCAACCGGTCTGGGGTTTGGCCGCGCTGGCCGCGTCGGGTGTGGAGCTCTGGGTTTCGCGCATGCTCAGGCCTTCCCCTGCGTGGTCTCGACGGGGGCCGCGCCGGCGGAGAGGCCGCTGCTCACGCGCGGCGCGCTCGGCGGCTTCGCGCGCGCCCGCTCGAGCGGCCCGATCCGCCGCAGTAGCCCGACCAGGCCCTCGGGCAACAGCAACGTGACGAGCACGAACAGGGCCGCCAACGCGTACAGCCACGCGTCTGGATAGCTGGCCGTGAGCCAGCTCTTCATGCCGTTGACCACGCCGGCCCCGAGCAACGCCCCGAGTAAGGTGGCGCGCCCGCCGACCGCCACCCAGATCGCCATCTCGATCGAAGCCGATGGCTCCATCTCGCTCGGGTTGATGATGCCGACCTGCGGGACGTACAGCGCCCCGGCGAGCCCGGTCAGAACCGCCGCGAACGTCCACGCGAAGAGCTTGTAGTCGCGCGGGTTGTAGCCGCAGAACATGACCTTGCTCTCTTGATCGCGCACCGCGCGCAGCACGCGCCCGACCTTGCTGTTCACGAGCGCACGGCAGCCGAAATAGCTCGCGAAGAGCGCGCACACCGTGATCACGTAGAGCGCCACCTTGGTCCCGTCGGCTTGCAAAGAATAGCCGAGGATGCGCTTGAAGTCGGTGAGGCCGTTGTTGCCGCCGAAGCCGGTCGCGTTCTGGAAGAAGAGCAGCATCGCCGCGTAGGTCAAAGCCTGCGTGACGATCGACAGGTACACGCCCTTGATGCGCGAGCGGAACGTGAGCCACCCGAACACGAGCGCGAGCAGCCCCGGCGCGAGCAGCGCCATGACCGCCGCGAAGCCGAAGTTGTCGAAGCCGTGCCAGTACCAGGGCAGCTCCTTCCAGTCGAGGAACACCATGAAGTCGGGAAGGTTGCTGCGGTACACGCCCTCGCCCGCGATCGAGCGCATGAGGTACATGCCCATGCCGTACCCGCCCAGCGCGAAGAACAGTCCGTGGCCGAGGCTGAGGATGCCGGCGTAGCCCCACAGCAAGTCCATCGCGAGCGCGACGATGCCGAAGCACAGGAACTTGCCGAGCAGCGGAATCAAAGACGCGGGCGCGACCGCCGGCACGACGGCCAGCAGCACGACGGCGAGGATCGCGAGGACGATCCACGCGCGCGGCGAGTGGATCTGAAACAGGCGGTCTTTCACGCCTAAGCCTCCACGCGTCCCTTGATGGCGAACAACCCCTGCGGTCGACGTTGGATGAACAAGATGATGCAGGTGAGCACGACGATCTTTCCGGTGACGGCGCCCGCGAGGGGCTCGAGGATCTTGTTGACGACGCCGAGGCCGAAGGCCGCGGCGACGGCGCCCGCGAGGCGGCCGACGCCGCCGAGCACGACGACCATGAACGAATCGATGATGTAGCCCTGCCCCAGCTCGGGGCCGACGTTGCCGAGCTGCGAGAGCGCGACGCCGCCGAGGCCGGCGATGCCCGAGCCGAGACCGAACATCATCGTGTCGATGCGCTTCGTCGAGATGCCCATGCAGGCGGCCATGGCGCGGTTCTGCGTGACGGCGCGGACGTAGAGGCCGAGGCGCGTGCGCTGCAAGAGGAACCACACGCCCGCGGCGACGACGATGCAGAACGCGACCACGCCCACGCGGCTCCACGGAAGGACGAGGCCCTGCGCGATCTCGACGCCGCCCGAGAGCCAGTCTGGGTTCGCGACCGAGACGTTCTGCGCGCCGAAGATGAGGCGCACCGTCTGGATGAGGCCGAGGCTGATGCCCCAGGTCGCGAGCAGCGTCTCGAGCGGACGGCCGTAGAGGAAGCGAATCACGCCGCGCTCGAGGATCATGCCGACGACGGCCGTGACGACGAACGCCACGGGGATCGCGACGATGAGGTACCAGCGCAGCGCGCCCGGGAACGTCGACAGGAAGAGCTGCTGCACGGCGTAGGTCGAGTACGCGCCCAGCATGAGCATCTCGCCGTGGGCCATGTTGATGACGCCCAGCAGGCCGAACGTCACGGCGAGGCCGAGCGCCGCGAACAACAAGACGCTCGCGAGCGAGATGCCGTGCAACAGGCTGCCGAGCACCGTGATCAAACGCTGGTGGCTCTCGATGGCGTTGACGGCGGCCTGCGCGGCCGCGCGCACGCGAGGGTCGGGCTCGACGTCTTTGCCGTCGTCGGTCTTCGTGAGCATGTGCTTGACGTCGGCGAGGAACTCGTCGTTCGCCGACTTCGCGACGGCGCCGAGCGCCGCGACCTTGGCGTCGACGTTCGTGCCGTGCAGATCGATGCGCGCCACCGCAAGCGCGAGCGCGTCGTGAACCTTGGGATCGCGCTCCTTGTCGAGCGCCTTGTGCAGCATGACGGCGGCGTCTTCGTCGCCGCCCTTCGAGAGCTCTTCGGCGGCGGCCAGGCGATCGGCGGCCACGGAAGACGAAAGCTTGAGCTGAGCGAGCACGGGGTTGGCAACGCGCCGAACCTCGTTGCTGACCTCGACGTCCTTGAGGCCGGCGGGCGCCGGGCTCACGACGGCGAGCGTGATGGGGTCGCGCACGTCGCGCGTCTTCGAGTCGTACACGTACACGCGCCCGTCGCTGGCGACCTTGAGGCGGTCGTCGCAGAGCGCGTCGAGCGCGGGCCAGGCCCGCGCGTCGTCGAGGGCCGCGAGCTTGCGCAGCGCCTCGACGAGCTTGTCATCGTCGGTCGCCGCCAATCCTTGCACACCGTCCTCGAGAGGTCCGGCGTGAGCGCGCGAGGACGCGAGCACCACGATCGTCAGCAGGGCCCCCACCACAGCTGAACGACCGATGTTCATGCTCGACGTTCTCCTCACGCGACTCACGCCGGTTTTTATCATTGCGTAACTTCGAATTCCTTCTGCGACTTCTCGTACGCTACTTGCGCGCTATTTGCCCGCGACCTCGCCCGCGCCGCCGAACTTCGCGGCCGTGCAGTTGCCGCACGCCCACGGGTACAGCCAGTTGGCGATCTTGCCCTTGTCGTCCGGGATGTACGGGCTCCACGCCTGCGCCTTGATCGGGCCGTCCGTCTTCCACACGACGTGGAACTGACCGTCGGCCTTGACCTCGCCGATGTAGACCGGCTTGTGCAGGTGGTGGTTCTCGGCGTCCATCGTGATGTCGAAGCCCGACGGCGACTGGAAGTGCTGGTAGCCGATCGCCTGGCGGACGGCGTCGACGTTCGTCGTGTGCGCCTGCTCGACGGCCTGCGCCCACATGTGGATGCCGATGTACGTGGCCTCCATCGGGTCGTTGGTGACGCGCTTGTCGCCGCCCGGCAGGTTGTTCTTCTTCACGTAGGCCATCCAC
>DASZSS010000212.1:0-9246 GCA_035548535.1 Steroidobacteraceae bacterium
TTTCCCGGCCTGAATTCCTACTTCGATGCCCAACTCCGATTCCTGGGTCGTGCACAAGTTTGGCGGCTCGAGCGTCGCCGACGCCGACTGTTTTCGCCGCGTCGCCGACATCCTCATCGCGCAGCCGCCCGGCCCGCTGGGTGTGGTGCTCTCCGCGTGCCGCGGGGTCACCGACGCGCTCCTGAAGCTCATAGCGCTGGCCGAGCAGCAGGACGAGAGCTATCGCGCCGAGATCGGCAAGCTGCGCACGCGTCATGCGGCCATCGCCGAGGCGCTGCTGCATCCGGAATCGGCCCGCCTGTTCCTCGCGGGATTCGACCGTGACTGTCACGACCTCGAAGGCATCCTGCACACCGTGCGGCTCACACGCGCCGCCGCGCGCAATGTGAGCGACCTCATCGCCGGCTATGGCGAGCTGTGGTCGACACGTCTGTTCCACCGCTATTTCGAGGAGCGCGGCGGCCGCCCCGGCCCCGTCAGGTGGCTCGATGCCCGCACGGTGCTGATCGTCGAGTGGGGCCCGCTCGGGCCGGCGGTGCAGTGGGCGGAATCGCAAGAGAAGCTCGCCGCCGCCGTGCCGAAGGATTTCGCGGGCACGCTCATCATCACGGGCTTCGTCGCATCGGACCGGCGCGGCGTGCAGACGACGCTCGGCCGCAATGGCAGCGATTTCTCCGGCTCCATTTTCGGTGCACTGCTCGGTGCGCGCGAGATTCAGATCTGGACGGACGTCGACGGCGTCCTCTCGGCCGATCCGCGCCGCGTGCCCGGCGCCACGATCATCGACTCGCTGTCGTACAACGAGGCGATGGAGCTCGCGTACTTCGGCGCCAAGGTGATCCATCCGCAAACGATGGCGCCGGCCGTCGGCCGCGGCATTCCGATCTGGATTCGCAACACCTTCGCGCCTGAGAAGAAGGGCAGCCTGATCTGTGCGCGGCCCGACTCGGCGTTGCCCGTCAAGGGCATCACGACGATCGAGCGGGTGGCGCTCATCAATCTCGAAGGCGCCGGCATGATCGGCGTGCCCGGCACGGCGCACCGCCTGTTCGGCGCGCTGCGCGAGGAGGGGATCTCGGTGATCCTCATCTCGCAGGGCAGCTCGGAGCATTCGATCTGCTGCGCCATTCCGCAGGACCAGGCCGAGCGCGCCGCCGCCGTCGTGCGCGAAGCGTTCGCGCGCGAGCTGAAGGAAGGGCAGATCCAGAACGTCGATGTCGACGCCGATCTCGCGATCCTTGCGATCGTCGGCGACGGCATGGCGGGAACGCCCGGCGTGTCCGCGAAGGTGTTCAACTCGCTCGGCAACGCGAGCATCAACGTGCGCGCAATCGCGCAGGGTGCGTCCGAGCGCAACATCTCCGTCGTCATCGATGGACGTGAAGCCACGAAAGCGCTGCGCGCCGCGCACGCCGGCTTCTATCTGTCGCCGCACACGCTGTCGATCGGTCTCATCGGGCCGGGTACCGTGGGCCGCGTTCTGCTCGCGCAGTTCGCGTCGCAGGCCGCGCGGTTGCACGAGAAGTTCAAGGTCGATCTGCGCGTGCGCGGCATTCTCGACTCCAAGCGCATGCTGCTGTCGGACACCGGCATCAGCCTTGCGAACTGGAAAGAGGAGCTCGAGCAGCGCGCCGTGCCGGCCGACCTCGCGAGGTTCGTCGATCACGTGCACGTCGACTATCTGCCGCACACGGTGCTCATCGATTGCACGGCGAACGAGGGCATCGGCCGTCGTTACGCGGACTGGCTCGCGCGCGGCATCCACGTGGTCACGCCGAACAAGAAGGCGAACAGCGCGGAATACAGCTACTACCGCAGTCTGCACGACGGGCGGCGCCTGAGCGGCGCTCACTATCTCTATGAGACGACGGTCGGCGCGGGCTTGCCCGTCATCCAGACGCTGCGCGATCTGCGCGACACAGGTGACGACATCGTCAGCATCGAAGGCATCTTCTCGGGCACGCTCGCGTATCTGTTCAACGTCTATGACGGCCGCACGCCGTTCTCCGACATCGTGCGGGACGCGAAGCAGCGCGGCTACACCGAGCCCGATCCGCGCGACGACCTCTCCGGCATGGACGTGGCGCGCAAGCTGATCATCCTCGGGCGCGAGATGGGGCTCGAGCTCGAGCTCGCGGACGTGAAGGTGCAGAGCCTCGTGCCCGCGGGTCTGGAAAAAGGCTCGATCGACGAATTCCTCGCGAAGCTGCCGGGGCACGATGCCGCCATGCGCGGCCATCTCGATGCCGCGCGCGCCCGCGGCCACGTGCTTCGCTACGTCGGCCGGATCACGGCGGACGGCAAGGCGACCGTCGGCCTCGTCGAGCTCGACACGCGGCACGCGTTCGCGAACATCGCGCTCACCGACAACGTCGTGCGCTACGAGACGCGCCGGTACTGCGACAATCCGCTCATCGTGCAGGGGCCGGGCGCTGGTCCGGAAGTCACGGCGGGCGGCGTGTTCGCCGACGTGCTGCGTCTCGCGGCCTATCTCGGAGCCCGCCTGTGAGCGTCCAGCATGCCACGGCGTTCGCGCCGGCCTCGGTCGGCAACGTTGCCATCGGGTTCGACATCCTCGGCTTCTCGGTCGATGCGCTCGGCGATCGCGTCACGGTCTACCGTCGCTCGGAGCCGGGCGTGCGCATTCGTGCCGTGCGCGGCGTTGCCGGCGACTTGCCGCAGGACCCGGCGAAGAACACCGCCGGGCGCGCGCTGCTCGCGATGCAGGAGGCGTTGAAACCCGGCTTCGGTTTCGAGATGGAGATCGAGAAGGGCATCCCCCTCGGCTCCGGTCTCGGGGGCTCCGCCGCGTCGGCGGTGGGTGCGGTGGTCGCGGCGAACGCGCTGCTGGATAGGCCGTGCACCAAGCTCGAGCTGCTGAAGTTCGCGATGCAGGGCGAGGCGGTGGCGAGCGGCTCGCTGCACGTCGACAACATCTCGCCGTCGCTGTTCGGCGGGCTCGTGCTGACCGTCGGCATCGATCATCCGCGCGTGAAGCGCATTCCGGTGCCGCTCGACGTGCGCGCCGTGATTCTGCATCCGCACATGTTTCTCTCGACCAAGCAGGCGCGCGCGATTCTGCGCAAGACGGTGGAGATGTCCGATTTCGTCTGGCAGACCGCGAACCTCGCCGGCTTCATCTCCGGCTGTTACACGGACGATCTCGAGATGATCCGGGCCTCGTTCGAGGACGTCGTGATCGAGCCGCAGCGCCAGGCGCTGATCCCGGGCTTTCCAGAGGTGCGACGCGCCTCGCTCGCCGCGGGCGCGCTCGGCTGCTCCATCTCCGGCGCCGGTCCGACGATGTTCGCGTGGGCCGTCGCCGAACGCGCCACCGCGGTGATGCAGGCGATGAGCGCGGAGCTCGCGAAGCGCTCGATCGAAGCGGACAAGTGGATCGTCGAAATCAACTCTGCGGGCGCGCGTGTCGTCGCCTCCGCCTGACCCGATGAGCAGCATGCGATTAAGGAGCACGCGCGACGCCGCGCTCACAGCCGGATTCAGCGATGCGCTCGTGCAGGGCATCGCCCCGGACGGCGGCCTGTACGTTCCGACCTCCTTTCCGAAGCTCACGGCGGATTCCTTCGGCCACGAAGGCTCGCTGCCTGGCGTGGCGCAGAAGCTGATCGGCCCGTTCGCCGCGGGCGATAAGCTCGAAGCGCAGCTCGGGGAGATCACGCGGGAGGCGTTCGACTTTCCAGCGCCGCTCGTGCCGATCTCGCCCGACGGGCGGCTCGCGGTGCTCGAGCTGTTCCACGGTCCGACGGCGGCCTTCAAGGATTTCGGCGCGCGGTTTCTTGCCGCCTGCATGGCTCGCGCGCGGTCGTCGGCGGACCGGCCGCTGAAGATTCTCGTCGCCACCTCGGGTGATACGGGCGGCGCCGTGGCTGCCGCGTTTCACAATCGAGAGGGCATCAGCGTCTCCGTGCTGTTCCCGAAAGGCCTCGTCTCGCCGACACAGGAGCGGCAGCTCACGTGCTGGGGCGGCAACGTGCACACCTTCGCGGTGCGCGGCTCGTTCGACGAGTGCCAGCGCATGGTGAAAGAAGCGTTCGCCGATCCCGAGCTGCGCAAGCGGATGGAGCTTTCCTCTGCCAACAGCATCAATCTCGGCCGGCTTCTGCCGCAGGCGGTGTATTACGCGGCAACGAGCCTGGCGGTGTGGCGCGAGTATCGCGAGCGCGCGTCGTTCATCGTGCCCAGCGGCAACCTCGGGAACGTTGTGGCCTGCATCTGGGCCAAGAAGATCGGCTTGCCCATCGCGGATGTCGTGCTCGCGCATAATGCGAACCGCACGGTGCCGGACTACTTCGACACGGGCGCGTGGCGTCCGCGGGCGAGCGTCCCGACGCTCGCGTCCGCCATGGACGTCGGCAACCCGAGCAACATGGAGCGCCTGCGCGCGCTCATTCCAGACGTGTCGGAGCTGCGCTCCTTCGCGAGCGCCCACTCGGTGACGGACGAGGAGATCCGTGCCCGTATCCGTACCGATTTCGATCGCTACGGGCGCATCTGGTGTCCGCATACGGCCGTCGCCGCCGAGGTCTACGAGCGGCTCTCGACCGAGCAGCGCCGCAAGGGGCGCTGGGTTTTGGTGGCCACCGCGCATCCGGCAAAATTCCGCGAAATCGTCGAGCCGCTGATCGGCCGCCCGGTGCCGATGCCCGAAGCGCTGGCGCGGCTGTTCGCGCGCCCGACGGAGTGCTCCGAGATCGCCGCCGACCTCGGCGCGTTGCGGAGCGCACTGTAGGTCGACCGCTGCGAATGTATTCTGCGATCTGAAGAGGGAGAGACGTGGAGGTAATGCAGGAGTTGCCGCCGACCACCTGGGGCTTGGTTGCGGCGGCGATCGTGCTGGGCTGGGCCCTGTCCTTCGTGTGGCGCTGGTTTCGCGTGCGCCGCGCGCACAAGGCGCTGGTCGCGGCGGTCTGTTCCGTCGGCTGCGACAACCTGGTGGACGTGCTCGTGCCCGACGGCATGGGCGGCAATTTCCACGTCGATTTCCTGCTCCTCACCTCGCTCGGCATCCTGGTCATCGATCTGCGCGATGTGCACGGGAACATCTTCGGCGGCGATCAGATGAGCGAGTGGACGGTGATGAACGGCGCCACGCGCACCACCTTCACGAATCCCCAGAGCGGTCTCTACGACCGCATCGCCGCGGTGAAAGCCGTCGCGGGAGAAGTGCCGGTCGAGGGGCGCGTGGTGTTCACGCGTAACGGCAAGTTTCCGAAAGGGCTGCCGAAGTGGACGCTGATGCTCGACTCACTGCGCTCGGAGTTCCCGCCGGTGGAGCGCTTCTCGAGCACCGTCGAGCGCTTCGAAGAGGCGTGGCAAGCGCTGAAGAAGGCCGTCTCGCCGAGCCAGATGAATCAGCCGCGACTCTTCTAGCCGCGCTCTTCTAGCGACATTGCTGCGCGTGATCGGCGAGCACGAGCGCCACGCAGCTCGTCAGCCTGCGCGCGTAGTCGATGTGCAGGAACTCGTTCGGGCCGTGCGCATTCGACTGCGGCCCGAGCACGCCGGTGATGAAGAACTGCGCCTTCGGAAACTGCTGGCCGAGCATGCCCATGAACGGAATCGTGCCGCCGCCGCCGATGCTCACCGCGTCGCGCCCGAAGACCTGACGAGACGCCGCCGAGATCGACTGCTCGAGCCAGGGCGCGAATGCCGGCGCATTCCAGCCACCGGCATGCGAGCTGACGGTGAACTGCACCTGCGCACCGTAGGGCGGGTCGCGTTCGAGCGCCGCGCGCACGGCAGCCGCGGCGCGCTTCGGATCGCACGTCGGCGGCAAGCGCAGCGACAGCTTCAAAGCGATCTCCGGTAGCAGCACGTTGCCGGCGGACTTGATCGGCGGCAGCCCGTCCGCGCCGGTGACCGCGAGCGTCGCGCGCCACGTCGAATTGATCAGCAGCTCGACCGGATCGTTCGAGACCGGCTGCACACCCTTGGAGAACGGGATCTTTCCCGCGATCTCGGCACCGAGCACTGCGGCAGCCGTCGCGATCTGCGCGCGCCGATCCGCGGGGATGGGCACCTGCAGCTCGTCGAGCAGCATGTCGCCCGTGACTGTGTTCTCGAGGCGCGCGAGCAGCTGCTGAACGATGCGGAATGGCGTTGCCGCAATCCCCGTTGCCAGACCGGAATGCACACCTTCCTCGAGCACGCGCACGCGGAGCTCGCCGGTGAGGTTGCCGCGCAGGGAGGTCGTACACCAGACCTGCTCGTAGTTGCCCGACTCGGCATCGAGGCAAACGACGAGCGAGGGATCGCCGAGCGCGTCTCCGAGCGCTTCGAGATGCGCGGGCAGATGAACACTGCCGCTTTCTTCAGACGCCTCGATGAGCACGACGCATCGAGGCATCGGCACCCGCTGCTCCTTCAACGCCGTGATCGCGGCAAGTGAGCTGAACGCGGCGTAGCCGTCGTCCGCACCGCCGCGACCGTAGAGCTTGCCGTCGCGGATCACCGGCTCCCAAGGCCCGAGCCCGGGCAGCCATCCGGTGAACTCGGGTTGCTTGTCCATATGCCCGTAGAGCAGCACGGTGCCGGGCAGCTCGGCCGGCACATCGATGAGCAGCAGCGGTGTGAGTCCCGGCACCCGACGCACCTCCACGCGCATGCCGGGGATCGGCTGCAAGCGGCACCAGTCCGCAATGAGGGTCATGCCCGCCTCGATGTGGCCGCTGCGCTCCCAGTCGGGATCGAACATCGGCGACTTCGCCGGGATGCGCACGTAGCTCTTCAGCCGCTCGACGATGCTCTCCTGCCATTGCTTGTCGATGGACGCGAAGATGCGGTGGGTGTCCATGGATGACCTCTGTAATTACAACGACTTACGAGCTAATCGTGAGGTGGATTCGGGAGATGGAAGAAGCGCCGGGCCGCGGCGGTGCTCGACGCCGCGAGCTGCTCGAAGCGCTCGCCGCGAGCGCGCGCCACGGTCGCCGCGATGTGCGGAAGATACGCCGGCTCGTTGCGCCGTGAAGCCGGTTTCGGGCTCAGGTCGCGCGGCAGGAGGTACGGGCCGTCCGTCTCCACCATCAAGCGCTCGGCGGGAATCTCGCGCATGAGCGGCAGCAGATGCGCACCACGGCGCTCGTCGTTGATCCAGCCCGTGATGCCGATCGCGAGCCCGAGATCCAGGTACGCCGCGAGCTCCGCCGCAGTGCCAGTGAAGCAGTGAGCAACCGCGCCCGCGGCGAGCGCGGCGCGATGCTCGCGCAGGATGGCGATGAAGTCGTCGTGCGCGTCGCGCTGATGCAGGAAGACCGGCTTGCCGACACGCGCCGCGATCTCGAGCTGGCGTGCGAACGCGGCGCGCTGCACGTCACGCGGTGAAAAGTCGCGGAAGTAGTCGAGCCCGCATTCGCCCACCGCCACCACTTCGGGCCGGTGCGCGAGGAGCTCGAGCTGCTCGGCTACGGCGTCCGTGACCTCCGTCGCGTGATGGGGATGCACGCCCGCCGTCGCAAACAGTCGGCCCGGGTGTGCTCGCGCAAGCGCCGCCGCCTTATGTGAGCTGTCTTCGCTTGCGCCCGTGACGACCATCTGCGTCACACCCGCGGCCGCCGCACGCGCGAGCACGGCGTCGCGGTCGCTGTCATAACTATCGTGTGTGAGGTTGATGCCGATATCGATGAGCTCGGGTGAGACGGTCGTCGCGTTGAGCGAAAAATCGGCTGTGCTAGGGTTCGTCATGCGCGGCGCACATTGTACGGAACGCAGCCGCGTAAATTCAGATGCAATTGACTGCTGCCCCGGTGCTTTCCCGCCTCATCCTGCCGCTCGCCCTCGCGGTTGCGGCGAGTAGTGCGTCTCATGCGGCTAGCGACGCTGCGTGGCTCGATGTGGAAGGGCGCATTCAGTACGCCTTCTACACCGAGGACACTCGCGCGCTCGCCGAGCTTGCCGATCAGCTCGCGCAGGGCGAGGGCGAGCAGGAGCCTTTGCAGTACTACTACGCGGGGCTCGCCAACTACAGGCTGGCGGCGCTGCTCTCGAGCCGCGACAAGGAACGCGCGCGCGATGCCGTGGAGCGCTGTGTCGACAGCCTCGACGGCGCGCTGAAGGCCCAGCCGAATTTTGCGGCCGCTCTCGCGCTCCAGTCGGCGTGTCTGCGCACCGTCGCGACGCTCAAACCCTGGAAGCCGCTCGCGGGTTCGAAGAGCGCGGACAAGATGGAGCGTGCGGTGAAGCTCGCGCCGCGCGATCCGCGTGTGCTGCTCTTGGAAGCGGTCGCGAAAGATCAGGGCGGAAAGCTCGACGAGGAGTCGCTCGCGATGCTGCGGAAGGCGACGGCGGAATTCGAGACCGAGCGGCAGGGCGTGGGGCGCGCCCCCGGTTGGGGTGCGGCGGAGGCCTACACGTATCTGGGCCGCGGCTATCTCGAGCGCGGCGATGTGCTGAAAGCGCGGGACGCGCTGGAGCGCGCGCTGCTCATCGCACCGGACTTCGAGCTCGCGAAGCGTCTGCTCACGAAGGTCACGACGGGCTGAGCCGTCGCGCGGCGGGCGGCTCGCGCAGCGCCGGCTACTCCACACGCCAGCGGAACGACCACGCGCCGAACGCGAGAAACGCCACCGCCGTCACGGCGAGATAGGCAAGATCGTTGCGGATGGCCGCAAGCCCCGCGCCGTCGAGCATGACGGCGCGCGCCGCATCCAGCAGATGCGTGAGCGGAAAGATCTGCGCGATCCACTGCACCCATTGCGGCGAGCCTTCGAGTGAGAACCAGATGCCCGAGAGCAGCATCATCGGCCACGTCAGGAGGTTCAGCAGCCCACCGACAAGCTCCTCGCTCGAGAAGCGCGCGGCGATGGTGAGCCCGAGTGCGATCATCGACAGCGATCCGAGGATCAGAAGCATTACGAGCAGCCACAGGCTGCCGGCGCTGTGGAAGTGAATGATCGACGCGATGCCCGCGTAGAGCACCATCGTCACGACAGCCGTCAGGGTGAGACGCGATAGCACCTGCGCGCTCAGAAACTCGAACGCCGAGAGCGGTGTCGCGTGCAGACGCTTCAGGAAGCCGCTCTTGCGATAGCGCAGCACCACGTATCCGACGCCGAACAGGCAGCTGAACATCAGATTCATGCCGAGCACGCCGGGGAACAGCCAGTCGACGTAACGCACGGCATCGCCCGACACCACCTGTCGCTGCGCGCTCCGATCGGCTTCGAGCAGCAGCTTTTCGACGATGTAGCCCTTCGGCGAGCCGGGATTCACCCAGTAGCGCACGGG
>DASZSS010000213.1:0-1817 GCA_035548535.1 Steroidobacteraceae bacterium
CAGCGCACGCACGACCTCGCCGTACGCCGTCACGCGCTCGTCGATCTCGACCACGCGCTCGTACAACTGGCTCGGCAGCACGATGTGTCGAGCAAAGATGTGCGGCCGCGTCTGATCGCCGATGCGCAGCGCGTCCGCGAAGCCGCGCGTGATCGCCAGGAGCGTGCGGTCGCCTTTGCGTTCGAGAAGCGCGTTGGTCGCGACCGTCGTGCCCATCTTGACGGCTTCGATCTCGCCGCTGGGCAGCGGCTCGTCGGGACTGAGGCCCATGAGGTCGCGGATGCCTTGCAGGGCTGCGTCCTGATAGCGCTCGGGATTCGCGGAGAGGAGCTTGTGAGTGCGCAGCGTGCCGTCCGGAAGCCGCGCGATGACGTCCGTGAACGTGCCGCCGCGATCGATCCAGAACTGCCAGCCGCGATGCCGGTTTCCCATGCGAGCAGAGTGTAGCGGCACCGTCAGCGCGAGTGGCGTTCCGCCGCATCCAAGCCACCGAATCGCGTGTAGGTGTCCCGTGTCGGCGCCGCCAGCTTGCCGGCAAGCGTCTCGGCCGTCGCCGAGATGTGCTCCTCCGCAGCCGCGAACACGCGGCGGTAGAGATCGCGACAGAGCTCGTAGGCCCGCGTCCCGATCCAGTCGGCGGGCAGAAGAGTGTGAGGCAGCAGCGGGTCGCGCAGATGGATCTTGCGGTACTGGTGAATGAGCAGGGTGCGGATGACGAAGGCCGTTTCAGGCGCTGCGGTCGTGCGGCCGTTCAGCAGCGCTTGCAAGGGCTGAAAGCTCGCGACGAATCGCTGGTAGCTGCGCGCGAGCTCGCCGAGGTCCCACCCCGCCTGCAGCAGGGCCTGATCGGCGTCCGGCCCTTCGCTGGCCGCGCGCAGGATGACGGCACCCGTATCGAGCCGCAGCTCCGTGAGCTGGCTGCGCGTGTCCGCGACGCTGCGGCTCGGATGCGCGAGCATGTCCGCGCTGATCTGCCCGAACCCGAGCCAGGCCATCTCCTCACGAATGCGCTCGCGCCGCGCCCGCGGGCCCGGCGGTACGAAGATGAGCGTCCAGTGTCCGTCCCACTCCCCAGAGGCCTCGGCGTAGATGCGCTGGGTGGCCTCGGCGAAACGGCCGCGGCCGTGCTCGGTGAGGAAGTACTCGCTCTGGCGGCCGGAACGGCGGAACTCGAGCCAACCCTCCTGCGCGAGCCTGCCGACGGAGGTGCGCACGAGCCGCTCCGGAATGCCGAAGGGCTGGGCGAGGCGAATGAGGCTCCCGAGCGTCACGGTGCCGCCACGCGGGGCGATGGCATCGCCGAACACGGTGATCAGCAGCGAGCCGCTGCGCACCGGCCGCTGCCGTTGAAACTTCGCGACCAGCGTATGCGTGGCCTGAGTCAAGCGCTCGGACATGGCGGGAGATTGTGACACAAAAAAGCTTGTGACCGCATGATTTCTGTGTCACATTAGCCGAGCCTGATCAACTTGGAGAAGTCCGTGTATACCCAGGGCCTCGATTCGCTCGGCAAAGACGCCCTCCACGTCACGCACGCGGATACCGCCGCCCTCGAAGCGCGCTTTCAGGCGCGCATCGACGCCGAAGAGAAGATCGAGCCCAAGGATTGGATGCCGGACGCGTATCGTCACACGCTGATCCGCCAGATCTCGCAGCACGCGCACTCGGAGATCGTCGGCATGCTGCCCGAAGGCAACTGGATCACGCGCGCGCCGACGCTCCGGCGCAAAGCCGTGCTCATCGCCAAGGTGCAGGATGAAGGCGGGCACGGCATGTATCTCTACAGCGCCGCGGAGACGCTCGGCATTTCGCGCGAT
>DASZSS010000214.1:0-6090 GCA_035548535.1 Steroidobacteraceae bacterium
GATGGTTGCGGCTGAACGAGCTCAGCGAATCGATGAATTCGGAACGGCGGGCCGGATCCGGATGGTCAGAAGAGTGCGGTCGCATCGTCCTTCCCTCCCGTGCAATCGACTAATCGTGTGCGAAGCTCGCACCGTGGCATCACGAGCTTCAGCCTTAACTTAAATCCATCCTTCGCCACGAAACGTGATGTTCCTCTACTTCGGTGCTAGCCGTTACGATAAGACGGTCACAACGAACGATTGTTCACCACAGTAAAAGCAAAATGTATTCCTGCTTCCAAATGCCCACAACATGCGCGCGCGTCGCCGCTCGCGCCTCAAGTGGTTGATTTACGGCATGCGTATCGCGCCGGATGCGGGCATTGAAGCCGCAAATGCGCAACAGCAGTGCGCGCGTACCTACTTCCCGAAGAGACCTTTGAGTTTGTCACTCAGCTTCTTCTTCAGTTCCTCCTTCTTCTGTTCGATCTTCTCGTCGGCTTTCTTCTTGAAGCGCGACTTGAGATAGCCTTCGACGTCCGGCCGCACCTTCATGTCGGCGAGCGTACCGGTGATCGTGACCGGTATTTCGGCGGCTTTGAGATCGGCAAGCTGCGCCTCTTCGGACGGCGGCAGCTTGTACACCTCTGTCGTCAGACGGTAGTCGATGGCCTGTGATTCCAGGGCCAGCGTGCCCTTGCCCTTCACCTTCAGGTACGTCATGTCCGCAATGAGATCGTCGTTGCGCAGTACGCCGTTGTCGACGACAGCAGAGCCCGACAGAGCGTTGAATGCGGTCTTGGGCGGGCCGGCCTCGCGTGCCGGCGCTGCTTGCTGCTTGAAGAGCGCCAGCGCGCGTCGGATTTCGTACCAGAGATCGATGCCGGTGATGGCACCATTCTTGATGTCGAAGTCGATCTTGCCGGCGAGCGACTTGAACAGCGCGGCGTCCGTATTGCCCGAAGCGGTGAGCTGAGCGTTGGCATTGCCCTTGCCGGCAACACGCGTCGTGTCGAGGCTGGCCTTCAGCAGCTCACCGACGTCAACGCCCTTCACGTGCTCGTTCAGCGAAAGTGTGGCTTTCGCCGGGCGCGCATCGAGCAGGATGTCCCCGTTGTAGCCGCCGCCGAACAGCTTGGCCTGCGTTGGCCCGAGGTGGACGCGCCCGCCCTTGGCATCGAGCGGCAGGCGGACATCGGTGAACGGCAGTTGCGTGACCGTGGCTTTGCCGATGCGCAGCAGCCCCCGCGCGTTCAGCGCGCGGAGTGCGTCGAGGGGCAGCTCGGTGGGCGGCTTGGCCGCCGCCGCGGAGGCCGGCGCGGCGGGCGTGCCGTCCTTCTTCTCCGGGGTCGGGGCCAGGTATCGATCCACGTTGATTGCGTCCACTCCAAGATCAAAACGCAGGGACATGGCCTCCAGGTCCTCGATGCCCGCGAGTCCCCGGATGTGGGTGTCGTCCAGGGTGAGATCGAGCGCTTTGAGCCCCGCCTCTTTCGGCGTCAGGGAATAGTCGCTCTTCAGCGCGAAGACGGAGAGGGCCTTGGGGTCGCTCGTGACCGGCGGCTCGATGCCGAAGGACTGCATGAGCTTGCGCGCCGAGGTCTTCTCGATGGCGAGGTTGCCGTCGATGACGTAGTCCCCGAACAGGCGCGCGCCTTTGGCCGTGAGCTTGATGGGCAGCTCGCCCACCTTGACGTCGAACATCGACAGCGCGAGCGTTTCGGCTTTCGTGTCCACTGTGAATGCGTCCGAGCGCACGACGACATCGAGCGGCTCGCTCTTCTTTGCGGCGGCGGGCTTTGCGGCCGCGCCGGATTCCCGGGACGGCGCGCCGAGCCACTTCGCGCTCGCGTCCAGGTCTTTGACCTCGATCAGCGTGTTCTGCGCGAGCAGCCGCACCGTCGCCCGCATGTCGACCCGGGCGAGCGTGGGCGGCGCGCCCTCGTCGTAGTCGACCTTCAGCTCCACTTTCACCGGCTCGCCGCTGCCCAGCGCACCCGTATGCACTTCGAGACCGGTCAGCCGCGTCACGCTCTTCTTCGCCTCGTCGCGATAGACGAGCGAGGAATTCGAGATATCGACCCCGCCGATCGACGCCTGGGGCGGCGGTCCCGAGGAGCTCGGCGCTTCGGCCGGCGTCTGCGATCCGAGATCCTTCCAGTTGTTCTCCGTCTCGCTGCGGCTCACGAGCGTCACGGCGAGGCCGTCGATGGCGACCCGGCTCACCTCCACGCGCTTGCTCAGCAACGGAAGCAGCTTCACGCCGACGCTCGCCCGCTGCACCGTGAGGAACGGCTCGTTGCCGTAGCCGGAAGGATTGCCGAGCGTCACGTCATGAATGTCGAGCGCAATCCACGGGAACACCTTCAGCCCAAGGTCGCCGCCGATCGTGAGCGGCCGGCCGGTCTTCTGCTCGACGAGCTTCGCGATGTCGTCGCGATAGTCGTTCGGGTTCACAAACAGGAGCAGCGCGCCGAGCGCCAGCAGCACGAGGGCCACCAGAGCGGCCACGACGATTCCCGCAATTTTCAATGCGCGCATAGGAGTGACTCTGTAACCCGCGAATCCCCCCGAAGAGTAGGCGATCACTGGACATAACGGCTACTTCCCGTCCCGTGGCCGTTCCTTGCGACTTTCGGCCATACCGGGTCGCCGAACAGAGACGTTTGGCGCGGGCTGCACACGTCGTACTAAGGTGACAAAACGCGCGCTCGCTCTCGTTTTGTGGGAAGCGTCGGGGAGCGCCGACGTGGGCTCTCATTATTGTGAACTGACGCAAGGAGATGGTGCGGCGCCTCTTTATGCTCCCAGCAACTCTGCGGGAGCGATTCGCTTGCGCGCCGCGGATCGAATCAAAAATCGAGATTGAGCCAGTCCAGGATTTAGGGAGTTGTACCTGTGCCCAGTCCATCATCAGCGCGCCCGCACGACGGTGCCGAAGGCTCCGCTCCGACTCATTCTTCTGCCCGCGCCACAGCCGAAATCATCGCGGTCACGACGCGCGATGACTTCCTGCTGGAAATGGGCGAGGCACTCTCGGGTGCCACCGCGGTCCGCCCCGTCGATTCCATCGCAACGGCTCTCGAGCAACTGGCGAGCTCCCGCAAGGTGCAGCTGCTCGCAGTGGATGCGCGCGACATCGACGACTTGCGCGGCGACATCGAGCGCGTCAACTCACAGGTTCCGCACATCGTCACGCTGGTGTTCGCGAGCGCGGACGCCGAGAAGCAGACCGCCTTCGCGCTGAAAGGCACGAACGTCTTCGCGGTGCTGTCGATTCCTATCGATCGGCGCAAGGCCGCCGCTGTGATCGAAGGCGCGGTCGCGGACGCCGTCGCACGTCGCCCGGCGGGCGGTGGCACCGGCAAGAGCTCGCTCTACGCGTCGAGCGCGTCCGCACCGATCACCGTCGAGCCCGCACACACGGGCGCCGACTTCAGCGGCCCCTCGGGCTCGGGCTCGGGCAACAAGAAGCCCATGCTGATGATCGGCCTGGGACTGGCAGCGGTCGTCGTCGCCTCCGTCGCGTTCTGGTTCTTCATGCTCGCGCCGGCAACGCCGAGCGCACCCGCTGCGGACGAGGGCAAACGCCCAAGTGTCTCGATTTCGGCCGATGCCGCGAACCTCTCGGACGAGGACGTCGTCGCCGAGAAGGCGCCAGTCGTCGATCTGGCGCTCGTGAACGGCACGGTGGACGAGCTGCTCGAGAAGGCGCGCGCCGCCATGCGCGAGCGCCGCTACACCGAGCCGAACAATGACAACGCGCTCCTTTACTACCGGTCCGCCGTGAAGGTGGACCCCACGAACGGCGAAGCAAGCGACGGCCTGAAGCGCATCGCCTCGGTGCTGAGCGCGCGCTTCGACGAAGCGCTGGGCGGCGGGCGCTATGACGAAGCGGCGCTCGCGCTCGCGCATCTGAAGGTCGCGACGCCGGACGACCCGCGCAACAAGGAGCTCGAGGGCAAGCTCGCCACCGCGCAGATCACCAAGATGCTCGCCGACAACAATCTCGACCGCGCCGCGTCGCTCGTGAAGGGCGCGCAGCAGTCGGGCTCGGTGCCGGATGCGCAGATCGCGAAGTGGCGCGCCGAAATCAAGCAGCGCCAGGACGATCAGCGTCAGACCCGTCTCGTCAATCTCGCGCAGGACCGCATCAAGGACGGGCGCCTCGGCGATTCCGACGACAGCGCCGAGGCGTATCTCAATCAGCTCAAGGACATGGGTCCGGCGGCCGCGAGCGCCGCGCAGCGCGTGCAGCGCGACATCGCCGCCGCCTATCTGCGCAAGGCGCGCGAAGCGTTCCTCAACAACAAGTCGTCGGATATGGAGCGCTGGGTCGCCGAAGCGCGATCGCTTGGCGTCAGCGCCTCCGAGCTGAATGCTTTCAACCGCGACCTGCAGTCGCAGAAGCAGCGCGCGCAGGCTGCGCAGATCGCCGAGCTCGTCGGCGCCGCGCAGGCGCGCGTCAAGGACGGGCGCCTCCTCGATCCCGCGAACGACAGCGCCGCGTTCTATCTCACGCAGCTGCAGAGCGTCGATCCGAACAACTCGTACCTCGTCGCCGGCTCGCGCGAGCTCGCGACGAAGCTGCTCGATCGCGCGAGCGCCTACGGCCGCGACAACAAGACCGCGCAGATGGAAGCGGATCTGACGCAGGCCAAGCGCTGGGGCGCCGACCAGAAGGACATCGACGCGATCCGTCAGGCGAGCCTCTCCCGCCGCAATCAGCCGAAGCCGGCCACTGCCGCAAATGGCCGCAGCTCGCCGGCGGATCTGCAGGCGAAGCTCAAGCGCACGCGCTACACCGCTCCGGAATATCCCGAGCGCGCGCTCGCCCAGAAGATCAGCGGCTCGGTGACCGTGGAATTCACGGTGAGCACCTCGGGCGAGCCGATCGACATCCGCGTCGTCTCGGCCGAGCCGGCCGGCACCTTCGACCGCGCCGCGATCGCGGCCGTGAAGCGCTGGCGCTATGAGCCGCTCGTCATCGACAACGTGCCGCAGGAAGTGCCGGCACGCACGACTATCCGTTTCAACCTGCCGAGCGAATAAGAGCCCGGCAGCCCGCGGAGAACTTGCATGAATCTTTCTGGAGCAGACCGCAGCCGCCAACTCGTTACCGTCGGCGTCGGCACGTTGCTGCTGCTGGTGATGGGCGGCGTGCTGATTGCCGGCTTCCGTCTGGCCACGCAGATGAATGCGAACGTCACGGCGTTGCAGACGGCCAGCGTGCTGCAGACCTATCCCAACACGATCGAAGCCCAGTTGAACTCGCTGCGCGACCGCCTCGAAACGCGCGCGTACGCGGGCCAGGCGCTCGCCGACATGCGCGCGACGGTCGATCGGGTCGACAAGGACATGAAGCAGCTCGGCGACTTCAAGGACTCGCCGCAGGTGCAGCAGGCGCTCGCGCTCTGGCAGCAGTACGGCCCCGTCATCGACCCCGTCGTCGACTTCACCGGCCAGCCGTACGTCGACTCCGACGAGGAGGGCAGCTCGCTCTCGCCCGAGGGCAAGACGCACTACGCGGACGTGAAGCGCGCGCAGCTCTTCGCGCGTGAGAATGCCAAGCGTCTGCAAGGCTTGCTGGCCGCGGTGGCCGGCGGCCTGCAGACGGAAGTCTCCACGGGCGCGAATCGCCTGCGCGTCCTGCTGTCCACCGGTGTGCTCGCGGCCCTCGTCCTCGCGGCCGCCGCCGCGTGGTTGCAGCTCACGCGGGGTCGCAGCGAGCGTGCGGCGCGCGAAGCGCAGGAGCAGACGCGCGACATTCTGCGAACGGTGAAGGAAGGCTTCTTCCTGCTCGACGCCGACTACAAGATCGGCTCGGTGTGGTCGGACGCGCTGACGCGCCTCTTCGGCCGCTCCGATTTCGCCGGCCTCGCCTTCGAAGAGCTGCTGAAGGACCTGGTGCCGCCCGCGACGCTCGCGACGGCCATGAAGTACATCAAGCTCCTGTGGGGCGATCGCGCCCACGAGAACCTGATGAAGAGCATCAACCCGCTCGGCCAGCTCGAGATTCACGTCGAGACGGCGACCGGGCAGCGCGAGGCGCGCTATCTGCAGTTCGATTTCCACCGCGTCATGGGCCCGCAAGGGGTCAAGCACGTGCTG
>DASZSS010000215.1:0-2724 GCA_035548535.1 Steroidobacteraceae bacterium
GCGCCGATCCGCGGGCGCGGCGAAGCCGAACGTGGCCGCGAGCGCGATCACCTCGTCGAGATTGGAATCATCACCGTCCCGATCGGTGATCTGGCGATCGAGCGAGTAGATGCCGTCGGCCTCGATGCCCACGCCGCCGACCGGCGTGCCGCTCTTGTACAGCGGAAAGCCGCCCGGATCCGCCGAGAGGCCGAGCGGCGAGCGCTTCGGCCCCGCATCCGGCGCGCCGCCAGTGAAGCGCGTGTTCAGATCCGAGCACGGCAACTGACTGAACTGCACGCCACTCAGCGGACCGCTCGAGGCGAGCGTTTCGCCGGGATTGAAATGCTCCTGAACGATCTGACTCGCCGTGCGCGTGCTGAACGCATTGCCTTCGCTCGACAGATACGCGCCCGTCACCGCTTTCGCGATCGCGGCGAGTGCGGCTGGAATGATGTTGACGCCCTCGAGGCCGCCGTCGATCGCGGGACCGCCGCTTTGGGAAGTGATCGTCACGGTCCCCGGCGCACCCGTCATTGCGAACACGCCGAGCACGTTGCCGACACGATCCACCACGGCGATCGTGGCAGGTGTGTTACGCGCCTGCGCCTCCGCGACCGCTCGCGCAATGACGCTCTGGACGTCGTCGGTCGTCAGGAACGTGCTTGCCGACGCACACGAGCCCGTGCATCCGCCGCTGCCGCTCGGGGCCGGGCTCGCCCCTACATCCCGCGCCTCTCCATCGTCTCCGCTGCCGCATGCGACCAGCGCGAGCGCCGCCGCGACAATCGATATCCCCGCCTTCCTCATCACTTCACACCGTTCGCTGTGACGACTCCATCAGTGACTGCGTGCGACGCATTGCGTGTTGCGACACTCCGCGCGGCGCTGAGGACGAGACATCAGCGCAGTCGATCCATCGGTACGCAGTGCGCATGTTCTGCGTGCTCGGCGCCGCACGCGATGCATTCGAGTCGCCTCACGGCGACAGAACCCGCTCGCGTATCCATGTGCGGATGAGTTGATTGCCACGCTGGACATGCTCCCTGTTCGATCGTCGTTTTGTACATGCCGAATGAATGAAGAGCCAGACGTGGCTGATCGACGACAGTCGAGAACCTGTCGTCAATCGCATGCAACTCGAAGAAGAATGATGCGCGCGAGCGAGACGTTCGTCCGCGTCGCGCAGTGTTAAGGCTTGTGAAAAACGGCCGCGCCGTCGACGCTCGCGCCGGTGGTCGTGTCGCCGAGCGTGTATGTGAAGCCCGCGCCGATGGGAACGCCGCTCGTCGCGCCGGGATTCGTGAAGAATCCTGCGAAGGACCCGCTCGGCGTCGTGCCGCTCGCACCGACGGCGCCGTTCGTGAATGTGCCGGCGAAATGATTTGATTGCAGAGCGCCGGCGGCGCCGATGGAGCCAAGACCGCTCGCCTTCCAGCTCTCGCCGTTGATGGTGATGTCGACGCTCGCATCGACTCGCTGCGCGGTGAAGTCGGCGTTCAACGTCGCGCTGTTGAGCGTGCCGAAGTGGCCCGCGCGATCCGTCGGCGTCGTTGCGCCGATGAGCTGATAGCTTGCGCTGCCGGTGGTCGGCATCACCGGTGCCGACGTCATGTCTGCACTCTCGATCCAATGCAAACTGCTCTGTCCGAGAGCGAGTGGCGAGCTCGTGCCCGGAGGGATCGAAGTGTCGACGATGTCTCCACCGGCCCAGCGCCCCCAGCGCATCATCACGACGCCACTCGCCGCGGACTCGGCGAGCAGACTCGAGCCTTTGCTCAATCCCTTGAGCTCGCCGCTTGAATCGCGCACGGGCACTTGCGTCAGCGAGAAGCTTTCGTCGACGGCGTAGCTCGTCTCCGGAGCACGCACCACTTGCGCCGTGTCGTACACGGCGAGGGGCACGAGGTATGCGATATCGCGCGCGCCGAACGCCTGCGGTGTGACGAGAGCACCGGCGCCTTGCTGGAATGCCAGCGCACCGCTCACTGTCCCGAGATCCGCGGGATCGCTGACGATGCTGTACGCCAGACCCGCGCCCCCAATGCTGCCCGCGCCGATGCGCGGCAACGTGACGAATCCTGAGAAGTTGCCCGATCCCGTGAGCACGTTCGCGACGCTGACGGTGTCGTACGTACCGTTGAAAAGCGTGCTGTTCGCGTTGAACGTTCCGCTGCCGCGAGCGAACCAGTTGCGGCCGCCGATCGTCATGGTCACCGCGCTGTGCACCGTCAGATTCGTGAAGTCCGCGGAAAAGCTGGCGGCGCCGAGTGTGCCGACGTTGCCCAGTGTGTCGGTTGGATCCGTGTTACCGACGAGCGCGTAGTCCGCTGTCCCGCTGAGCGGGATCACGGGCGCCGCGCCGTAACTGTTGCCCGTGATCCAGTGCAAGGATTGCGCGGTGAGGTCCGCCTTCAGGGTCGCGTGCCCAGGGGATGTCACGTAGAAGTTGGTGCCGTCCCAGCGGCCCCAACGAATTCCGGTGGCCGCATCGAAGCCGGCGTTCACGACGGTTCCGAAATTGAGCCGGAAAACGGTGTCCTTCGCGCCATCGAAGGGTGCGGCAAATGCGCCGAGATTGCCCGTCGAATCGGCGAAGAGCTGAGCAACGGTGTCGCTCGCCGTGCCCACGAGCTGCGAGTGCATGCCGACGTTCCCGACCGCGTAAGCGACGTCGCGAGACACCGTTACGGGGACTGGTGTTGTGCCGCTGCCCGGCACGAACGCCGCCACACCCGAGACGGT
>DASZSS010000216.1:0-2826 GCA_035548535.1 Steroidobacteraceae bacterium
CTGTAGAGATACATGCCGTGCCCGCCTTCATCCTGCACCTTGGCGATGAGCACGGCTTTGCGCCGGAGCGTCGGCGCGCGCGTGATCCAGTTGCCTTCGGGCAGCATGCCCACGATCTCCGAGTGCGCGTGCTGCGAGATCTGGCGGATCAGCGTGTGACGGTACGCGTCCGGCATCCAATCCTTGGGCTCGATCTTCTCTTCGGCGTCGATGCGCGCCTGAAAGCGCGCTTCGAGGGCGGCGGTATCCGCCTGTGCGACGTGGAGGGCGTCTTTGCCGAGCGAATCGAGGCCCTGGGTGTACACGGACTTCTCCAAGTTGATCAGGCTCCGGTAATGTGACACAGAAACCATGCGGTCACAAGTTTTTTTGTGTCACAATATCCCGCCATGTCCGAGCGCTTGACTCAGGCCACGCATACGCTGGTCGCGAAGTTTCAGCGGCAGCGGCCGGTGCGCAGCGGCTCGCTGCTGATCACCGTGTTCGGCGATGCCATCGCCCCCCGCGGCGGCACCGTGACGCTCGGGAGCCTCATTCGCCTCGCCCAGCCCTTCGGCATTCCGGAGCGGCTCGTGCGCACCTCCGTCGGCAGGCTCGCACAGGAGGGCTGGCTCGAGTTCCGCCGTTCCGGCCGCCAGAGCGAGTACTTCCTCACCGAGCACGGCCGCGGCCGTTTCGCCGAGGCCACCCAGCGCATCTACGGCGAGGCCCCTGGGGAGTGGGACGGACACTGGACGCTCATTTTCGTACCGCCGGGCCCGCGGGCGCGGCGCGAGCGCATTCGCGAGGAGATGGCCTGGCTCGGGTTCGGGCAGATCAGCGCGGACATGCTCGCGCATCCGAGCCGCAGCGTCGCCGACACGCGCAGCCAGCTCACGGAGCTGCGCCTCGATAGTGGTGCCGTCATCCTGCGCGCGGCCAGCGAAGGGCCGGACGCCGATCAGGCCCTGCTGCAGGCGGGCTGGGACCTCGGCGAGCTCGCGCGCAGCTACCAGCGATTCGTCGCGAGCTTTCAGCCCTTGCAAGCGCTGCTGAACGGCCGCACGACTGCAGCGCCTGAAACGGCCTTCGTCATTCGCACCCTGCTCATTCACCAGTACCGCAAGATCCATCTGCGCGACCCGCTGCTGCCTCACTCTCTTCTGCCCGCCGACTGGATCGGGACGCGGGCGTACGAGCTGTGTCGCGATCTCTACCGCCGGGTGTTCGCGGCTGCGGAGGAGCACATCTCGGCGACGGCCGAGACGCTTGCCGGCAAGCTGGCGACGCCGACACGGGACACCTACACGCGATTCGGTGGCTTGGATGCGGCGGAACGCCACTCGCGCTAATGGTGCCGCTACACTCTGCTCGCATGGGAAACCGGCATCGCGGCTGGCAGTTCTGGATTGATCGCGGCGGCACGTTCACGGACGTCATCGCGCGGCTACCGGACGGCACGCTGCGCACTCACAAGCTCCTCTCCGCGAATCCCGAGCGCTATCAGGACGCGGCCTTGCAAGGCATCCGCGACCTCATGGGCCTCGGTCCCGACGAGCCGCTGCCCAGCCGCGAGATCGAAGCCGTCAAGATGGGCACGACGGTCGCGACGAACGCGCTCCTCGAACGCAAAGGCGACCGCACGCTCCTGGCGATCACGCGCGGGTTCGCGGACGCGCTGCGCATCGGCGATCAGAAGCGGCCGCACATCTTTGCTCGGCACATCGTGCTGCCGAGCCAGTTGTACGAGCGCGTGGTCGAGATCGACGAGCGCGTGACGGCGCACGGCGACGTCGTGCGTGCGCTGGACGAGTCTGCTGCTCGCCCCGTGCTCCAGAGAGCATTCGACGACGGCATTCGCTCGATCGCCATCGTATTCATGCACGGGTATCGCTACCCGGAACATGAACGACGAGTCGCTGCGCTCGCGCGGGAGATCGGGTTCACACGCGTCTCGACGAGCCACGAGACGAGCCGGCTGATGAAGCTGGTCGGGCGCGGCGATACGACGGTCGTCGATGCGTACGTCTCACCCATCCTGCGCCGCTACGTCGAGCAGATCGGCGCGGCGCTCGGACCCAGCGTCCGCCTCTCGTTCATGCAGTCGAACGGCGGGCTCGCGGCGGCGAGCGCGTTTCAGGGCAAAGATGCGATTCTCTCCGGCCCGGCCGGCGGCATCGTCGGCATGGCGCGCGCCGCGAATGCGGCGGGGTTCGAGCGAGCAATCGGCTTCGACATGGGCGGCACATCGACGGATGTCTCCCACTACGCCGGCGCTTACGAGCGCAACTTCGAGAGCGTCGTTGCAGGCGTCCGCCTGCGCGCGCCGATGATGAACATCCATACGATCGCCGCAGGCGGCGGGTCCATTTGCCGATTCGACGGCGCGCGCTTTCGCGTCGGACCGGAGTCGGCCGGCGCCGATCCCGGCCCCGCGTGCTATCGGCGCGGCGGGCCGCTCACCATCACCGACTGCAATGTCATGGTGGGGAAGCTGCAACCCGAATTCTTCCCCGCCGTATTCGGTCCGCACGGGAACGAGCGACTGGACGCGGACATCGTGGCCCGCAAGTTCGCCGAGCTTGCGGCGGAAATCGAGCGTGCCACGGGCGTGCGCCGCGAGCCGCGCGAAATCGCCGGCGGCTTCCTCGCAATCGCAGTCGAAAGCGTTGCGAACGCCATCAAGCGCATTTCGATCGCACGCGGCTATGACGTGACCGCGTACACGCTCGTCTGCTTCGGAGGGGCCGGTGGGCAGCATGCGTGTCTCGTCGCCGATGCGTTGGGAATGTCGCGAGTGTTGATCCATCCGCTCGCGGGCGTGCTGTCGGCCTTTGGGATTGGGCT
>DASZSS010000217.1:0-8528 GCA_035548535.1 Steroidobacteraceae bacterium
TGGTGATCGAGCGCAGCGAGACGCTCAAACTGTTCGTACGCGGCAACCGGCGCCACGTCGTGCGTCACGTGCAATGGATGTTGCTGCGGCTGACACGTCTGTACGGACAGGGCGAGACTCCGCAGCTCGCACTATGAAGAAATTGCGGGTGCTCGTCGTCGTTCATGCGAGCCTCATTCCGCCGGAGACGCTGGAAGGTCACACTGCCAAGGAAATCGAAGAGTGGCGCACCGAGTACGACGTGACGAGCACGTTGCGCAAGATGGGCCACGAGGTTCGCTGCGTCGGCGTGCTCGATAGCCTCACCGAGCTGCGCACGATCATCTCGGACTGGAAGCCGGACGTCGCGTTCAACCTGCTGGAAGAGTTCGACGGCATCGTCACGTACGACCAGCACGTCGTGGCGTTTCTCGAGCTCATGCGCCAGCCGTACACGGGCTGCAATCCGCGCGGCTTGCTCCTCTCGCGCGACAAGGCGCTCTCCAAGCAGTTGCTGGCGTTTCATCGCATCCCGACGCCGCAGTTCGCCGTGTTCCGCAAGGGCGTGAAGTTCCGCGCGCCGCGCAAGCTGCGCTTCCCTCTCTTCGTGAAATCGACGGTGGAAGATGCCTCGCTCGGCATTGCGCAGGCCTCGGTCGTCGAGGATGCGGTGAAGCTGAAGGAGCGCGTGCAGTTCGTGCATGAGCAGGTTGGATCGGATGCGCTGGTCGAGGAATTCATCGAAGGCCGCGAGCTGTACGTGGGCGTGCTCGGGAACGAGCGCCTCACGCGGCTGCCGGTGTGGGAGATGGTGTTCGGCTCGCTTCCCGAATCGCTGCCCGCGATCGCCACGCGCAAAGTGAAGTGGGACAAGAAATACCAGAGCAAGTACGGGATCACGACGCGCGCGGCGGAAGATCTGCCGCCGCCCGTCAGCGCGCGACTGGATACGCTCTCGCGCCGCATCTATCGCGCGCTCGGGCTCTCGGGCTGCGCCCGCATGGATTTCCGCGTGACCGCCGACGGACAGGTGTATGTGCTGGAAGCGAATGCCAATCCCAACCTCGAGGCCGAAGAAGATTTCGCGCAGTCCGCGCGCGCTGCCGGCATTGCATATGACGATCTGCTGGGGCGGCTCATCACGCTCGGCATGTCGTATCAGGCGGAGTGGCGCGCGTTCTATGGGTAGCCTGCCGCGCGCGCTCGCCCTCGTCTGTTGCGCACTCGTGGCGTCCTGCGCGAGCGAGATGAAAAAGTCCGAAGCCGATCTCGCGCAGCTCGTGGCGTGGTTACCGGGTAACTACGACAACTCCGAGCAGGTTCGGCAGGACGCGCAGCAGGGCCGTGAGCCGCACACCGCGTTGTCGCTCACGATCGTTCCCATTCACATGCCGACGTTCGGCGACTACGTCTTCTACCTGCACGAGAGCGTCACAGGCGATCCGCGCCGCGTGACGCGGCAGCGCTTGTTGTCGTTCCAGGCGGTGAAGGGCGGCGTGCTCGAAACGCTGTACACCTTGAACGAGCCGGCACGCTGGCGTGAAGGTTACTCGAATCCGCGAGTGTTCACGGGGATGATGTACAACGACGCGCAGCCGATGGTCGGCTGCGATCTGCTGTGGAAGAGAGCCGCGAGCGGCCTCGAATTCGCGGGTGAGAATCCCGCGGGCGGATGCCGCGCAACGGTGCCGGCGCTCGGCGGCAGCGTGCGGCTCGAGATGCGCGGCGAGCTCACCTCCGGCACGCTGGCGCTCGCCGAGCTTGCTTACGGCGCGAACGGCGAGCTCGTGCGGGGCGAGACGGGCGAGCCGTTCTATCGGTACCGCAAGCGCTCCGGCAACTGACTCACGGCGCTCTCGTCAAGATCCGATGTCGGTCGCGCTTCGCTTGCGGGGCGCTCGACTCACCGCGACGCTCAATTCGCCGCGACGCTCAACTTGCCGCGACGCTCGGCTCACTGCGACGCTCGCCTCACCGCCTCGCGTAGCTCATCCCGTGGCGCTGCTCATCGCGTGGCGCCAGTCATCGCGAATAGCGCCGCAAGGCGCCCCTTACTGCGACGACGCGCTCGAGGGCGCGGGCTCGTGGCGCTCCTGCGGCTTCAAGTAGCTCGCGAGCCAGTCGAACACGGCGTGGTGCCACTGCACGCTGTTCGCGGGCTTCAGCACCCAATGGTTCTCGTCGGGAAACGTGAGCAACCGGCTCGGAATGCCCTGCCGCTGTAGCGCTGTGAACGTCCCGAGCCCTTGCTCGAGTGGCACGCGGAAGTCCTGCTCGCTGTGGATGACGAGCATCGGCGTGCGCCAATTGGTGACGAAGTCCGCCGGGTTGAACTTCTCGTAGGCCTGCGGGTTGGCGTAGTACGGCCCGCCGTTCTCCCACTCCGGAAACCACAGCTCCTCGGTCGCGTAGTACATCATGCGCTGATCGAAGACGCCGTCGTGGTTGACGAGACACTTGAACCGATCCGACCACTTGCCGGCGATCCAGTTGATCATGAAGCCGCCATAGGAGGCGCCGAGCGCGCACGCGTTGCTGCCATCGAGCCACGGATATTTCTCGAGCGCGGCCGCGAGCCCTTTCTGCAAGTCTTCGAGCGGCTTGCCACCCCAGTCCTTGCTGATGGAATCGGTGAACGCCTGCCCGTAGCCCGGCGAGCCGTGAAAGTCGATGAACACGACGCCGTAACCCTGACCGGCGAACACCTGCGGATTCCAGCGATAGCTCCACGCATTCGCGAAGCTCGCCTGGGGCCCGCCGTGAACGATGAACGCGACCGGATAGCGCGCGCCGGCGGTGAAGCCATACGGCTTCATGACATAGCCGTACACCGTCTCGTCGTTCCAGCCTTTGAAACTGAACTGCTCGTAGGCGCTCATGGCGCGCTGGCCGAGCACGGCCTCGTTGACCGACGTGAGGCGTCGCGGAGTGCCGCCGCTCACGCGAACGGAATAGAGATCGGCCGGGCCGCCGAGACTCGCGAGCGCGTAGACGACCGAGCCCTTCGCCGCCGAGTAGTCGGAGACCATGCCCATGCCGACCAGTTTGTGAGGCGTGCCGCTCGGCACGTCGATCACGTACAACGCTTCCTGTCCCACATCCTCCGTCGTGGCAAGCAAGCGCTTGCCATCGCCCGTCACGCCGAGATGACTGACCGAGCGATCCCACGACAGCGTGAGCGGCCGGATCGCGCCCGTCTTCGCATCGCGCAGCACGACGTGAAAGCGATCCGCCTCGAAGCCCGGGCGCTCCATCGCGAGATAGGCCATGTCACCGTTCGCGAGAAAGACCGGCTGCGTGTCCCATGCCTTGTTGGCCGCCGTGAGATTCGTCGGCGCGGCCGAGCCGTCGGCCGGCGCGCGATAGAGATCGAAGTTGGTCGACCACGGCTCTTCGCGGCCGGCAACGCGCATGGAGAACACGATTGCGCTGCCGTCCGGAGTAAAGGCGTACTCCTCGTCGCCCCCGAAGGGCTTCGAGGGCACATCCCCATCGAGCCCCTTCGAGACATCGACGGGCGTGCTCGCCTTGCCGTCGGCCCCGATGTCCGCGACGAAGAGATGCGAGCGCGTGCCGTCGCTCCACGTGTCCCAGTGCCGCACGAACAGCCGGTCGTACACGCGGCCGGTCGCCTTCTGCTTCTCTTTCGCGTCGGCCCGATCCTTCGTGCATTTCAGGTCCGCGCAGTCGATGAACACTTCCATGCTGACGGCGATGCGATTGCCCGTGGGCGCGACTGCGAGCGAGCCGATGTCGCGCGGATAGTCCGTCACTTGCGTGGCCTCGCCGCCGGCGAGCTGCAGCCGCCATACCTGCGAGGTGCCCGAGCGCGTGGAGAGGAAATAGATGCTCTTGCCGTCCGCGGACCAGCGCGGGCTGGAGTCGTTCGCAGGATTCTGAGTGAGCCGCCGCGGGCTTGCGTCCTTGGCATCGAGGTCGAGCAGCCACAGGTCCGTGCGGCGCTTGTTCGCCTCCATGTCCGTCTCGCTCAGCGTGAAGACGACGTAGCGTCCATCGGGCGAGGTGCGCGGGTCGGTCAGGCGCTTCAGCCGCACGAGATCGTCGACCGTGAAGGGCTTGGCGGCAGGTTGCGCGAGCAGCGCTCCGGCCGCGAGGAGACTCAAGACTCCGAAAAGAAAACGTACGTTGGGCAACATGATCGCGCGCCTATCGGCAAACAGGATCGTGCATTCTAGCGGGCGCTTGCGGGCAGGCGCAGCGGGCTGACGTGCCCCCTGTTCGGCCGGTCGCGCGCGCCGCTACCGGACTGGCCAACTTCGGAGCGCATGCTGCCGGACTCGCCAACTTCAAGGCGGCGTGCTGCCGAAGCCGACTCGCGGCTCATCACCGGCTCGACTGCTCCTGCGCGGCGCTCGGAATTGGCGCGCCGCTGCCAGACTCGCCAACCTCCGAGCGGCGTGTTGCCGGACTCGCCAACTTCAAGGCGGCGTGTTGCCGGATCAGCGACCCGCGGCTCATCATCGGCTCGACTGCTCCTGCGCGGCGCTCGGAATTGACACGCCGCTGGCGGATCAACCCACCTCGGACTTGGCGAGCTTCCAGGGTTCGAGCTGCGCGGCGTGCACCCAGCTCTGCAAGGCCGGGTCTTCGAGCGCCGTCGCCATGTACCACCGCGTCGTGTCCGAAACCTGCGCTCGATAGGTGTTGAAGCGCAAGACGACGGGCGCGTACATGGCATCGGCGATCGAGTACTCGCCGAAGAGCCACGGCCCCCGCTCGTTGCCGAACCGCCGGCGGCAGTCGATCCAGATCTCATCGATGCGATCGATGTCGGCTTCGAGCCCCGGCGTCATCACCGTGCGTCGATTGCGGGCGCGCGCATTGAACGGCCACTCCATACGCAAGTTCACGAAGCCCGAATGCATCTCCGCGCACACTGCGCGCGCGAAGGCTCGCGCGTTGCGATCCCGCGGCCAGCCCTTGCCGGTCAGGTCCGCGAGGTATTCGCAGATCGCGAGCGACTCCCACACCGTGACGTCGCCGTGCTTCAGCACCGGCACGCGCCCGCTCGGCCCGAATTGCGCGATCTCCTCTTTGAAGGTCGGCGTGTCGAGCAGGATCTGCTTCTCCTCGAACTCGAGGCCGAGGTGCTTCATGAGCATCCAGGGCCGCAGCGACCACGACGAATAGTTCTTGTTACCGATGACCAGCGTGAATTCCGACATGGGGTTTTCGCGACGCAGTGAATGGGCGCCGTTCGGGAGCGCCGCCGCGGCCCATCATACGCCACAATCCGCCAGAGTCCCGCCACGCGCGCGCCATTCGCGCGCATCACCTTGTGCGCGGCTAGACATCAGCCGTCGAACACAGGGAGAAGTCGGATGAGATTCGCATCGAGCGCCCTCGTCAAAGCGATGGTCGTGGCGGGGGTCGCGCTGCTGTTACTGATTCCCGTCCAGATGCTGCGCAATCTCGTGAACGAGCGCGCGGCGCTGCGCGAGCAGGCGATCGCCAGCGTCTCGCGCGGATGGGGCGGGCGCCAGCTCCTTGGCGGGCCGATCCTCGCGATCCCCGCGACCGTGACCGTTGCCGATAGTCAGGCCCGCGAGCTGCACAAGGCGCTGCGCGACTGGTACGTGCTGCCCGATTCGCTGGAGCTCGAGTCGACCCTCACGGTGCAGGAGGAGCGGCGCAAGCTCGGCGTTTACGAGGTGCCGGTGTATCTCGCGAAAGTGCGCGCCGTCGCGAGATTCGATGTGGCGGCGAAGGTCGCCGCGCTCACCGCGGCGCAGACGGGCGTGACGCTGCAGCTCGAGCGCGCGCGACTGCTGCTGCCCGTCTCCGACGCCCGCGGCGTGCGGAACGTGACGATGAACGGCGAGAGTCTCGTCGCGGGTGCTTTCGAGCCGCATCCCGGATTCCCGATCACCGCCATCAGCGCGCCGTTGCGCTCGGATGCCGACCTGCGCGCGGGCCCGAGCACGTTCGACGTGTCGCTCGTCGTGGCGGGTACGACGTCGCTGCAGTTCCTGCCACTCGCCCGATCGACCGGACTGAAGCTCACCGGGAACTGGCCCGATCCGGGCTTCGCCCGCGGCTTTCTGCCGAGCGATCACCAGATCGACGCCGGAGGCTTCCGTGCGAGCTGGGACGTGCTGGATCTGAACCGTGCGTATGGCAGCCAATGGTTCCAGTACGAGATCGACGCGTCGGCTCTGCAGGACAGCGCCTTCGGCGTCGATCTCGTGCAACCGGTCGATCTCTACCAGCGAGCCGAGCGGTCCGTGAAATACGCGGGGCTCTTCATCGCGCTGAGCCTGCTCACCCTGTTCCTCTGGGAACATGTCGCGAACGAGCCGTTGCACCCGATTCAGTATGGCCTCACGGGACTCGCGCTCAGCGTGTTCTATCTGCTCTTGCTGGCGCTGGCAGAGCACGTGGGGTTCATGACGGCGTACGGCGTGGCTGCCGTCGCGCTGTGCGCGCTGCTGGGTGTGTACATCGCGGGCGCGTTTCGCAGCATGCTGGCGGGCAGCGGCGCGGCTGCTGCGTTCGCCCTCGTGTACGGGCTGCTCTACTTGCTCGTCACCTCGGAGGATTACTCGCTGCTCACCGGTGCGATCGGTCTCTTCGCAATCCTTGCGACCGTGATGGTCGTGACGCGCAAGATCGACTGGTACCGCGCCGGAGCTAGACCGGAAGAGAGTGGCCCCGAGTCTCGATGATGATGAAGCGCGCGGCGAGCGCGGTGACGAGCGGAAACACGCCCAGCCAGAACATCGTCCGCACGATGATGTCGCTCGACCCACCCGCGGCGGCCGAAATGAGGCCGACCGCGGTGGGGCCGAGCGCCGCGACGACGCGGCCGATGTTGTAGCAGAGCCCGGAACCCGTCGCGCGCAGCCGCGGCGGGAACAGCTCCGGCAGATAGAACACGAACGTGCTGAAGACCCCGTAGACGCCCATGCCCACCGCGAACAGCATCCTCACGCGTGCTTCCGGGGCAAGAGGGAGACCGAACGTCGCGAACAGCAGCACCGCCGAATACGCGAAGTACGTGACGAACATCGTCCGCCGGCCCATGAAGCGGGCCAGCGGGATAGCGGCGAGCGCGCCGATCAGTCCGCCCAGATTGAAGGCGTTCGATGCCTGCGACTTCCACGCCTCCGCGAGGACGCGGCCCGCCTCGGCGGTCATGCCGGTCGCCGCCGCGTGCTCGCTCGCGAGCGTCGCGCCGAGCAGCGGGACGAAGGCATTGCAGGCCCACCACGTGAGAAGCGCGGTGACGGCCGCCACCATGCCGCTGATCGTTCGCGCGCGCACGTCCTTGGTGAACAGCTCCAGGATGCGCGGTGGGGACGCGTGGCGAACTTCCTTCTCCCACACTTCGCTCTCGCGCACGAACAAGCGCGCGAAGAATGCGGCCAGCACGGGCGCCAGCCCGCAGAGGAACACGTAGCGCCACGACGTTGCCGGCGCGTCCGCAAGCCAGACGCCGGCGATGTGGTAGTTCACTGTGCTCGCGAGAAGGATGCCGAGCGGCGACGAGGTGTAGACAATGGTAGCCGCCTCCACGCGCCGCGTCTCCGGCACCGTTTCCGCGACCAGCGAGGCGCCGACGGCCCACTCGCCGCCGATGCCGAGGCTCGCGAGCACGCGGAACAGGACAAGTTGCCACATGTCCGTGGCAATTGCGCAGAGGGCCGTGCCGCACGCATAGAGTGCGATCGTCGCGAAGAGCGCACGCTTGCGGCCGAAACGGTCGGCGAACCAGCCGAAGAGGAGCCCGCCGGCGGCCCAGCCGACGAGGAGAATGGAGGTGAGCGCGCCCGTCCAGAACACCGTCGCCTGGCGCGCCTCGGGGCTGCCGAGAGGCAGCCCGAGCAGCGTGGGAACCGCATTGGGCGCGACGAAGTTGAACAAGAGGGCGTCGAAGACATCGAAGCCCCAACCCAGCCAGGCTGCGATGAGGACGACCCAGTGATAACCCGTGAGGCCGAGCAGCCCCCCGCGCGGAACCGTTGCCATGTATCAGCAGTGTAGCGGGTTGAGTGCCAACGTGCTGGCACGGCATTTGGAGCATTCGATCACGGAACGGTGCGTGCGGCTCGTTGAACTTTGGCAAGCGCTCGCCGATCCAGAAAGATGCACGGAGTCGATGCTGGAGGTCGATGATGTACGAGGGTGATGATCTTTCCACGCGCGTGGTGCCGGTCGCGAACCTCCGCGAGTTCTTCCACGACGCGCTCCATGGCGCCCTCGAACGCCAACACCTGGCCGTCGAGGATCAAACCGAACACTACGTCGTCAACCTGCTGACCCTCTTCGCGCGCTCCGAGGCGCTGTACGAGCAGACGCCCGAGGGGACGCGCATGAAGCCGCTGGTGGTCATGCTCACCGAGGCGCTCGACGCGCCGAGCACGGCGGATCGCCATCGCGGCCTGCAGCGGCTCGGCGACGTCTCGCTCTTCATCGCCGGCTTCTTCGCGCAGAGCTTCGCGCGCAAGCTCATCGACATCGACTATCACATCGCGATGGGCGGGCGCGCCTACAGTACGTTGGCGGACGCGCTCGCGCGCACCCGCAGC
>DASZSS010000218.1:0-19492 GCA_035548535.1 Steroidobacteraceae bacterium
GCGCTTCATGTCCTCCGAAGGATCCGACTGCGGAATCGCGAACGTGAACATCGGTCCGTCCGGAGCCGAAATCGGCGGCGCGTTCGGCGGCGAGAAGGAGACCGGTGGCGGTCGCGAGGCCGGCTCCGATTCGTGGAAGGCTTACATGCGCCGAGCGACGAACACGATCAACTACGGAACGACGCTGCCGCTGGCGCAGGGCGTGAAGTTCGACATCTGAGAGATGCCGGCGAATCGCCGGAGGCCTTGCGCGGCGGAGGTGCACGGCCGCGCGAGGCACGTCGATGTCGACTCGAAGCACGAGCACGTCCGCTCGAAGCACGAGCACGTCAGCTCGAAGCACTAGCACGCCGCTCGAAGCACCAGCACGTCGACTCGAAGCACCAGCACGTCCGCTCGAAGCACCAGCACGTCCGCTCGAAGCACCAGTACGTCGGCCCGAAGTACGAGCCCATCCGCGCGAGGCACGAGCACAGCGCTCGAGGCACGAACACGTCCGGTCGAACACCCCAGCACGTCTGCTTGAGCAAGCACGTGGGCTCGAACGCTAATTTGCACGCCTGCTCAACAACAGCACGTACGCTCGACGCCAATCAGCACGTCTGCTCAGCAAGAGCACGTGCGCTCGAACGCCAATCACCAACGTCTGCTCAGCAAGAGCACATCCGCTAACACAGGAGCAGATCCGCTCGCACATCGACGAAATCGCTGAAGGCACCGTGCGATGGTTGTCGCCAAGTGCATACACCCGAATTCCCAATGTGCGGATCGTCCGTCGCGCAAGCACGACACTCACGTACGAGCTGCCCTGTCGGCCACTCTTACAGCGCGCTCTCGCCCGCAGCGCTCCGCTTCGTCAAGTCTCTGTCGACCAAGAGAATTTGGAGCGGTGGCACAGACGATGCTCGTTCTTTCCACATTGGAACTCCACATTGGAACTCGCATTTCGGGGGTCTCGTGATTCGCAGCAAATGGACGGGCGCACTGCTCCTCTCGCTATTCGCCACCAGCTCATACGCCACATCGATACCGAATCCGTTCGACTCCGGCGGCGCGCAGACGGTCCTCTGGGCCGAGCACAACACCGGCGGCATCGGGTGGCACTACGATCCGATCACGGAGACGCTGAGCACCGCATCGGAATGGGAAGGGCCGTGGATGAGTGTCTTCCCTGCCGCGAGCGGCCCAAGCCTCTTCGCCACCGACATCACCGCGAGATATTTCGTCTCGGCGCACGTCGATCATTTCGGGAATGTCTCGGGCGGCACGTTTGCGTTCCTCGCGTCGAGCCCGACGCTCGGTCTCAACGGTATTCAGCCGATCTTGGCCGGATCGATCCTTGGGTCCACCGGTGCAAACGAGTTTCAGCCGTTCGACAGTGACCTACTCGCCTCGGTGGATTACTACAACCCGCTGCTCGCTTCCTTCACGCTGAAGCCTGATCTTGCGCTGCTCACGGTGCATACGTGTTTCTGTGTGACGAGCGATACATTTAATCCGTGGGACAACGACTCGCGTTTCAGCACGATCCAGCCTGACATCTTTGCGATCCATACGATTCCGGAGCCGAGTGCAGTCGCGCTGTTCGCGGTTTCCCTCGGGGTGAGTTTGCTGGGCGTCGGGACATGGGCGAGGCGTCGGACGATGCGATCGCCGCTCGCGCGCGCAGAATCGGCGCTGTGCTCCTAACGCGCGAGGTCGATCGCCACCTGCAGATCGTCGCACCTCGCACGGAGATTCCCTACATAGTACGTCTTTGCGTTTGCTGAGCGCGTGCACGCGAGCGGGTCCGCGGGGCGCATCGAGCGGCAACTGGATGCCGCGCGAGGCGAGACAACACTCGTGATCGTCGCACGCGTCGCTCTCGGCGGCGGCTTTCACACGGCTTTGTTCCCGCTTGTGCCCCGCCCGCTTCCGCCCCGCCTGCTTCGGCCCCGCCCACTTCCGCCCCGCCTGCTTCGGCCGGAGTCTCGCCGCGCCCGCATGCCGCTCGGCGCTCGGCTTCGTGTTCACCCCGCAGGAATGTGCGGATCCGATGGCGCTTCTCGAAGCGCTCTGACGGCTGTCTTTGCGAACCGACGGTTTGCGAGGCGCGCGCGGTGCGTGCGAGAGTCCCGAATCGCACCGAGGGCGCGAGGTGACCAGTCAGAACAGGATGAATGCCGGGGCCGAATACGTCCTGTATCGCATCTTGCGTGCGCTTCAGGACAACGAAGGCATTCATCCGGAATCGCTCCTGGTTTGTCTCGGCGCGTTGGCGGGCTATGCGTGCCGGCACGTGTCGGGGCCCGCGCCTCATCGGCCGCTGGCCGGAACGCCCATGTCGATCTGGGCGCTCGTGCGTCGAGCCGTACAGAAGCTCGGCAAGCCCGCGCCGGATTTCCACGACGTCGTGACGCACGTGAAGCGGACCGTGGGGACGCGCGCCTTCGGCCAAGTCCGCGTCCCGCAGCAACGTCGTCCCCGGCGTGCGGCCATCGTGTATCTGCGGCAGCTCTGGCCGCAGGTCTTGCCGATTGCGCAGCGATTCTGCCGACGGCCGGCACAACTTCCGGTGCTGTTCGGAATCGCCCTGCAACGCGCGATCGACATCACGCAGAACCTCGTGAACCCCACGCTCGGCGCGCGCATGGCGATGGAATGCGCGGTAGCGATGTCGATGGTGAGTCTGCCCGGCGAGGTCGCCGCGGCTGAGATTCCTGAGACCGAACGTGCGCCTCTCATGACGGAGCCACGTGAGACGCGGCACGACGACGCAGTGGCCGCGTCACTCTCGCCCATCGCGTCGGCGCTGCGCGGCATACGCGCGGAGCGGCTTGATGTCGGCGGTTCCGCAAAACACCGCGGCGCTGCGGCCCGATCGGTGTCGAGCACGCCGGACGGTTGGGCGTGGATCTCGCGTCGTCCGGCGGCCACGCTCGTCGCGGTCGGTTTCCTCGCGGCGGTGACTGTCGCGGGCGCGAATTGGCGCGCCGTGCGAGACGATGTGGCGACGCCCGCCACCCCTGAGCGCAAGCTGCAAGTCGCGAACGTGCAGGCTGCGCCGATGCCATTCAGCGCCGCGCCCGAGCAGAACGCGCCGGAAACGGCTGCTGCGTTCGACGACGCCGTGGTGGCCGATCTGCCCACGGCGGCGTCCGCGCCGGAGCAAGTAGATCCGGACTTGCCGCCTCCCAACTCCGCTGAAGCTGCGGAGATGCGACGGAACGAAGAAGCTCAGCGCCAGCTCGACGCCAACGCGACCGGCGACTCGGAGATGTTGCCCGTCGTGGACGCGACCCCGAGCGCCCCGCCCGCACCGAGCGCCATCCCCGTAGAAAGCCTGTTCTGACGAATGCGACGCACGCTGCCAAGCGCGGCGCGGCTGCGCCCGCGGGCCCGCTGGGCGATCAGATGCGCTAGCATCGCTTGCGATGCGTGCCGTCCTCTACGAGCAGTTTCGTCAGCCGCTGAGCGTTCAGGACGTGCCTGATCCGGCACCGCCCGACGACGGCGTCGTCATCGCGGTGAAGGCGACCGGCCTCTGCCGCAGCGACTGGCACGGCTGGATGGGTCACGATCCCGACATTCGCGTGCCGCACGTGCCGGGCCATGAGCTCGCGGGCATCGTTGCCGCCAAAGGCAAGCTCGTCGCCCGATGGAACGTCGGCGACCGCGTCACCGTGCCATTCGTCTGCGCCTGCGGCACCTGCCGGCCGTGCCGCTCGGGGAATCAGCAAGTCTGCGATCACCAGTTGCAGCCGGGATTCACGCACTGGGGCTCGTTCGCCGAGTACGTCGCCATCCCTCGCGCCGATCTCAATCTCGTGCGCTTACCCGATGAGCTGAGCTTCGAGACCGCCGCGACACTCGGCTGCCGCTTCGCCACTTCGTTTCGCGCCGTCGTGGATCAAGCGCGCGTGACGGAGGGGCAATGGGTCGCGGTGCACGGCTGCGGCGGCGTCGGCCTTTCCGCGATCATGATCGCGCGAGCGCTGGGCGCGCAGGTCATCGCCATCGACATCGCGGCGGACAAACTCGAGCTTGCCCGCACCGTCGGCGCCCACGTCACGCTCGATGCGCGCACGAACGCGGACGTCCCGGCGGCCGTGCGCGACCTCACGCGCGGCGGCGCCGACGTGTCGATTGATGCGCTCGGCAGCCCGCAGACATGTTGTAACTCGGTGGCCTGCCTCGCAAAGCGCGGCAAGCACATCCAGGTCGGGCTCCTGCTCGCCGAGCAGAGCCGACCCGCACTGCCGATGGATCAGGTGCTCGCGAAAGAGCTGGAGATCATCGGGAGCCACGGCATGCAGGCGCACCGCTATCCCGCGATGCTGGAAATGATACGCACGGGTCGGTTGCAGCCGGGCAAGCTGCTCGGTCGCACGATCACGCTCGCGGAAGCCGTGACCGCATTGCCCAACATGGATCGGGACACGTCGCTCGGCGTGAAGGTCATCACTTCTTTCTAGCCGGCAATTTGTCGAGCAGCCGCTCGGTCCACGTGCGTTGCTCCTGCGAAAACAAGCGGACGCACGCCCGCAGGTACGGGCTCAGCTGCCGCTTCGCGTAGGTGAGATATCCCACCTCGCGCAGCTCCTTCAGCGTCCGGCTGTAGTGATCGAGGAGCGCAGCCGATACGACCTTGCCGGTGTACACCGCGCCGACGCGAGCGGATGCCGTGAGCCGGCGCGCCTTGCCGGGCAGCGCGCGCACTGCCGACAGCGCCATGATCGACGACGTTTCGAAGACGGACCGCCCCTGCCGCGCCGACTCCTGCTTCAGCGCTTCCCACTGGTCGCCGATGACCTTGGGCGACGGCAACTGCGCCGGCTTCAGCCCGCGCGCCTCGGTGCGCAGCGCCGCCCATTCCCGGCGAAGGCTCGCGACATCGAGCGGCGGCGTGTTGAACGTCTCGGCGAGGCGCGCGGAGGTGCGCTCTAACCCGTCGAGGAGCTGATCGACGTTCTCGAACTTCGCTCCGGGCTCGAGGAGTCCCTGTGACTGAAGAACGGCGGCAATCTCCGGGATCATGCGGCGGCCGAGGCCGCTCAGGTCGGCCAGCGCGGCGAGCACCCAGACGGGCGAGACGCGAAACGCGACGATGCCGAGCACCTCGACGGCGTTGCCGACGCCGCGCCGGACGAGAAAGTTGTCGAGCTGCGACGGCTCTGCGGCCGGATACACGTTCTTGGCGCCGCCGACCTCCTCGATGACGAAGCGCAGCGTCGTGTCGACGAGATTCTTGTAGAGCCGCGTATGCCGGACGCCTCGGGGCAGCACGACTTCCCCGACCTCGCGCAGCAGCCCGGCGCTCAAGCCGAGCGCCGAGCGGATGACGCGCTCGGGCAGCGACATTAAGTAAGCTCGCGAGAGCATGCGGCGAGTGTAGCCTTTCCAAGCTTTCGAGGAGTTCCGTCGTCTAATCCGCGGCGGTCGAAACGAAGAAGTCGCATGGACGACCTACAACTGAACGGTCTCATCCGGCGTGCGCAGAGCGGGGACGTCACGTCCTTTGGAGAGCTGCTCGATCGGTACTACGACACGATCTATCGGTTCGCCTGGAAGTGGTGTGGTCACCGGACCAACGCGCAGGATATCGCCCAGCAGGCCTGTCTCAAGCTGGCCGGCAGCCTGGCGCAGTTTCGCTTCCAGTCCTCATTCACGAGCTGGCTGTATCGGCTGGTGATCCACTGTGCGCAGGACTGGCAGCGCGCGCAGCAGCGGCACGATCACGACGCCCTCTCCGAAGACGCGCCGGCCGCGGAGGCGGCGCGCACCGAGGACGCGATCTATCTCGCGCAACTGCTCGAGCAGCTCGACGAGCTCGGCGAAGGGATGCGCGAGACGGCGCTGCTCGTGCACGCCGCGGGACTCAGTCACGCCGAGGCCGGTGAGGTCCTGGGCGTTGCGGAAGCCACGATCTCGTGGCGCGTCCACGCGATCCGCAAGCACATGAACAAGCGCGAAGCGCTGATGAGCGGCGGTGGCTTATGAAAGCACACTCCTTCGAGTTTCTGTTGCGGCATACGCATCCTCCGGTACCCGATCCGGAAGCGCGGCTGCGGGCGAAGCGCGCGGCGCTAGCCGAGTTCCAGCGCTTGCACGCGCGGACGGTCAGCGCGGGCGCTGAGGCAACGCGCGCGCGTGAGCCGGCGCCACGCAAAGGATTGCTTGCCTCGCTGCTGTCGTTTGGCCAGCGGAGGTCGGCGATCGATGCGAGCTGGACGTCGCAGCGTGCGGCGTGGAGCGCGGTCGGGACCGCTTGTGTGCTGGTGATCGGCGTGTCGGTGGTGTGGCTGATGCCGCCCGAGCGACGCCAGGTGCGACTGCATCTTCAGTCGGCGGACGAGGCGCCTCTGGTGCGCGAGGTCGGGGCTCGAGATGAGCCGCAAGCGCAACGCGCGCCGGCGAACGAGCAGCAGACTGCGGGCGACACGAGGAGCGCGCCGAGCACGATCGTGCACGAGAGTCACCACGACGCCCCCAGCGCCGATCGTTTGCAGAGCACGCCGAGCGCAGAACAGCCGCAAGCTGTGTCGGGCGAGGCCCGGCGGCTCGCAACGCCGAGCGTCGAACTAGGGCCCGCAACGCCGAGCGCCGAACAGCCGCACGCTGCGCCGGGCGCGGCCCGGCGGCTCGCAACGCCGAGCGTCGAACTGGGACCCGCAACGCCGAGCGCCGAGCGTCGAGTCGCAGCGGCGAGCACGGAGGCTCAACGCGCGACGCGAAACACTCCACCTCGCGGGAAAACGACCGCCTCGCAACGTGACCACGAGGCACCCGCCGTGCGCGCAAAGCGCGAGAACCCGCGCGCGGGCGCCGCGGCCGTGCAGCCCTCGCCTGCACCGCTGCCGCTGCAACCCGTCTTACCGCCGCCGGCGGTCGACCTGTCTTCACACCTGAAGCTGGAGAACAACACCGTGGAGGAGGTTGTCGTGAGCGGCGCCGAAATCCACGAGCGCGTGATGAATTCACCGATGGCCGTGGTGGGCACAGCGGACGTAGCCAACGAGCCCGGCTCCCTCGACGAGGGGATCGTCGCCCAGAGCCGGCCCGCAAGGCTGCGCGAAGTGTTCAAACGCAGAGTCTCGGCGCCTATGAAGCCGGCGCCCTCGGCCGCGCCTCGCGACGAGGGGCGCGACAAGTTTCAGCACTTCGACACGAACCCCGTGAAGCGCGTCGCCGACGAGCCCGTCTCGACCTTCTCGGTGGACGTGGACACGGCCTCGTACAGCTTCGTCCGACGCAAGCTGAGCGAAGGCGTGTTGCCGCAACCCGATGCCGTGCGCGTGGAGGAGATGATCAACTACTTCGACTACGCCTGGCCGGCGGCCGATTCGCGCGAGCAGCCCTTCAAGCCCACCGTGACGGTGAGCGATTCGCCGTGGGGCGAAGGCAAGAAGCTCATCCACATCGGCATCAAGGGCTACGAGCTGCCCGCGCGGCAGCAGCCGGACGTGAACCTCGTGCTACTGCTCGACGTGAGCGGCTCGATGAATGCGCCCGACAAACTGCCGCTCGCGCAGCGCTCGATGGCGCTGCTCCTCGACACGCTGAAGCCCACCGACACCGTCGCGATCGTCGTGTATGCCGGTGCAGCGGGTGAAGTGCTGCCGCCGACGCCGGTGAAGGAGAAGGACACGATCCTGCACGCGCTGAACTCGCTCGAGCCCGGCGGCTCCACGGCGGGTGCGGAGGGCATCAAGCTCGCGTATCAGCTCGCCGAGAGCAGCTTCCGCAAGGAAGGCGTCAATCGCATCCTGCTGGCGACCGACGGCGACTTCAACGTCGGCATCACCGATCAGAACGAGCTGCAGGGTTTCGTCGAGCGCGAGCGCGAGAAAGGCGTGCTGCTCTCCGTGCTCGGCTTCGGCGAGGGCAACTATCGCGACGAGCTGGCGCAAGCGCTCGCGCAGAACGGCAACGGCGTCGCGGCGTACATCGACACGCTGAACGAAGCGAAGAAGGTGCTCGTTCGCGAATCCACGGGATCGCTCTTCCCGATCGCCAAGGACGTGAAACTGCAGGTCGAGTTCAATCCGGCGACGGTCGCGGAATATCGGCTCGTCGGTTACGAAACGCGCGCGCTCAACCGCGAGGACTTCCACAACGACAAGGTCGACGCGGGCGACATCGGCTCGGGCCATACGGTGACCGTGATCTACGAGATCACGCCGGTGGGATCGAAGGCACGGCTCATCGACGAGCGTCGTTATGCGGCCGCATCTGCCGATTCGCAACCGAAGAGCAACGAGTACGGGTTCCTGAAGATCCGCTACAAGCTGCCGAATGGCGTGCGCTCGCGGCTGATCGAGCAGCCGATTCTCGCGAATACCGGCGTGCCCGCGGCGGTCGCGGACGATGTTCGGTTCTCGACGGCGGTTGCCGGGTTCGCGCAGCTGCTGCGCGGCGGCCGCTACACGGGATCGCTCAGCTTCGAGGACGTGATCCGCGAGGCGCAAGGCGCGCTCGGCGTGGATGAGTACGGCTATCGCGCCGAGTTCATCGAGCTCGTGCGCAAGGCGCAGCGCGCGCGAGGCATGTGATTCGGCCGACGAGCGTGGGGACACGGCCGCGGCCGAGCCGTGTCGGCGGCGACGCGGCGCCGACGGCCGAACCGTCTCGGCCGCAGCACGGCGCCGGCAGCCGAACCGTGTCGGCGGCGGCACGGCGCCGGCGGCCGAACCGTGTCGGCGGCGGCACGGCGCCGGCGTTACGTGGCGTCGCGCGTGCCGCGCGTTGCCTACCCGCACTGCTGACGCGACAGGAAATCCGCGTGCGTCGGCATCGCTTTCGCGAGGCGGCGAAGCGTAGTGCGCCGCCGTCGCATCTCACTCTCCAATGTCTCGATCGGGATGCGGTCGACGATCGGATCGTACCGATCCGGATACGCGTGCTGCCCGAGGAAGATCGCGACCCAGCTCGGCTCCTGATACGACTCGTCGCTGTACAGCGGCACCCGCCCGCAACTCCTGAAGACGTCGATCTTGTATTGAAGCGGCTCGGGTAGCCGCATGGTTCGGCAATAGCGCCAGAGCGCGGTGTCGTCGCGCTCGGTCATGCAGTAATGCAGGATAAGAAAGTCGCGAATGCGCGCGTATTCGTTCGCGGTGACACGGTTGTACTCATTGGTGATACGCGGATCGAACGCCCTGTCGGGGAAGAGCTGAACGAAGCGCTCCATCGCGCTCTGGATGAGCTGGATGCCTGTCGCTTCCAGCGGCTCCAGCACACCGGCCGCGAGCCCGACGGCAAGGCAGTTGCGGCTCCAGAACCGCTTGCGATGGCCCGTCGTGAAGCGCAGCACGCGCGGCTCCGCGAGCACGCGCCCTTCGAGATTGGCGGAGAGCGTGCTCTCGGCCTCGTCGTCCTCGACGAGCTCACTGCAGTACACATATCCATTGTCGATGCGATCCTGAAGCGGAATGCGCCATTGCCAGCCGCCGTCACGCGCCGCGGCGATGGTGTAGGGCGTGAGCTCGCCTGTGCGCTCGCAAGGCGCGGCGATGGCGCGATTGCACGGGAGCCAGTGCGACCAGTCCTCGTAGCCCGCCCGCAGGGCCTCCTCGATGAGCAGCCCGCGCGAGCCGGAGGCGTCGATGAAGAAATCCGCGTCGACGCGCTCGCCGTCTTCCAGCGTGAGCGTCTCGACGAAGCCGTCCATCCCCCGCAGATAGACATCGACGACCTTGCCCTCGCGCCGCACGACGCCGCGCGCTTCCGCATGGGCTCGCAGATAGCGCGCGTAGAGCGCGCCATCGATGTGATACGCGTACTCGTACGAGGACATCGGCGAACGCGCATTCGAACGCGGCGGCGCAAAGCGCCCGAGCCTGCCGGCGACGTACGGAAGCGAGTACTCACCGAGCGCGGTGGTATCGCCCAATGCACGCAGCTTCAGCCAGTGATGGTGAACCGAAACGCCTTCGATCGGCGCACCGAAGTCCCCGAAGCAATGCGCGTACACGTTGTCGGGGCGACCCCAGTCGCGAAACTCGATGCCCAGCTTGAACGTGCCCTGGGTCGCGCGCAGAAAGTCACGTTCCTCGATGGCGAGCAGCGCATGAAGGGCGTGAATGGACGGGACGGCCGCGGCGCCGACCCCGAGCCCCACGCCCGCGGCGTCGCCCTCGTCCCACTCGATGAGCTCGATGCGCGTGTGCTCGCGCGGCAGAAACCGCGCGAGCACCGCGGCCGCAGTCCATCCGGCGATCCCGCCGCCGACGATGACGATCTTGCGGATGCGATCGGCGGCCATCGAGCCTCAGAGCACGGCGAGCCTCGCCACCACCGGCCGACTCGCAGGGGTGCAGCCATCGCACGCGAGCGGCGACGGCAGCGGCTTCATGGCCGCGCAGCCTGCAACCGCATCGTGCCACTCAAGCTCTTGTCGATCGCGGAATGGCCCACGCTGATGGCGTACGTGCCGCGCTTCAGCTCCCAACGATCCTTGCGCGCGTCGAAGACCGACAGGTAGCGCGGTTCGAGGGCGAGCGTGATGCGCTTCGATTCTCCGGGTGCGAGCTGCACACGCTGCCAGGCCACGAGACGATCGAAGGCCTCACCCGCGCTCCGCGGTAGACGCGCGTACACCTGCGGAACGTCCGCGCCGGGCCGCTGCCCCATGTTCGTCACGGTGAATGCAACTTCGCGCCGTGCAGCGTCCAGCGCAAGGTCCGAGTAGGCGAACGTCGTGTACGACAGGCCATGCCCGAACGCGAACAGCGGCTGCTTCTTCTTCGCCGTGAACCAGCGATAGCCGAGCGCCGTGCCCTCCACGAGATGCACGTCGAAGGGACGCACTGCCTTGGCATCCGCCGTTTCGCTCGTGCCCTGAATCGCGGGGCTCGGCAGATCCGCTTCGCTACGCGCGAACGTGATGGGCAAGTGGCCCGATGGATTCACCGTGCCGAAGAGGATGTTCGCGAGCGCTTCGGCGCCGCCGATGCCGGGATACCACGCGGCGAGCACGCTCTGCACGTCGTCGATCCACGGCATCGACACGGGACCGCCCGTCTCCAGCACGACGACGGTTCGCGGGTTCGCCCGCGCGACGGCCTTCACGAGCTCGTCCTGCCCTGCCGGCAGCGAGAGCGTCGGGGCATCGTAGCCCTCCGTCATGTACTGATTCACGAACACGATGGCGACGTCCGCGGCCGCCGCGACTTGCGCGGCAGCGGCAGGGTCCACGCCATCGTGATACTCGACGTGCGCGTTCGGTGCTTTGGCGCGAATCGCCTTGAGCGGCGACGACGGAAACCAGACCGGCACCTGCCACTTTGCCGTACCAGGCTTGGGATCGATCGCGTTGCCTCCAGGCGCGTCCACCTGCGCCGAGCCGCCGCCGGAGAGCACGCCGACGTCGGCATGCGAGCCGATCAACGCGATCGAGCGAATGTCCGCGCTCAGTGGCAGCCGATTCGCGTCGTTCTTCAGCAGCACGATGCTCTCTTCGGCCACGTGCTGCGCCTCTTCACGACCTCGGAACGGATCGACCACACGACGCACGGGCGGCTCATCGATCACGCCGACCGCGAACATGCTCCGCAGAATGCGATGGACCATGTCGTCGAGCCGCGCGGCGGGCACGTCTCCCTTCTCGACGGCGGCTTTCAAAGGCGCGCCGAAGTACTTGCCCTCGGCCTGTTCCATGTCGAGCCCGTTCAGAGCGGCCTTGACTGTGCTGTGCGTCGCGCCCCAGTCGGACAGCACGAAGCCCCGGAACTTGAAGTCCTTCTTCAATACCTGGTTCAGCAGATAGTCGCTCTCGCAGGCGTGATCGCCGTTCAGCAAGTTGTACGAGCACATGATCGCGGCGGGCTGCGCAATGCCGATGGCGATCTCGAAGGCGAGCAGATCCGTTTCGCGCAACGTCCGCGGGTCTGCGATCACGTTCGCGACCATGCGCCCGGTCTCCTGATCGTTCACCGCATAGTGCTTCAGGTTCGACATGACGTGCTGCGACTGGATGCCGCGCACGAGGTGCCCAACGAACGTCCCGGCGAGGATCGGGTCCTCGCCGGCGTACTCGAAATTGCGCCCGTTACGCGGCTCACGCGCCAGATTCACGCCGCCGCCGAGGGACATGTTGTGGCCCTGATCGCGCAGCTCGCGGCCGATCACCGAGCCGTAGAGGAACGCGATCTCCGTGTCCCAGCTCGAGGCCGCACCGAGCACGGACGGCAGCAGAGTCGAGTAGCGGCTCTGCAGGGCGCCGAGGCGCACGCCCACCGCCGAGTCCGAGAGGTTGATATCGGGAATGCCGAGCCGATCGATGCCCGGCACGAATCCGGCGCCGAGGTTCGACCGCGGCGGCACGGGGTCGCCGGGTCGCAGCACGCCCCACCCCGCGCCGTGCACGAGCTGAATCTTTTCGTCGAGCGTCATCTGCGCGATGACGAGATCGGCGCGCTCGTCGGGCGAAAGCGCTCGGTTCATCCACGGACGCGCGTCCGAGGCATGCGCCGCGGATGCGGCAGCGAGCAGCAGCAGGGCGATGCCGCGCGCGATCTTCGCAATGGCGTTCATTGGATCACTTTCATCGGGTGGGTCACCGAAGCCAGGTCGTCTCGTTTTGCGCCCGCGCTCGATTCCTTGCACGAGCGCAGCCCCCAATTGCGTGCCGGAATGCCATCACCGGGTCGCATTCCCGGACAACTTAGGTTATCGCTACCAGAGCGCTTCTTGTATACGAATGCGGCAGGAGGAGCGCGCAAGATTTCCGCGGCGCGCCCCGGCTTTGCGACCATGGTCTGCCGTTTGCAGCATCCACCCTCCGGTCCGGCCCGCCTCGCCCGATAGAAAATCCCTATCCGGTGGAGGACGCTGCGGCGAACCCGGGGGGTGTCTATGTCGCTGCCGCCGAACGTGAGCCGCAAGGCTTTCGATACCGCGTTGCAAGCCTGGCGCGAAACGGTCGGGTCCGACTGGGTCTTCACCGAAGAGGCGGATGTCGCGCTTTACCGCGACGCCTACTCGCCCTACTACGATGAGCCCGAGGAACGCCTTGCCTCGGCGGCCGTCGCCCCGGCGACTCTCGAGCAGGTGCAGGCGGTGGTGCGCACCGCGAATCGATACCGTATCCCGCTCTATCCGATCTCGACCGGCCGCAATCTGGCCTATGGCGGCGCCGCGCCCGTGTACTCGGGCAGCGTGGTGCTCGACCTCAAGCGCATGAACCGCATCCTCGAAGTAAGCGAGCGCAATGCCTATGCGCTCGTCGAGCCAGGCGTCAGCTACTTCGATCTCTATCGCCACATCCAGCAGGCCGGCCTCGATCTGTGGATCGACCCGCCGGACCCCGGCTGGGGCAGCCTCATCGGCAACGCCCTCGATGGCGGCGGCGGCTGGACGGCCTCGCCGTTTCGCGATCACTTCGGCGCGCATTGCGGCATGGAAGTCGTGCTCGCGAATGGCGACGTCGTGCGCACGGGCATGGGCGCCCTGCCCAACTGCGGCTCCTGGCAGCACAACCGCTGGGGCTACGGCCCGTGGGTCGACGGCCTCTTCCGCCAATCGAACTTCGGCATCGTGACGAAGATGGGCTTCTATCTGATGCCGCGTCCCGAAGCGCTGTTCTCGGCCACGGTGACCTCGATGCGGGATGAGGACATCGTGCCGCTGCTCGATGTGCTCAACAAGCTCGAGAACCAGCACATCGTGAACGGCTCGACGCAGATCTTCGGCGGCCCGAACCGCCCGGTCCCCAATTCGCCGACCTGGTCGATCCAGGTGCCGATCTACGGGCCCGAGGCGGTCGTGCGCGCGCAGATGGAGCACGCGAAAGCGCAGTTCACGGCGATTCCGGGCGTCAAATTCACCACGGGCGAGCTCTTTCGCACGCCGCTCTCGCAGGACGCACTCGCGCGGGTGCGGCTCGTGAATTTCGGCATCCCCAATCTCTCGACGTTCGCGATGCTGGGACGCAGCCCGGCGAATCCCGAGCCGGCCGGCGGCCACATCGGGTTCTCACCCATCGTGCCGCGCACCGGCGAGGCTCTGCTCGAGTTCCGCAGGTTCTATGACGAGAACGTGAGCAAGGCGAGCGGCGGCGATGACCTCGGCATCGTCGGGCCCGTGTACATGACGTGCTGGGACCGCACGCTCGTCTGCCTCATCATGTTTCCCATCGGTCGCGACAAGACGCGCAACGCCAAGATGCGCCGCGCCTTCGAGACGCTGGTGCGAGCCGCCGCCGCGCGCGGCTGGGGGGAATACCGCGCGCCGGCCGTCTTCCAGGACCTGATCGCCGACACCTACTCGTACAATAATCACTCGCTGCGCCGGCTGCGCGAGACGATCAAGGACGCGGTGGACCCCAACGGCATTCTCTCGGCGGGCCGCTATGGCGTATGGCCAAAGCATCTGCGAAAGGCGTGACATGAGGTGCGCATTCACTCTGCTGGCACTTGCCGCGACGACGCCCCTGGCGCAGGCCGCACCACCGTCGGGTCAGGACGTCTACGAACGCTGGTGCGCGCCATGTCACGCGCCCGGGCCCGGCCATCCGGGCACGCAATCGCTGCAGATCAAGTACGGCGGTAAAGCGCCGGCCGTGCTGCTCGAGCGCACGGACCTCTCACCGCAAGCCGTGGCGACATTCGTCCGGCAAGGCATACTGTCGATGGCGCCCTTTCGGAAGACCGAGATTTCGGATGCGGAGCTCGCCGCCCTGACGGCGTACGTGGCGCAGAACTTCAAATCGCAGTGAGTGGAGACATGCCGATGAAACGTCGTGACCTTCTCAAAGTGGCGGCAGCCCTGGCCCTCGCACCGCGCGCCTACGCGGCCGGCAAGGAAAAGATCGGCATGATCGGCTCCGGCAACGTCGGCAGCGCGCTCGGGCGCACATGGGCGAGCGCCGGGCACGAGGTGATGTTCTCCTCGCGCAATCTCGACAGTGACCGCAAGCTCGCCGCCGACATCGGCAAGAGCGCACGCGCCGGCACGCCGCAGGAGGCCGCGGCGTTCGGGGATGTGCTCGTGTTCGCGGTGCCTTACGGGGCCTTGCCTGAGCTGGGCAAGACGCTCGGCAGCTCATTGAAGGGCAAAGTCGTCATCGATGCGTGCAACCCCTTCCCGCAGCGCGACGGCGAAATCGCGACGCGCGCGCGCGAGCAAGGCGCCGGGCGCGTGTCGGCGGAGTTGCTGCCGGGTGCGCGCATCGTCCGCGCGTTCAATGCGATCGGCGCGGCCCGGATGGGGGCGGCGCACGAGACGCCCGGGAAGGTCGGCATGCCGATCGCCGGCGACGACAAGCAGGCGATCGAGATCGCGTCGCGCCTGATCCGCGAGATCGGCTATGAGCCGGTGCTGATCGGCGGTCTCGAGATGGGCAAATATCTGATGCCGGGAACACCGCTCGCCGGGGAGCACTCGCCCGAAGAGATCCGAAAGATCGCCGCTACCCTGAAGCCTTGACGCAGGGCGCGTAGTGATCGAGCCGCATGACCTCCCGAGCCGTGCCGCCCGTCAGGTCCGCCCATGTCTGCACGCGATATGGACGAGAAGCGCCTGGCCCGGTTCGCGCTGACGGCCGTCCTCGCGCTCGGCCCCGCCGTGGCAGTCGCGCAGCGCGAGTTCCGCGTCTATCCGAGCTTCGAAGGCGCGGATGCCGATGCGCCACTGCCGCCCGACTGGCAAGTGCCCGGCGAGGTGGTCATCGGGCGTCTCATGTATCCGAACGGCGCATTCAGCTTCTTCGGCGGCGACTGGCGTCAGGGCGGCACGAGCTGGACGGACGATTACCCGCGCGGCGATCGCACTCTCGTGCAGATGCTGCGCCGATTCACGCGCATGAACGTGCGCGCCGTCGAGCAACCCGTGAATCTCGATGACGGCGACGACGTCGACTACTGGCCCTTTCTCCTCGTCGGCCTCGCGCAGGCGTGGCAGCTCACGGACAGTCAGGCGGCCAACCTGCGCGAGTACCTGCTCCGCGGCGGATTCATGTTCTGCGACAGCTTCTTCGGCTCGAGTAACTGGACCGGATTCGAGGAGAGCCTGCGGCGAGTGTTTCCGGACCGACCGATTCTCGATCTGAAGGACGATCATCCGATCTTTCACACGGTGTTCGATCTGCCGCACATGACGCGCGTGCAGATTCCGAACATGAATTCGCTGATGGCGGGCGGAAGCGGCTATCTATCCGATGGCCGCGTGCCACGCTGGCGCGGTATCGAAGACGATACGGGCCGACTGATGGTGCTGATCGCTTTCAACAACGACGTGGCGGATGCGTGGCAGTGGGCCGACGATCCGCGCTATCCCGCGACCGAGGCGAATCTCGCGCTGCGCCTGGGCGTCAATGTGGTGATGTACGCCCTGACGCACTGAGCGCTCCGGGAGGTATCCGGCGCCGCGGCGCTGAGAGGGGGCTCAGTCCGCAAACGACGCCGAATACCTCCGCGGCAGTCCGGATCAGAACCGCAGCTTCACGTTCAAGAAGTAGCGCCGACCCAGCACGTCGTAGAAGCCGGCCTGACTGAAGTTCGCGGCACCGTCGAGCACCGTCTGACCGCCGCCCGAGCTGGCGCCGATCGTCTGGATCTGTCCGGCGCCGATCGGCGGCGGCTCCTTGTCGAACAGGTTGTCGATGCCGCCGCTCACGGCCAACGTGTCGCTGATGTTCCAGTCGCCGGTCAACGAGAACATGTCATAGGACTCGGCGCCCTGGATCGGCGTGAGGTGATCCGTGACGTACGCGTTGCTGCGGATCGAGGGCAGGTGCTGCCAGTTCAACCCCACGTTCCAGCTATTCAGGCCGTAGCGCAGCGTCATGTTCGAGCGCCAGTCGAAGAGCGTGCCGCGGCCGGGAGCCGCGACGCCCAGCGTCCCCTTGTTCTCGAGCGCCGGAGCGGTCTTGAACTCCTGCGCCTTGTAGCTGAAGAGCTTCGTGACCGACAGATTCAGCGACACGCCGCCCGGAACGCGCTCGAGGCCGAGATCGCTCATCTGCGAGCGCCAGTCGAAGCTCAGATCGAGCCCCGAGGTCTGGATGATGCCGAGGTTCTCGTACTGCGAGAGCACTTGGAGAGCGGCACCCGTCTGCTCGTCACGAATGATGTTGCGGCAGATGCCGTTCGGATCGTCGATCGAGTAGTTGGGATTGCTGGTGCCGTCGCGGTTGAAGCACAGATCGAAGGTCGACTGTGCGCTCACCGTCGCGATCGCGTCCGTGATCTTCACGTGATAGTAGTCGAGCGACAGGCTGGCGTTCGAGAGCGCCGGGCTCTCGAACGGCGACGTGAGCACCGCGCCGAACGTGTACGTGCGACCCTTCTCGCTCGCGAGATTGCGATTCCCGCTGCTCACCTGGAGGATCACGCCGTCCGCGCGCCCGCCGAGATAGTTGTTCGGATCGGCGCTGAACTCCGACGTCGTGTTCCCGATGAGCGCCTGGCAGAGCGCCTGCACGGCCGCGCGATTCGGGTTCGACGGCGTATTGCCCGTGGGCTCGCGCGTGTCGGCGCGGCAGTATTCGGGCCCGCGCATCGTGAGCGCCTGGCTGCTCGCATCGAGGAACAGCTCGTTGATGTTCGGCGCGCGGTTCGCGAGCTGATAGCCGCCGCGGAAGCGAACGTTGTTGACCGGTGACCAGGTGAACAGCGCCTTCCACGTGGGCACGCTGCCCGTGATGTCGTAATCCGAGTAGCGATAACCGAGCTCGAGCTCGAGACTGCGCGCCAGGAACTTGTCCTTCAGCAGCGGCACGAGCAGCTCGCCGTACACCTCCCGCACCGTCGTCTCGCCGATGACGTTCGCCTGACCGAAGGTCCCGATCGGGATGTCGATGATCGAGTTCACCTCGCGCGTCGCATCTGGCAGGTACTGGAACTCGTTCTTGCGATAGGTCACGCCGAGCGCGCCGCGGAGCTCGCCCATCGGCAGATCGAAGAGCCGCCCCTGCGCGGTCGCCTCGTAGATGTTCTGGCTGAGGCGCGTGCGATCGGTGTAGCTCGCGGTGATCGCATCGATGCAATCCTGCGAGACCTCGAACTGCGAGAAGATCGGCAGGCCGCTGGTGCAGGTGATCGACGTGGTGCCGGCGGCCGTCGCGCTGTAGCCCTTGCCGAAATTCGGCGCCTGCGCGATGGCCTGGAACCGGCGCAGCGACGCGAAGCCGATGTAATCGAGATCCGTACGCGTCTCGCCGTGCGAGGCGTACGCCTCCCACGTCCAGTCGGAGATGCCCAGCGAGCCGCGGAAGCCGGCCAGGAGCTGATACAGGTTCGTCGTGTTCTCGACCTGTCGCGTCGGCAGGAAATTCAGCGTGCCGCCGAGCGCCCAGCTCGCATCCGCGCCGGAGATGATCACCGGCTGACCCGTCACCGGATCGTACGACACTGGAGTCGTGCTGTTGCTCGTCGCGTTGGGGCCACGGCTGTTCAGCAGCGAGGCGAGCTGCGGCGAGACGGGAAACGCCTGCGATTGCGTGCATCCGCCTTTCGCCGGACAGTTGAGCCCGTACGCGCCGCCCGGCAAGTATTCGGGTGCGGTGTCACCGTTCGGTAGCAGCGACGGCCCGTATATGTCGGAGCCGTACGGAATCGTGGCTCCGAAACCGCCGACCGCGCCCGTCGGCTGCAGCACCTGCCGGTTCGTCGTGTTCACGAAATTGACGGTCGCAAAGGCCTGCACCTTCTCGCTGACGTTGAAATCGGCCTTGCCGAAGAGCGAGTAGCGATCCATCGGGCTCGAGTAGCGCAGATCGAAGTTGTTCTCGATGAGCTGGCCGTTCGGCGCGATCTTGTAGCGCGGATCGTTGACGATGTCGCCGGCGAAGCCGAGGCCCTGCAGCTCCTGCTTGAACAGCGAGCCGTCGTCGTTGAAAAGGAAGTTCGTGTTGCGCGGTACGGCATAGCCCGCGGGGCGCTGCGGGAAGAGCGCGTTGGCGGCCGCCTGCGAAGGCAGGCCCGTCGTCGTGCTGGCCTCGTACTGAAAGCGATTCATGCGCGCAACCGACGTGCCGTTCGTGCGGGAGTCCTTGAGCGCCCTGGTGAAGAAGTCGCGATCGGAGGCGAGCACCTCCTCGCGCTTGGTGTACTCGAGGCCGAGCATGGCATGGCCGCGGCCATCGGCGAGGCTCGAGCCGAGGAGCATGCTCAGCCGATTCTCCTGTCCATCGCCGCGCTCGGTGATGCCCGAGCGCGCCTGCAGGTCGAAGCCCTCGAACTTGCTCTTCAGCTTGAAGTTCGTGACGCCGGCGAGCGCATCCGCGCCGTACACGGCGGAAGCACCGCCCGTGATGATCTCGACGCTCTCGAGCGCCGCGGACGGTATCGAATTGGTGTCGATGACGAGCGTGGAATTCGCCGGCTGCGCGCGGTGCCCGTCGACGAGCACGAGCGTGCGATTCGCGCCGAGCCCGCGCAGGCTGATGGTCGAGATGCCGGGCGTGCTCGTCGCGCTCGGAAAGACATCGGACGTGTTGAACTGCGTGTTCGCCGGAACGTACTGCGGCAGCTTGTTCAGCACGCTTTCGACCGCCAGCGTGCTGTTCTGCTCG
>DASZSS010000219.1:0-12145 GCA_035548535.1 Steroidobacteraceae bacterium
GGTGCCACTCGCGCGCGGCGCCGGGCTCGCGGTTGGCGATGCCAACAAACCGCCTCGAGACAGCCGCTATCGCTTGCCTGCCGTAGCGCGAGCCGACGTGCGATGTGCGAGCCAGTGATCCAGTCGGGCCGTCGCGTCCGGCGGGAGATGGACGCCGAGCTTGCTTCGGCGCCAGAGAATGTCCTGCGCGGTCTGCGCCCATTCCTCTCGGCACAGATAGTCGATTTCACGAGCGTAGAGCTGCGGCAGCACTTCCTCACCAAGATCTCGCAGCGAGCGTGCATCGCCGATCACGCGATCGATGCGCGTCCCGTACGATCTCGAGTAACGCGTGCGAAGACTGGCGGGCAGCCACGGATAGCGGCGCTCGACACTGCGCAAGAAACGCGCAAGCGAGCGCGCAGGCAAATCGCCGCCGGGCAGCACCGCATCGCGCGTCCACGCGCGCGAGCGATGTCCGAGCGCCCGCGTGATCTGATCGACTGCGGTTTCGGCGAGCCGACGATACGTCGTGATCTTGCCGCCGAACACCGAGAGCAGCGGCGCGTCTTCGCGCTCCATCTCCAGCTTGTAATCGCGCGTCACGCTCGAAGGATCGCCCGCCTTGTCGTCGAGCAAAGGCCGCACGCCGCTGTAGCTCCACACGACATCGGGCGGCTGCACCTGCCGCGAGAAGTAGCGGTTCACCGTATCGCAAAGATAGCGAACCTCCGCGTCGTCGATACGCACGTTGGCCGGGTCGCCGTGATAGTCGACATCGGTCGTGCCGATGAGCGTGAAGTCCTCCTCGTACGGAATGGCGAACACGATGCGGCGGTCGATGTTCTGAAAGATGTACGCAAAGCGATGCGCGAACAGCTTGGGGACAACGATGTGGCTGCCTTTGACCAGTCGCACGCTGCGCTCCGAGCGCGCGGCCGCAACTTCGTTGAGGAAGCGGCTGACCCACGGGCCGGTCGCGTTGACGACCGCGCGCGCCGCGACGTGCAGGGTGCCATCCGGCCCATTCGATGCGGCAAGCTCGGCGTGCCAGACCCCATTGCGCACCTCGATCTTCCGACACCGCGTGCGCGTCAGAACCGTCGCTCCGCGGGCGGTGGCATCGAGTGCATTGAGCACGACGAGCCGCGCGTCATCCGTCCAGCCGTCCGAATAGATGAACCCGCGCGTGAACTGCTGCTGCAGCGGTGTGCCTGCCGGATGCCGCCGCAGATCGAGGGCAGCGGACCCGGCCAGCCGTCGCCGCCTCGCGAGATTGTCATATAAAAAGAGTCCGGCCCGGATCATCCAGAGCGGCCGCAAGTGAGCGTCGTGCGGCATGACGAACCGCAGCGGCCACATGAGGTGCGGAGCCGAGGCGAGCAGCACCTCCCGCTCCTGCAGCGCCTTGCGTACGAGGGCGAAGTGAAATCCTTCGAGGTATCGCAGGCCGCCGTGGATCAGCTTCGTGCTGGCGGAGGAGGTGTGTGCTGCCAGATCGTCCTGCTCGCACAGCACGACGGAGAGCCCGCGTCCGGCGGCGTCCCGCGCGATGCCGGTGCCGTTGATGCCGCCGCCGACGACGAGAACGTCGTATGTCTTCGAGGATGCCGTCACTCGGCAAGCACGCTAGCCTGCGCCGCACGCGGTACGCAAGCCGGGCGGCATCCCGCATGGAGCTGGAGCGATCCGCTGCGGGTCCGACCCGCGTTTCGCCCTACGCAACGGTGCAGCTTCGACCTTGCCATCCGCCCGAATTGCGTTCAGCGTTGCCGCCATGTCCAACGATCTGACCCCAGGCCGGTGGGTGCGGATAGCGCCCGACGCGCAGCGACTCGTCGCGCCCAACGCGTCGCTGATGACCGGGCCGGGCACCAACAGCTACGCGATCGGCGACCCGCCGGTGGCGATCCTCGACCCGGGGCCGAACGATAGCGGGCACCTGAATCTGTTGCGCGAGGCCGTACCCCGGCCGCAGTTCATCTTCGTCACGCACACTCATCGCGATCATTCGAGCGGCGCGCGCACGCTCGCCGCGATGACCGGCGCACCTATCGTCGGCCTGCCGCCTCCGCAGGACGGCCGGCAAGATGAAACGTGCGCGCCCGACATCCAACCGGCGAACGACCAGGTCTTCACGCTGGGTCTCACCGCGGGAGCCTCGCGCTTGCGCGCGATCCACACGCCGGGGCACGCTTCGAACCATGTCTGCTTTCTCATCGAGGGGAGCCTGTTGCTGTTTTCCGGGGATCATGTGCTGGACGGGGTCACGCCCGTCATTCTTCCGCCCGACGGGGACATGGCCGCGTATCTCGATTCGCTGGAGCGACTGAAAGCCTACGCGCCGCGGGCCATCGCGCCGGGACACGGCCGTGTGCTGCCGAACCCGCTCGCCACCATCGACGGCGTGATCGCCCACCGGGCCAAGCGCGAAGCGAAGGTGCTCGGCGTGCTCGAGGCGATGGGGCGCGGCACGCTCGATGAGCTTCTGCCGAAGGTCTATAGCGACGTCCGACCGGAGCTGCTGCGCGTTGCGCGGCTATCGCTCGAAGCGCATCTCATCAAGCTCGTGCGCGAGGGGCGGGCGCAGCGCGCGGGCGATCTCTGGGTGGCGCAGGGCAAGTGAGAGCGGGTCGAAGGTGAAGGGTGCGAGCGCGCGCTACGTCGCAGTCCGACTGAAGCGCATCGATCTGGACCGGGCCGGTCGGCCGGTTCTTCGTGACATCGAGTGGACCATTCGCCCGGGCGAGCGCTGGGTGCTCGCGGGCGGCAATGGCGCAGGCAAGACGCAGCTCCTGAAGCTGGTTGCGGGCGCGGTATGGCCGACGCCGACAGGACGAGAGTCGCGCATTTACACGTGGCAGGGCGAAGAGCACGCCACGCCGGCCGATGTGAAGGACGAGATCGCCTACGTCGGCGCCGAGCGCCAGGATCGCTACGAGCGCTACGGCTGGAACCACACGGTCACGCAGATCGTCGGGACCGGGCTCTATCGCACCGATATCCCGCTCGATCCCCTGACGCCCGCCGATCGCAAACAGATCGAGTCGCTGCTGAAGCGCCTCGGCATCGGACATCTCGCCAAGCGCGGATTCTTGTCGTTGTCGTACGGCGAGCGCCGGCTCACGCTGCTTGCGCGCGCGCTCGCCAGTCGGCCGAAGCTGCTGCTGCTCGATGAGCTGCTGAATGGTCTCGACGAGGTCAATGGCGCGCGTGCGCGGAAGTGGCTGGAAAGCACCGGTCGCGCGCACCTGCCGTGGGTGCTCGCGACGCCTCGCGCTGAAGACGTGCCCTCGTGCGCAACGCACGCCTTGATTCTCGATCAGGGACGCGTGGCGTATCGGGGCGCTCTTGCGCGCGCGCCGCTCGCGAAATGGCTCGATCACGACATGCCCGCGCAAGAGGGGCCCGGCGCTGCATACACCGCCCGCGCCATTGGCCGCGCATCGCGCAGCAACGCGCCCGCGCGCGCCGGCAGGCCCATCGTGCGGCTCGAAAACGCCGCGGTGTATCTCGACGATCGCAAGATCATCGAGGGACTCTCGTTCGAAGTGCATCGCGGCGAATGCTGGGTCGTGCACGGCGCCAACGGCTCCGGCAAGACGACACTCCTGCGCACGCTGTACGGCGATTTCGGCGTGGCGGTCGGCGGCCGCATCCACCGCGCCGGCATCGAGCCGGGCGTGCCGCTCGAGGAGTTCAAGCGGCGCGCTGGCTTCGTCGCCGCGCATCTGCAGGCGGACCATCCGCACGAGCTCACGGTCGCGGAGATCGTGCAGTCCGGGCGCCACGCGAGCATCGGCTTGAACGATCCGCCGACCGCGGCGGATCGCGCGGCCGCGCGCCGCGCGCTGGAGCTCTTCGATCTGGCCGGCTTCGGGGCACGCACGCGCGTCGAGCTGTCCTATGGCCAGATGCGCCGTGTGCTGTTCGCGCGTGCTTGGGTGGCGCGCCCCAAGCTGCTCCTGCTCGATGAGCCGCTCGCCGGCGTGGATGCGCCCACGCGCCGGGTGCTGCTCGAGCGCATCGGGGATCTCGTCGCGGGGGGAACCGCCGTCGTCATGACGACGCACCACCGCGAAGAGTGGCCGCCGTATGCGACTCACGAGCTGGAGCTTGCGGGCGGCAAGGCGCGCTACCTGGGTTCGATCCGGCTCGGGAAGCGGCGCGCTTGAAGCGAGCTCTGGCGTACGCGGTGCCGATCTTCGTCGCGCTCGTCGCGATCATCGTGTATCTCGACCCGCTGTTCTGGAAGCGTTACGCGCTGGCCGCCGTGCATTCGCCGGCGCACCTGCCGAAATCCTTCTACACGCCCACCGAAACGATCGAAGGCAACGATGCCGGCGAGCCGCCACGCGTCGATCCCGCGCTCGAACAGCTGGATGCGGGCGCGTTGCGCGCCGCTGCCGACTACGCGGGACGACATCGGACGACGGCGCTCATCGTCGCGCGGCGCGGGCACATCGTGTTCGAGCAGTACTGGGACGGCGAGCGATTCGACGCGATGGCCGATCTCGGCGACTTCAGCGCGTCGCTCGCCGCGTTGACCCTCGGCGCCGCCATCGGTGATCGCAAGATCGGCCTCGTGACCGAGCCCATCGCCAACTACATCGAGGAGCTGCGCGGCACGGAGGAGGGCGCGATCACGCTCCGCGATCTGCTGCAGAGCTCCAGCGGCCTCAGCGCGCCGGCCGGCGGCTTCGGACCGTGGTCGCCGGCGGCGCACCTTCGCTACGGCCGCGATACGCGTGCCCAGTGCCTCTCGCGCAAGCTCGTCGCGCGACCGGGCGAGCGCTGGCACCCGCAGATGTGCGATGTGGAGCTTCTGGCCACGGTCATCGAGCGCGCCACGCACGAGCGCTACGCACGGTATATTGCGAACCATCTGTGGAAGCCCATCGGCGCGGCCGACGCGCAGCTCGCGCGAGAGGACGAGGCGGGTGCTCCGCGCGCGGCGTGTTGCTTGCGCGCGCGACGGGGCGACTGGATCAGAATTGCGGAGCTGCTGGTGAGTGATGGGCGTTTCGAGGGCGAGCAGGTGCTGCCGCCCGGCTGGGTACGAGAGATGCTCGCGCCCGCCCGGTCCAACAAGAATTTCGGGTATCAGGTGTGGCTCGGGCAGCCGTTCGCGGGCGCGGCGGGTGGTGCGAGCGAGCCGTATGCGGCCGACGATGTGTATCTGCTGAAGGGCACCGGCAAGTCGCGCTTGTGGGTCGTGCCGTCGCTCGGGCTTTCGATCCTGCGGACCGGCACCAATTCCGAGACGGACCCGGACTGGGACGACGCCCGCATCCCGAACCTCGTCATCCGGGGCGCGCGCGACTTCCAGCCGCGCGCGGTGCCATCCGGCCCACCGGACATTCGCTCATTGGTGCCGAATCACTGATGCGCGCACTGTTCATCGTCTGCGTCATCGACATCCTCGGCTTCGGCATCCTCATTCCGCTCGTGCCGTACATGGCCGATCGGTTTGGCGCCTCGCCGCAGCTCATCACGCCGATTCTCGGCGCGTACTCGCTCTGCCAGCTCGTCGCCGCGCCGTTCTGGGGGCGGCTGAGCGATCGGTTCGGGCGCCGGCCGATCCTCATGTCGAGCCTGTCGGGGGCGTGCGTCTCGTACGTGATCCTCGGGCTCGCGGACAATCTCTGGATGCTGCTGCTCTCGCGGGTGCTCGCCGGCTTCATGGCGGGGAACCTCGCGGCGGCGTTCGCGTACGCCTCCGACGTCAGCGCGCCGGAGAACCGCGCCAAGGCGCTCGGCACGGTCGGCGCGGCCATCGGCATCGGCTTCATGCTGGGCCCGGCCATCGGCGGGCTGCTCGCCGGCAACGATGAGCGCACGGCGAATTTCGCGCTGCCCGCGGCGGTGTCGGCGGGGCTCAGCTTGCTCGCGATCTCGCTCGTCTACTTCATGCTCCCGGAGAGTCACGCCGCGGAGCACCGGGCCCCGCAGCACGATCCGAGCCGGCGCGGCGCGCTACAGTTGCTGCGCGAGCGCCGGACCTTGCGGCTCATCGTGTCCGGGGCGTTCCTCGTCACCTGCTCGCAGGCGATCCTCGAATCCATCTTCGCGATCTGGGCGATGAACAAGTTCGGGTTCGGGCCGCGCACGGTCGGGGTGGTCCTGTTCTGCCTGGCGCTCATTGCCGTCGGCATGCAGGGCGGCCTCGTGCGCGTGCTGGCGCCGCGGCTCGGCGAAGTGCGGCTCGCCATCATCGCGATCCTCTCGTACGTGAGCGGCCTCACGATCGTCGCCTGGTCGAGCCATCTGCCGCTGGCGCTCGTTGGGCTCGCGTGCTGCGGCGTGGGTGCGGGCCTCTTCAGCCCGAGCGCCTCCGCGCTGGCTTCGAAGCAGGCGACGCAGCGCGATCGGGGCGCGGTGATGGGCACCTATCAATCGGGCCTGAGCCTGGCGCGCTCGCTGATTCCGTTCCTTTCCGGCGCGGTCTATGCGGCCTTCGGCCCGAGCGCGCCGTTTCTCGCGGGCGCCTGCGTCACCTTGCCCGCCGCCTGGCTCATCTGGAATTCGCAGCGCGCACAGAGCACGATTGCGCCCTGATGAAGGAGCGCTCGACTCTGCAGCCGTTCGCCCCCGGCGACGTTTTCGTCGGCTCCACGGTTCTCGACGGCGCAGGGGACGATCACGCGGGGCGCGGCCGCATCCTGCAGTACGACGCGCAGCTGCGAAAAAAGGGCGTGCTGTGGCTTGCCGAGACGACGCACCTCGTCGGCGGCCTCGAATTCGATCGCGAAGGACGCTTGTGGGCCTTCGACTCGCAGGATTTCGTGGTGCTCACGATTACCGGCGACGGCAAGGTCACGCCGCGCGACTTCGGCAAGCGGCCCTTCTCGAACGTGAATTTCGCCTCCGACGGCACGCTGTATCTGGCCGAGCACGTCTGCGGCTCGCACATCAAGGCGGAGATTCAAGCGCGCATGGGGACGCGGCTCGCGAAGATGCCGGGTACCGAGCGCTTCGGCGATGGTCACGTGTGGCACTTTACGGCCGATGGCCGCTTGCTGCGCGAGCTGCCGACGCAGGTGCACGGCGGCGTCGGCGGCTTCATGGGCGTGACGATGTCGGCGCTGTCACCGGATGAAAAAACGCTCGTGTACGTATCGGAGACCGGCCCGCGGCTCATGCGCTACGACCTCGAGAGCGAGCGCCAGCTTCCCGATCTGCAATGCCTGCCGGAAGGCGAGCGCGAGATGTTCTTCGCGATGGACTACGGGCCGCAGGGACGGTTGTACGTCTCGCGCGGCAACCGCATCGATCTCGTCGACGCGGCCGGCCGCACCCGGGTGAGCTACCCGCTCGAAGGCCACGGCTGGGCGACGCTGAAGGCCGCTGCCGATGGCCGGCACCTGTACATCGGCAATTTCTTTTCCGGGCAGCTCGCGAAGCTCGAGCTCGAATCGGGTGAGATCGTCGCCGCGGCGGACACGGGCGTCGAGCGATCCCTCGCGGGGATTGCCGAATATCCGCCCGCTTTGCCCACGAACGGACGAAGCGCCAAACCCCTTCGACCGGCGCGCCGCAAGCGCCGCCGTCCGCAACGAGCTCGCCGCAAGAAATAGGGCAACGATAAGTCGGGCGAGCAGCAGGCCAGGGAGGGGCCCAAAGAGGAGGCGAATCAAGGACGGTCGCAGGCAACGTTCGCGGCGCTGTCGCCGCGATCGGGCAGGTCGGAGCTGAGCTCCCTCCTGGCGGGGTCCGCTCTTCTCGGCGAATGAGGTGGCCAAGAAGTCGCCAGGCACGGCGCCGCGCTCCGGCGCGCGCGGTCCAGGGCACTCTCGTCGCGCTCGTGCCCCTCGTTATCCCGAGCCTTCTCTCGTTATCGCGAGCTTTCGACCAGCTTCTTCAGCTCCGGTAGCCGCGTTTCCCAGTGCGACTTCGAGTGCAAGTACATTTCCTCGGTCGCGAGGTTCTCATGGCGCACGGCGAGCAGTGTGCCGCCCTTCTCGGGCGCCACGGTGATGGTGATGATCGAGTAGTGCTCGGGCGTATCCGGCAGCCGTGACCACGTGCTCCAGTGCGTGTACTGCATGAGCGCTTGCGGCTCGAGCTGCACGACGACGCCTTTGTCGCGAAACGTCATGCCTTCCAGGCTGCCGGTGAAGGTGATCGCGCTGCCGGGCTCCCACGTCGTCTCGATGAGCGCGCCGTTCAGCCATTGCGCGATCTTCTGCGGATCGACGAGCGCCTCCCACACCTTGCCGAGCGGTGCGCGAATGCGAATGACTTGGGTGACCGGAGGCGGGCTCGCCATCACGGCCGGGTGCCGAGGTCGAGTAGCGCGACGATGCGCGCCTTCAGCGCGTCGTCCGACTCGCGCCGCGCGGCGTCGTTGAGCGCGAGCCGCACGGACACGTTGCGCAGATATGGGCCGCCCCAGCGCATCAGCGTTTCGACGGCGGCCCGCCGCACGCGCCGGTCGGAATTGGCGAGGGACGTTTCGACGATCTCCATGCCCGCGCCGGGATAGCGCGCCACGCCGTGCAGCACGGCTTCGCGCGCCGCGCCTGACGTGTCCTCCGCGACGCTGACCAGTCGCTTCACCTGTTGAGGCTCGGCTGCCGCGAACGCCAGCTCCCAGCGGCGCGCGTTGTCGGAGTGCTGGCTCAACCGGCGCAGATGCAAGTCGAAGGTCTTGATATCGAGCTTGCGCGCGGCGAGCTCGGCTTGATCGAGATCCGTGTCGTCCGCGAGAACCGCGGCGACGACGTGGCGGCGCCAGCTCGGATCATCGACGACGCGTGTCGCGAGCGCTGCGACATCGCGTTGCTGCTCGACCGTCCAGTGCGCGAGCTCGGCGGCAGGCCGATGATCATTGCGAGTATCGTTCGAGCGAGGAGCATTGTCGTTGCTCTGAGCCGCGCGGTCCCCACTCTCACGCGCACTCGCATCGTTCGCTGGCCCCGGCGCTGCGCGCGCAGTGTCATCCGGCGCGGCGATCGGCGGCACGCCCTGTTCGGGCGATCGCCTCATCGCGCCCACATAGTCGCGCAATGCGACCGCGGCGAGATAGAACGTCACCGCTTCGCGCCGATTCTGGATGTCCTGCAGGAACGCCGTGGCGGCCTGCGGCGCGTCGTCGTAGGCCTCGAAGCCCGCTCCCGGCCCCGGCTTCACCAGAGACTGGATGAGGTCCGCCGCCCCGATGAGCAGTGGAATGTCGGGCTTCGCCTGCGGCGTGAGATCGCGGAGTGCGCCGGCGAGGTCCGCGATGGTCGCGCACTGGTAAGCCAGGTATTGCGGCGTGATGGTGTTCCGGAATCCCTCGGTCAAAAGCCAGCGTCGCAGAGCGGGATCCTTGGTGGCGACCATGCGCGAGACCGCTTCGATACGCCCCCAGCCGTGGAGCTTGCGCGCCATCTCGTAGAGCGCCTGCTGCCGGTCCGGCGCGAGCTCGGCGATGGCTTCGGCGGCATAGAGCCCGAACTCATCGTGCAGCGCGAGCGTTTGCACGACCGGCAGATCGCGAGCGTCGCCCAACGACCCGAGCATCGCGATCCCGAACTTGACCGCGCCACGATCCGCGGACTCGGTCACGAAGCGGCGCGCCACCGCATGCAGCTCGGGCCCGGGATCGCGCACGCGCGCCGCCGCGAGATCGAGCGCGTCGTTGTAGAACGTGACGACGTCGTCGGCGCGGAGCAGATCGTAGAGCACGGGTTCGGCCGCTTCGTTGCCCGTGGCGATGAGCTCGAGCAGGCGCGCCGCGTGCGATGCTTTTTCCGAGCCGTCCCACTTGATGTGGCGCGTGCCCAATCCTTCGAGCGCGCCCGGCGCCCAGCGCAGGCGCGAGGCGTGGTGATGTCTCGATTCGTCGGGGAGGGCTAGCGCTTCGGGTTGCAGAGTGCCAGTGACCGGATCGACATGCGAGCGGATGAAATCGTAGAGAGCGGGCTCGGCGCGGACGGGCGCAACCCATGCGATGGCAAGCAGCACGAAGACTGCGAGACGCGAACTCAGCACGGGTGCATCGTTCATGACGCCACTGTAGCGCGTGAGCGCAGATTGCGCACGCGGCATGTATCATCCGCGCGGCCGACGCGCCCTCTGGAAACAAGCAGGAACGAACGCCAGGTGAGCACAGCCAAGTCCGACGAGTTGGGTGGAGCCGTGATGCTCGGGGCTGCGGTCGCTGCACTGATCTGGGCTAACTCACCGCTCGCGGAGACGTATCACTTGGTGTTCGCGAAAGTCGTGGGCGTGGGCAGCGGCGCGTGGGGGCTGCGCAAGTCGCTCGAGCTGTGGATCAGCGATGCGCTCATGGCGATCTTCTTCCTACAGGTCGGTCTCGAGATCAAGCGCGAGATGCTCGTCGGGCAACTCTCGAGCCGCGAGCGCATCGCGCTGCCGACGATCAGCGCGCTCGGCGGCATGGCGCTGCCGGCACTGATCTTCCTGTCACTCAATCGCGGCGATGCGATCAGCGCGCGCGGCTGGGCGGTGCCGTGCGCGACCGACATTGCGTTCTCGCTCGCCGTGCTGCGCCTGGTCGGCCGGCACGTGCCGGAGTCGCTGCGCCTGTTCCTGACCGCGGTCGCCGTGCTCGACGATGTCGGCTCGATCGTGATCATCGCGCTCTTCTACACGGCGGAGCTTTCCGTGGCGATGCTCCTGGCTGCGCTGGTGCCGATAGTCGTCCTCGTTGCGCTGAATCGCGCTGGCGTCGCGAGCGTCGTTCCGTATCTGCTCGTCGGCCTGGTGCTCTGGTTCTGCATTCTGAAGAGCGGCATTCATCCGACCATCGCCGGCGTCATTCTGGCGAGCACGATTCCCTTGCGGACGAAGCGCGGACCGATGCTGGAGCCGCTCGAGGAACGCCTGCAACCGTGGGTGGTGTTCCTGATCCTGCCGCTGTTCGCGCTCGCGAACGCGGGAGTGTCGCTGGCGGGTCTGTCGCCGCAAAGCATTCTCGATCCCGTCGCGCTCGGCATCATTCTCGGATTGTTCTTCGGCAAGACATTCGGGATCAGCTTGGGCGTCTGGGTCTCGGGCGCGCTGCGACTCGGCAGCAAGCCCGAGGACGCGAGCTGGATGCAGATGCTCGGCGTGGCGAACCTCGCCGGCATCGGCTTCACGATGAGCTTGCTGCTCGGCGCGCTGGCCTACGACCCGATCGCGCCGCATCTCTTTGCCGACGCGAAGCTCGGGGTGCTGCTCGGCTCGACCGTCGGCGCGGTCGTGGGCCTCATCGTGCTGCTGGCCGCGAGGCCGCGCTTTAGGACAGCGTGATCTCGGTCTCGAAGATCGATACGGCCTGACCGACGATCCAGACGCACTCGATCTCGCCGTTGCGCAGCTCGAGCTCGACATCGACGCGCCCGGGGCGATGCACGTAGTGCCCTTGCGCACCGCTGAAGGCCGCGCGCGTGCCATCGTTCGGCAGCAGCTTCTGCTCGGCGAGATACGCGCCGAGCAAGCCGTGCGCATTGCCGCTCACCGGGTCTTCCGGAATGCCGAGCGCCGGGCAGAACATGCGCGACTCGGTGAGGCACGTGTGATCCGACGGCGCGAGAGTGAAGACGAAGTATCCGGCCGCGCCGAGCTGCGCCGACAGCGTGGTGAGCCGCGCGGCGTCCGGCTTCAGCGCTTTTAGCTGATCCGTGCCGCGCACGCCGACGATCAAGCGAGTGCTCCCCGTGCCCGCGATCCGAATGGGACAGCGCAGATCGAGATCGTCCGTCGCGAGCGCGAGCGCATCGAGCACCGCGAGCCGCTCGCGATCGTTCAGCTCGCGTCCGACCGTGGGCCGCTTCTGGCGAATGGCGATGCGCCGCTCATCGCCGTGACCGCGCACGTCGATCTCGACGATGCCCGCTTTAGATTTCTGCCGCAGCCGTTCGAGCTGGCTGCGCCGTCGTGACAGCACGTAGTGCGCGGCGACCGTCGCATGCCCGACGAAGCCGGCTTCGGTGCGAGGTGTGAAAAAGCGGGCGCGTACGTCGTGATCATCGCCATCGCGCGCGAGGATGAAGGCGGTGTCCGCGTTGTTCAGCTCGCGCGCGATCGCGAGCATCTCGGCGTCGGTGAGCGCATCGGCGTTGAGGACGACCCCGGCGGGGTTGCCCGTGAAGGGCGTGCGGGTGAAAGCGTCGACCTGGTGGACCTGAACCTTGCGCGTCATCGGCGTCGTCAACCCAAACCCGTCCGGGCG
>DASZSS010000220.1:0-2657 GCA_035548535.1 Steroidobacteraceae bacterium
GAAGCCGAGCGACTGCGCGAACCCGAAGTAGTCGCCCATGATGTGATGGAAGCGCTCGCCGGAGAACTCGACCAGGTCGATCTTGTTCACCGCGACCGCGATGTGCCGGATGCCGAGCAGCGAGCAGATGTAGCTGTGACGCCGCGTCTGCGTGAGCACGCCCTTGCGGGCGTCGATGAGAATGACGGCGGCGTCGCTGTTCGAGGCGCCCGTCGCCATGTTGCGCGTGTACTGCTCGTGCCCGGGCGTATCCGCGACGATGAACGAGCGGCGCGGCGTGCTGAAGAAGCGGTAGGCGACATCGATCGTGATCCCCTGCTCGCGCTCGGCCTCGAGCCCATCGACCAGCAGTGCGAAATCGATGTCCTCCTCGGTCGTGCCGTACTTGCGGCTGTCGCGTTCGAGAGCCGCGAGCTGATCTTCGAGGATGAGCTTGGTGTCGTAGAGCAGGCGCCCGATCAGCGTGGACTTGCCGTCGTCGACGGAGCCGCACGTGAGGAAGCGCAGCAGGCCCTTCGTCGGACCCTCGGGACCCGAGGTGCCCACCGTGACGTGGCGTGGAACTGCGGAAGTCATCAGAAATAGCCCTCCCGCTTCTTCTTCTCCATGGACGCCGCCTCGTCGCTGTCGATGAGGCGTCCGGCCCGCTCCGAGGTGCGCACCGCCAGCATCTCCTCGATGATGTCATCGAGCGATGCCGCCGCGCTCTCGATGGCGGCCGACAGCGGATAGCAGCCGAGCGAGCGAAAGCGCACCGTGCGAATCTCCGGCTGCTCGCCGGGCAGCAGCGGCAGGCGCTCGTCGTCGCGCATGATCCAGACGCCGTCGCGCTTCACGACGGGTCGCGGCGCCGCGAAATAGAGCGGCACGACGGGTATCTCCTCCGCGCGCGTGTACTGCCAGATGTCGAGCTCGGTCCAGTTCGAGAGCGGAAAGACGCGGATGGTCTCGCCCTTGTTGATGCGCGTGTTGTACAGGCGCCAGAGCTCGGGGCGCTGATTCCGCGGGTCCCAGACATGACCGGCCGAGCGGAACGAGAAGATGCGCTCCTTCGCGCGGCTCTTCTCCTCGTCGCGCCGCGCGCCGCCGAAGGCGGCGTCGAAGCCCCACTTGTCGAGCGCCTGCTTCAGCGCCTCGGTCTTCATCACCTGCGTATGCAGCGACGAGCCGGAGGCGATCGGATTGATGCCGCGCGCGAGACCCTCGGGGTTGGTGTAGGTCAGGAGCTTCACGCCGTAGCGCTCCGCGATCCGATCGCGATGGCGGATCATGTCGCGGAACTTCCATTGCGTATCGACGTGCAGCAGCGGGAACGGCGGCTTCGAGGGGAAGAACGCCTTCATCGCGAGATGCAGCATCACGCCCGAGTCCTTGCCGATCGAGTACAGCATCACCGGGTTGCGGAACTCCGCCGCGACCTCGCGAATGATGGCGATCGATTCGGCCTCGAGCTGCTTCAAGTGGGGCGAGAGCATGCGGCTCGTCGCCGGTGTTGCGAGCTGCGCGACACTCATGCGTTCACGCCCGACCCGAACGCCTGCGGCAGCACGGTGAGAGTGCTCGTCGCGATGAAAGACGGATTGCGGAATTCGGGTTTGCCATAGCGAAACGGAGTGCTGTCCAGATTGATGACGGTACCGCCCGCCGCCGCGAGCACCGCGTGCCCGGCGGCGGTGTCCCACTCCATCGTGGGGCCGAGCCGGGGATAGACGTCGGCCTCGCCGGAGGCGACGAGACAGAACTTGAGCGAGGAGCCCACCGACACGAGCTTCGATGTCTTGAGCCGCCGCAGATACTGATCGGTCTCCGCGTTCAGATGCGAACGCGACGCCACGACGGTGAGCCCGACCGCCGGCGGCGTTCGCACATGGATGTCCACGCGCGGGGCTGCATCCAGCCGATCGACCGGCTGCTCGCTGCGGAACGCGTGCCGCGCGCCGACGTCGCCGCCGAACAGTTGCGACTTGGCGGGCGCATACACGACGCCGAGCACCGGCAAGCGCTCGCGCACCAGCGCGATGTTCACGGTGAAATCGCCGCGCCGCTGGATGAATTCCTTGGTGCCGTCGAGCGGGTCCACGAGGAAGAACTCGCGGCCCGTTTGCGGTACACGGCCCGCCGCAACCTGCTCCTCCGCCACGACCGGGATCGTCGGCGCGGCCGCCGCGAGGCGCGCGAGGATGACCGCCTCCGCCGCGTGATCCGCGGCCGTGACCGGCGACTGGTCCTGCTTGGTCTCCACCTGGAACTGGCCGCGGTAGAGGGCGCACGCGGCGCGACCCGCCTCGATGGCGGCGGAGACCATGACCTCTAGAAGCTGACTGTCCGACACGATCGACCTCGCGCGGCAGTGTACCCGAGAGCCTCCGGCGGACCGCGCGAATGGGGTGCCCGGCGCCAGACTTCTTCGGAATTAGCATATGACGCGCGGCCCGGCTTACGAAAAAGGCGCGGTGGCAAGCCCACCGCGCCTCGTGTGTCGGCCGTGCGAGCCGGCGCAGCCGGCCGGCCGCGCGCCGCGGACGTGCAGCGCCCGCGGTGCGCCGCGCCCGCTCAGGTCGAGAGCGGCGCGAGCGCCTCGATTTCGATGGCGAGAGTCACCTCGGGCTTGAAGCCGAAGTTGTCCCCGTAGGTGATGCCGAAGTCGTAGCGGTTGA
>DASZSS010000221.1:0-19095 GCA_035548535.1 Steroidobacteraceae bacterium
CCCAGGATGAAGAGCGCGGCGGTGACGAAATAGCTCGCCTGGATGATCCACTCGCGCGTAGCGGCGTCGCCCATCAGTGCGCCCCCTGCTGTGGGCTCTGGCCGGGCTTCTTCGCGCCGCTCGACTTGAACATCTCGAGCATGCGCTCGGTGACGACGTAGCCGCCCACCGCGTTGCCGGCGGCGAGCAGCACGCCGATGAACCCGATCGTCTTCTCGAGCGGCGTGTGCGCCGAGCCGAGCGCCACCATCGCGCCGACGAGCACGATGCCGTGCACGAAATTCGAGCCGGACATGAGCGGCGTGTGCAGGATCACCGGCACGCGCGAGATCACCTCGTAGCCGGTGAAGGCGGCGAGCATGAAGATGTACAGAGCGACGATACCGGTCATCCGGAACCCCCCTGGGATTGAGTGCGGAACGCTAAGTGGCTGCGAGTGACTTGCGCGTGGGCTCGTGTTTCACCTCGCCCGCGTGCGTGAGGCACGACTGCGCGAACACCTCGTCGCTCCAGTCGATCTTCAGCGCGCCTTTGTCGATCGCGGGCTTCAGGAAATTGAGCAGGTTGCGCGCGTACATCTCGCTCGCGGTGTAGGCGAGCGAGGCGGGCAGATTCACCGGCCCAATGATGTTGACGCCGTTGTGATTCACCGTCTCGCCGGCGCGCGTGAGCTCGCAGTTGCCACCTTGCTCCGCGGCGATGTCGACGATGACCGAGCCGGGGCGCATGCGCTCGACCGCGGCGCGCGAGATGATCTTCGGCGCGGGGCGGCCGGGCACCGATGCCGTCGTGACCACCGCGTCCGCGGCGGCGATGCGCGCATCCAGCACTTCCTGCTGCTTGGCTTTCTCTTCGGCCGTGAGCTCGCGCGCGTAGCCGCCCGTGCCTTCCGCGCTGACGCCGGTGTCGACGAACTTCGCGCCGAGCGATTTCACCTGTTCCTTCGTCGCGCTGCGCACGTCATACGCTTCGACGACCGCGCCCAGCCGGCGAGCCGTCGCGATCGCCTGCAATCCGGCCACGCCCGCGCCGATCACGAGCACCTGCGAGGGCCTGATGGTGCCGGCAGCGGTGGTGAGCATCGGGAAGAACTTCGGCAGATTGCTGGCGGCAATCAGCACCGCCTTGTAGCCGGCGATGGCCGCCTGCGAGGACAGGGCGTCCATCGATTGCGCGCGCGAGATGCGCGGGATCAGCTCGACGGCAAAGCTCGTGATCTGCCGGTCGCGCAGCGCCTGCACTTCGGCCTTGCGCGCATGCGGCTGCATGAAGCCGATGACCACCGCACCCTGCTTGAGCTGTCCGATCTGCTCCACCATCAGCGGTTGAACGGTGAGCACGACGTCCGCATTACTCAGCACGGCCCCGGCAGACGGCGCCCATTCCACGTTCTTGAACAGCGAATCCGGAAAATTGGCGCGGACACCCGCGCCGGGCTCGATCAGCACTCGCGCACCGCTCTGCGCGAATTTTTCCGCCACTTCCGGGGTCAGGCTGACACGTGTCTCGTGTGGCGCGCTCTCGCGGAGTGCGCCGATTGTTACGGGCATGCGCTCTCTCGTATGGGGCATTTACGTGGTCGGACGACCACGCGGCTTGGAAAACCTCAACTAAATGAAGACGTTGCCGCGTTGAATTCTTGCATAAAACTGCCGTATCTTACAGCGCCCATGTTAGGCATCGATTTGGACAAGGCGGACTCGGGTTTGCACGATGATTTACGCATCGTCGCGAGCCCCCACGCGCGCGGCCTTTCGCAGCACGTCCTGCGGACCGACGTCGCGGGGATGCCGCTCGAGTGGATCGACTACAAGGAAGCCGCCCGGCTGTACCACCAGGACCAGGTGGCCTACACCTGCGGATCGCCCCTGTATCGGCTGTACGGCGGCACCAACGCCCTGACGGGCCGGCGCACCTGCCTGGAAGTGAACTCGATCGTGGCCACCCTAGGCCACACGGGTAATCCGGGTAACACGCGCCACGACTACGTGCCGCCGCTGAACAACCAGACGCTGTTTCGGCGCGACGCCTATCTCTGCATGTACTGCGGGCTGCGGTTCCCAACCCGGGAGCTCTCGCGCGATCACATCCGCCCCTTCAGCCAGGGCGGTCTCGACATCTGGACGAATGTCGTCACGGCCTGCCGGCGCTGTAACAACCAGAAGGCCTCGCGGACGCCCGAGCAGGCGAAGATGCAGCTCATTGCCGTCCCGTTCACGCCGACCTACGCCGAGTACATCTTCCTGAAGGGCCGCCGGGTGCTGGCGGACCAGATGGAATACCTCCTGGCGCATTTCCCGCGCTCGAGCCCCCTGCACGATCGCATCCAGCGCTGGTTGAGTTGATATCCTTGCGCCCGCAACGGCGCAGGACGTCAGCTTGATCTATCTCATCGACGCTTCGGTGTACGTGTTCCGCGCGTACCACTCGCTTCCGCCCGACATGGTCGATCGCGATGGCAACCCGGCGCACGCCGTGTTCGGCTTCGCGCGCATGCTCGGTGACCTGATCGAGCGTGCCCGGCCGAAGTACATGGCGGTCGCCTTCGACCAGCGCACCGTGGCCAAGTGTTTCCGCAACCGGCTCTATCCGCCCTACAAGGCGCACCGGGACCCTGCGCCGGCGGGTCTCCAATATCAGCTCGGGCGCTGCATGGAGCTGTGCCGCTGTCTGGGAGTCACCGCGCTCTCGAGCGACGAGTACGAGGCGGACGACATCATCGGCACGCTCGTGACCGCTTTTCGACGCGACGGTGTGCGCGCCATGGTGATCTCGCGCGACAAGGATCTCGCGCAGCTCATCCGCGAGGGCGATGCGTTCTGGGATTTCGGCACACGCAATCCCTACGGCTATCACGACATCCACCGGCATTACGGCGTGGCGCCGGAGCGCTTCGCGGATTACCTGGCGCTGACCGGCGATACGGTGGACAACATCCCGGGTGTTCCGGGCATCGGGCCCAAGACCGCGAGGATGTTGATGCAGGAATTCGCGTCGCTCGACGAGTTGTATGCGGATCTCGAACGCGTCGCGGCAATCAAGATGCGCGGCGCGGACGCGCTAGGCGAGCGGCTGCGCGCACATCGCGAATCGGTGTACCTGGCGCGCCAGCTCACGACGATCGCGTGCGACGCGCCGTTGAACGTCGTCCCGGACGGTGTGCGCCGCCGGCCGCCGAACATGGATGCGCTGGCGCGCTTCTACGACGCGCAGCAATTCGGGCCATTCCTGCGCAAGCAGGCGGAGCGCCTGGCCCAACTGCCTGTCGAGCTGGGTGCGCGCGCGGTAGAAACGGCCGCAGTGAAACCCGCGGTCATCGGCCCGCAGCTCCAGCGAAGCCTGTTCTGATTGGGGTACGGCGCGTCGGCCCCGCACCCTGACGAGCAATGTCGATTAGCCCGGCGGCGGGGCCACCGCCGCATTCAGGCAGCCCAGCGGCTCTTCATCGCCGCCCGGACCGCGGCTGACGAGCCGCGCCGGTTGCTGCTGCAGCCAATCCGCATCGAAGCGCAGCGCCCAGCTACCGTCCCGCTGCTCGCGCGCCGAGTAATGGGCGCCTGAGAGCTCGCGACCGGCCGCGTCCGTGGCGATCACGCGATTGTCGGATGCCACGCCGGGTACGCGCACGACCACCGCGCGCGCGTTCGCCGCGAGCGCGAGAGTCGTGCAGTCGTCTGCACCCCGTGTCACCGCCGGCAGGTTGAAGATTGCCGTCTCGCTCGAATCGAGGCTGGGTCGCTGCAGGACGCTCGCGAGATAGCCGCCCGCTCCAGCCACCAGCATCGCGCCGACGAACGACGCCGCCATGCCCCAGCCGCCCCACCACAGCTTCTTGAAGGGCTTGCGCGCCTCGATCACCTCGGGCGCCGGCATGTGCTGCTTGATCACGCGCCACGCTTCCACGTCGTTCAGGCACTCGGAGCAGCCCATCATGTGCAGCTCGAACTGCTCCTGCTGCTGCTCGGTGAGCTCGTGCGCCACGTACGCCGCGGCCGTCTGATTCGATTTGAACTGAATGTGATCCATTGTTCTTTTACCCATCCAATGAGTGCGCCGCCGCGCCACTCCCTGTGAAGCCCTGTTTACGCAAGATCTCGGCGAACCGCTGTCGGGCGCGCCACAACACCTGATTGAACTGCAGCTCGGTCAGATTCATGGACTCACGAATCGCGCTGCGCGCTTCCTCTTTCAAGTAAAACCGCTCGAGCACTTCCCGATCGCGCGCCATCGGCAGCTTCGCCATCAACTCGCGCACGCACTTCGCGAGCAGGTCGTGGTCGAGCGTCTCCTCGAGCGACAGCGCGGTGTCGTGCAGGCTCGAGAGCAGCTCGCCATCGTGGTCGATGCGTCGCGCCAGCTCGCCGCGCCAGTACGCGGTGGCGAGCTTGCAGGCCGTCCGATACAGATAGCCGCCGAGGTTGCCCGGATCATCGAGCCCCTCGGTGCGGATCTTCTTGATCGCCTGCAGGAACGTGCGTTGGAGCAGGTCCTGCGCAACATCACGATCGATGCGCCGCTGTAAAAATACCTGCATCAACGGGCGCCGATATCTCACATAGATTTCATCTTGCAGCTCCCCGCGGGCGGCGACGGCCGCGGCGAGCAGCGCATCGCTCGGCTCCGGGTTCGCGGTCACGGCTTCGGTGAGGGATTCTGAATAAGTCATTTCGACGGTCCCCGTGGCTGTCCTGGCTCGAGGCACACTCGTGCGGTTCTTCCCTTCGTCGCCAGTGTACACGCGTCGGCGAGCGGGACTCCCGTCGGGTAGCGCCCCAGCAGGTCAGGCTGCGAGCGGCGTGGTGTCTGTAACATCCTGTCGCGCACCACTTGGCTCAGGAATTCGTCGGTGCCGAATCTAGCATAGCGGGGGCTCGACCATATGCCGGCCAGGAGCCCGGCCAGGATGGCCGTCGAATTGGAGCTGCCCCGCTCGATGCGGTAGCCGGCGGAGCCGGCGCTGGCCCCGAGGACGCAGGCGCTCGGCGCGCCGAGGTTCAGCCCGGGCGGCGCGGCGCTGGTGCCGGGCGAGATTATGTCCTGGTCGCCGATCGGCACGGCCCGGACGATCCGGCGGAAGGGATACGCGGCTGGATAGCCAGCCAGTCTCTCGCCCTTGTTGGGAACGCTGGCGATCACGAGGGCCGCCTCCGGCGAGGATTCACTATCGGCGATGTGGGCAAAGGCGGCGTCGAGCTCCGGCGTGGTCTCGTACCAGTGTGCACTGAAGCTCAAGATCCGGGCGCCCATGCGTGTCGCATATTCGAGAGCGCGCCGGATGCGCACCGGGTCCGCCCGGTCCTTGGACTTGCCGCCACACCCCACGATGCGCAGGACCATCACGCGTGCGCCGTCCGCGCCGGCCGCCGCGATCCCCACCTGGTTGTTGCGCTCGGCCGCGATCAGGCTCGCCATGAGCGTGCCGTGGCTCACACGGCCGATGCATTCGCCTTCCGGCGCGACGTTCGGGTCGTCGTCGACGAAGTCCCAGCCGTGGACGTCGTCGACATAGCCGTTACCGTCGTCGTCGACGCCTGGCTCACCGGCGGCTTCGCGCGGATTGGTCCAGAGCTGGTTGCGCAGGTCGGGGTGGGTGGTGTCTACGCCGTCGTCGAAGAGGGCGACCGTGACGGGCTCGCGCGTCGCGCTGCGGCCCCACGCGAGCGAGCCGGCGACATAATCGAGCCACCACTCGTTGCCGTTGCGATACCCGCAGTCGTTCGTCTGCGGATCATCGACCGAAGGCGCCGGAATTAACGTGGAGCAATGGAGCGCGCGGCACGCGTAGCTCTGCGTGTCGGCCGTCGCGCCGGCAGCCACTGCGCATGCCGCCGGCGCGAGCAACACGAGGAGAGATCGCGCGAAGGTCGAGACCATCGCGCGATTCTAGAAGAGCCGGCGCGCGCCGGCGCATCGCTCCGATCCGGCTTTCAGTTCTCCGAGATGATCGTGCCGTCGGTATCGAGCTGCAGGTTGCCGCCCGCGTCCGCATCGATCAGCAGGATCACCGCGCTGTCCGCGCCCTTTACGTTGCGCGGAAAGATCAGCAGATGGTGCTTCTGCCCGTGGATCGTGACGGTGCTGTACCAGTGCTCCTGCGGATAGTACGGCTCGGCGCTCACGGCGAAGCCGGACTGCGCGAGGAAGGGCTGGCTCGCCTCTTCACCCGGCACGCATTCGAAATCCGCGGGAATCGATTTGAGCGGCGTACCCGCGCGGTATTCGAGCTTCAGGTTCCTCCAGCCTTTGCTCCATTCGCGGCCGGGCCGGTCGAGTGTCTGCAGCGTGTAGCTCACGCCATCGGCCGAAGGCGTGCGCACGACGCGGAACTGCGAGCCCGGAATCGTGTGGCCGCCCGTGCCGGCATGCACTTCCGTGCAATCGCGGTTGACGGTCCAGGTACTGAAAAAATAGTCCGGAACGCCCGAAGGCGTTTGCGCCTCGGTCTTCGTCGTGTAGGCGCTCGCCATCAACGACAGCGCAGTGGAAAAGAGAACAACGGGAGCAACACGGGCCATGATGATCTCCTCGGCAGTAGAGAAAGGGATCGAAACGATCGCCCCACAACACTGCATCGAGGGCCCCGCTTATCTCAGTGGCTTTCCGTAGCCGCGCGGGGACATGGCTACAGAAACGTGTCCGGCCAGCCGAACAACGTGAAGGCCGCCCATTCGTGCGAGCGGCCCGCCCGCGCATAGTCGAGTTGGGTTTGACGCAGCGCTGCCGCCGCAGTCATACGTTCGACCAGGAGGTAGTGATAGAACGTGCGCATGAAGGGCGCCGTCGCATGGTCCGCGATGCGCCAGGAGCTGGCGAGCACCGAGGCCGCGCCGGCTTGCAGGAACGCCTGCGCCGGGCCGAGCACCCCTTCGCCGGGGAGGAGCCGTCCGCGGGAGGTGTCGCACGCGCTCAGGACGACGAGCCGCGTGTCGATCTTCATCTGCAGGATGTCGAGCAGGCCGAAGGTCGCGGTGACGCCCTTCGAATCCTCGTCGGGCGTGAGCGCCAACGCGGAAAGGCGCGGGCGATACGCATCGACGTAGCCGTGCGTCGCGATGTGCAGCAACGTAGGTCCGGTCGCGGCGGCCTCGCGCAGGGCGCGCGGCGTGGCGGCGCAGCCGAGGTGCTCCTCGACGCGGCTTCCCGGCGAGTAGCGGTGAGCGAGCTCCGCGATGGCCGCCACTTCCTCGCGGCTGCCGGGCAGCCGCGGCAGCGAGCCGTGCATCGAGCGCATGACCACGCGCTCGGCGTCCACTTCGCCGAAGGCGCCGATGCCGCGCGAATCGCGACACTCGCGCTGCCAGTCCGCCGCGCGGAACACCGGGTCGCCGATGAGCTCGAGGCGCGGCGCGCCGGCGAATTTCGCGTGGCTCGTGTCGGCACGCGTGATGAACAGCGTGGACGGCATGATGGACGACTCGACGCGCTCCACGACGAGCGGCGCCGCCGCGTCCGCCGTCCACGGCAGCACCGCGAACGGCACCATGTGCAGCGCATCGTCCGGCACGAATATGACGCGGCGCTGGGTTACGAGCTGCGCGACGGGCCACAAGGCCAGCTCGGCGACCCGTCGCGCGGCATCGCGAACGTCGCTGCTCGCCGATTCGGGATTGCGCACCCGTTCGTAGAGCGCGCTCGCGGCTGCGCCGATCTCCCGCCGCGAACCCAGCCGCACGAGATGGATGTGCTGACCGTCGATGACGAAGGCGAACATGCTGTCTTCGCCGGCGGCGTACTCGACCACCGTCGCGTCGAGTGCGGCAAGGCGCCTTTGCAGCGTATCGTCGACGCGGTCGGGTGGCAGCGCTTGCTGCTCGATCACCTCCGCGACGCTTTCCACCGATAACGGCGCTGCATTGGCGCTCTGCTGGCTCGCGCGCGCTCGTTCCGAGATGCGTCGCATGAGCTCGCGATAGCGCGCGCTCGCCGGCTCACTCGAGCTGGTCGCCCGCGTGTCCGTGGCCTGGCTCATCGCGTATCGCAGGCTGCGCGCGCGACCGCGCTCGGAAACCTCGAACGTCTGCCACACGCGCGCTTCGTCCGCGCCCGCCTGAGTTGCGAGGAGGGTCGTGAGCTCCGCGAAGACGCCGTGCTGTGTGGCCAGCCACGTGGCGCGTTGCTCGGCATCGAGCTCGTCGATCGGTACCTGCTCGATGAGGTCCACGGCGACGTGCAGGATGGACGCCGCGCGCTCGGTCGCGCCTTCGGCCTCGAAGCTGCGCGCCATCAACTGCAGGGCGTCCGCGAGCTGTCTCACGTCGCCGCGAGATGCACCGAGCGTGAGGGCGCGCGCGGCGAAATCTCTGGCGCGCGCTGGCTTGCGTTCCAGCAGGCGCGCCCGCGCAAGGCCGAGATAGGCGAGCGAACGGTTCTCGTGCGCCGGCGAGAGCTGCGCGCGGTCCGCCGTCGCGAGCCCTCGCTGGAATGCCGCATCGGCTCGCGCCGGATCGCCGCGCTCGATGAGACTCGCACCCTCCGCGTTGGCCAGGCGCAGTTGCGTGCGGGCCGTACCGGCGTAACGCCAGGCGCTGGCGAGGCAGCGTTCCGACTCGATGCTGTCGTTCTCGAGTTGCAAGGCATCGTGCAGCCCGAGCAGCGCATTGAAGAGAGCAATCTTGCCGGCGTCCGTCAGCTCGCTGGGATCGCGCAGCTTGTCGCAGACGAGCCGGCGACGGGGACTGGCCGCGATGTCCTCGGGACCGATCGAATCGGGGTCCGATTCGCGTTTCGCGGCGGCAATGAGTGCCCCACACTCCAGTGACGCGGCTCGGCCGAGATAGCTGCGGCCTTCACCGACGCTGCCCACCTGAACGAGCAGGGTGCCGAGGCGTGCGAGTGCCATGCGTGTGCCATCGCAATCCGCAAGCTCGGCGTGCAACCGCATCGATGTTCGATGTGATTGCTCGGCCTGTCGGAACAAGCCCGCCATGGACTGCACGCGTCCATAGTTGCCCCAGATGTCCGCGAGCAGCGTGGGATTGAGCTCCGGGGGCAGCACATTCAGCGCGTCCTGATAGGCCTGCAAGACTGCGGGATAGTCGCGCGCATCTTCCGCGATGACCGCGACGTTTTGCCGCGCACGCGCGTAGCACTCCCAGTCGCGCAACGCCTTGCACTGCTCGGCGGCGCGCATGAAGCGCTCGCTCGCCTCGGCCGCGTGCCCGGTACGGAATTCCATGAAGCCGCGCAGAATGTCGAAGCGCGGCAGCTCGCGCGCGCCGAGCTTCGACGCACGCGCGAGCGCTTCCGATCGGCGCAACAGCTCGTCGACACGCGCGCGCCGCACTTCGGTATCGAACCGCTGCGACTCGAGCATCGCGCGCGCCTGCAACGTGACGAGCGTGCTGCGCAGGCCGGCGTTCGCGTTCGGGCCGAAGTCCGCGAGCGCCCAGGAGGCGAGCACGTAGGCGCCGTCGTCGTCGCGTAGATTCGCGTACGCGATCTCGGCCATGGCGTGACGGGCTTGCGCGAGACGCTGCTCGTCGATGCCGCGCACCTCGCGTGCGGCCGCGAGATACAGATCGAAAGCGCGCGACCAGTTCTTGGCTTGCACGGCCTGCCCGGCGCTCGCGAATGCGCTTTCGGCACGCAGAAGACGCTTGTTGCCGGGCGGCAGACGGTCCACCGCCACGCATACTTCGCCGGTGATCTCGGGCGAATCGTGCGAGCGAACGGTGATGCGCACGGGCTCGCCTGCATGCACATCCCGCACGAACGTCATCACGCCGTAGCGCTCGATGGGCGAGCTGGCGGAGAGCCTCCAGCGATGCGGGCCCGCGGCCGCGTTCCGGACCGTGCCGACGACGGACACGCCACGCTGCTCGACGACGATTCGCATCGGCCCGGCGAGCGGCGGGGTCACGCGCAGATCGAGCGGTCTCGTGCCGTTGATCGGCGTGCAGCGAGGCGCGAGCAGCGTCTGCGGCGGCTCGTGCGAGCCGCAACCGCTCAGCAGGGTGCCGAGATATGCCGTTGCCAGCGCCGCCGCCGCGCGCGTGGTCCAGAGACGCGTGGGCGAGACGCGGCGGTGGATGAACAGCCGGGACATGCGTCTGTTCTACGCCACGCGCGTCGAGGCGCCAAGGTCCCGATCACCGCGCGTTCAGGGGGACGCCGTGAGCACGGCGGCTACGGTATGCTCCGCGGCCACGCGAACGACCCGGAGCGTTGTCCATGGCCCAGCCGAGCATTCAGTCTGTTCTGCTCGAAGAACGTACGTTCCAGCCCCCGCCGGACTTCGTGGCGCGATCGCAGCTACAGCCCGCGGCACTGGAGGCGTTGTACGCGCGCGCGAAAGCCGATCCGACCGGCTTCTGGGCGGATCTCGCGCGCAACGAGCTGCACTGGCACCGGCCGTTCACGCAGACCCTCGACGACTCGCAGGCGCCGAACTACCGCTGGTTCGCGGACGGACAGCTCAACGTCTCCTGGAACTGTCTCGATGTGCATCTCGAGGAGCGCGGCCACAAGACGGCGATCATCTTCGAGGGGGAGCCGGGTGAGACGCGCAAGCTGAGCTACCGCGAGCTGCACGCCGAAGTGTGCCGGTTCGCGAACGTGCTGAAGTCGCGCGGCATCGAGACCGGCGATCGCGTCGTCATTTACATGCCGCTCGTCCCGGAAATCGTCATTGCGATGCTCGCGTGCGCGCGCATCGGCGCGATCCACTCGGTGGTGTTTGGCGGGTTCTCCGCGCCCTCGCTCAAGGATCGCATCGAGGACGCGGGCGCGAAGCTGCTCATCACGGCGGACGGCGGCAAGCGCGGCGGCCACACGGTCGAGCTGAAAGCCGCGGCGGACAAGGCGCTCGCCGGCGGCTGTCCGACGATTCGCGAGGTCATCGTGTTCCAACGCACGGGCGAGCCCGTACACATGGAGCCCGGGCGCGACGTGTGGTGGCACGAGGTGATCGAAGGGCAATCGCCGGTGTGCGATCCGGTGTGGGTGGATGCGGAGCATCCGCTCTTTCTGCTCTACACGTCGGGTTCGACGGGCAAGCCGAAGGGCATCCAGCATTCGAGCGCGGGCTATCTGCTCGGCGCGAAGACCACCGCGAAGTGGGTCTTCGACCTGCGGGACGACGACGTCTTCTGGTGTACGGCCGATGTGGGCTGGGTCACCGGGCACAGCTACGTCGCGTACGGGCCCATGGCGAACGGCGCGACCGTCGTGCTGTACGAGGGCGCCCCGACTTACCCGGACGGCGGCCGCTTCTGGAAGATCTGCCAGACGCACGGGGTGACGATCTTCTACACGGCGCCGACGGCGATCCGCGCGTTGATGAAGCTCGGCGATGCGATTCCCGCGCAGTACGACCTCTCGCGGCTGCGGCTGCTCGGCAGCGTCGGCGAGCCGATCAATCCCGAAGCGTGGATGTGGTACCAGAAGGTGATCGGCGGCGGTCGCTGCCCGATCGTCGACACGTGGTGGCAGACGGAAACGGGCGCCATCATGATCGCGCCGATTCCAAGCGTCACCGCCACGAAGCCGGGCTCGTGCACGAAGCCGCTGCCGGGCATCGAGGCGGACATCGTGGACGATCACGGCGACAGCGTGACCCGTCTCGACACGGGAGGCTATCTCGTCATTCGCCGGCCGTGGCCGGCCATGCTGCGCACGATCTGGGGCGACAACGCGCGCTACCTCAGCACGTACTGGGAGAAGTTCCAGAACCGGTTCTACGTCGCCGGCGACAGCGCCCATCGCGACAAGGACGGGTACTTCTGGATCATGGGCCGCATCGATGACGTGCTGAACGTGGCAGGGCATCGACTCGGCACCATGGAGATCGAGTCGGCGCTCGTGTCGCATCCGCGCGTGGCGGAGGCGGCTGTCGTCGGGCGGCCGCACGAGATCAAGGGCGAGGCCGTGTTCGCCTATGTCGTGTGCCGCGAGCACCGGCCGACGGCCGAAGAAGCGGTGGCGCTGACGAAGGAACTGCGCGAATGGGTCGCGCAGGAGCTGGGCCCCATCGCGCGGCCCGACGATATCCGGTTTGCGGACAACCTGCCGAAGACACGCTCGGGCAAGATCATGCGGCGGCTGCTGCGCTCGATTGCGCGCGACGAAGAGATCACGCAGGACGTGTCGACGCTCGAGAACCCCGCCATCCTCGATCAGCTCCGCGGCGTGGAGGCGGCGGGTTCTGCGAGCGCGGGTACGCAGAGGCCGTCGAATGCGCCGCCGCGCGCCGCGAAAGCGGACGTCGCGGCGAAGAAAAAGGCAGCGACTGCGCGCACGTCGGGTGACGGTGAACGGGCATCGAAGCAGACCTCTCCGGCCCGGCACGAGAGCACGCCGAAGCCGGCTGCGGCCGCGAAGAAGGCGACCGGAAAGGCGGCGGCGAAAGCGACTGGGCCGAAGGGTTCGCAGCGCGCGCCCGCGAAAGGCGGCGCGTCGTCAGGCTCGGCGACGCGCGCGACCGCGAAGCGAGCATCGGCGAAACGCACGGCTTCGGCGGCGGGCTCGAAGCGAGCGTCAGCGGCGCGCACGGCTTCCGCGGCACGTTCGAAGCAAGCCGTGGCGACGCGCACGGCTTCGGCCGCAGGCTCGAAGCGAGCGTCAGCGACGCGCACGGCTTCCGCAGCCCGCTCGAAGCGAGCCGCCGCGAAGACTGCCGCACGGAAGCGACCTTCGCGCAGGCCCGCGCCGCGCAAAGTCGCCGCGCAGGCCAAGCGTCGCAGCCGCTAGCGAAGGCGTCGAGCGCAACGCCACTCAGAGCGTTCCCTCCGCTGGGATTGCGGGGCGTTGCGCGCCGGCCGTCGCAGGCCGCGCGAGCGGATTCACGGGTCGCCACGAGCTCACTCGGAAGCGCATCTGCCGCGAGCCCGGCGCGCCGCTCAGCGTGGGGGGTTCGACGCATCCGGTGCGGCGGCGGCGTCTACCGGCGCGAGTTCGCGCCAGCCGCCGCAGGCCGCGCGAGCCGATTCGCGGGTCACCACGAGCTCACTCGGAAGCGGATCTGCCGCGAGCCCGGCGCGCCGCTCAGCGTGGCGGGCTGGACGCATCCGGTACGGCCGCGGCGTCCACCGCGCGCGCCACGATCCGGAATCGCACTTTGATTTCGTCCTCCACGCGCAACGCGCCGCCAAACAGGCTGTACGGCGTCAAACCAAGGTCCGTCTGCTTGAGCGCAATCGCGCCCTGGACATCGAGCTCGTCGCCGCGCAGCTCATACTGCAAGGGCACGATCACCGACGCCGCGCGGTCGCGCACGACGACGCGCACCTGCGCTTCCAATCCGTCCGGGCCGCGCTGCATCGCTTCCGATTGCAAGACGATGTCCGGATAGCGCTCCGCGTCGAGCAGCGCTTCGCTCAGCATGTTCCGCTTGGTGGCGAGCCGCGCTGCTTCGGGGACGCCCGGCGGAAAGTCGGGTCCCGCTTCGCGCCGCAGCTCGTCCTCGTCGACGACGAGCTCGTCCACCCTCATGTGCACGTCGAAGCCCGCACGCGTCGGATCATCGGGCACGTAGGCCACCCCGCGCAGCGTGTGCGACGCGATCACATGGTTGTGCCCGGCTCGTGACAAGGGCCCGCCCTTGTACACCTGGATGGTCAGCAACGAGCTCGCGCCATCCACCCGGAATTCGCGCCCCGCGGGCTTCTCGATCGGCGCGGGTGCCGGCGCCGGCGCGGGCGACGGTGGTGGGCGCACGGGGCGGCTCGCGCAACTGGCGAGCAGCCCGGCAAGAAGCACGACCGCGAGCTGCGGGATTTTGTAAGCTGCGCTCATTCGCGGAAGCTTAAACGCATGCCGATCCGAAACACTAACGCCCGGTGGGGCGCGGTCGCGCAGACCTTTCACTGGGTGATCGTGGCGCTCGTGATCACGCAATTCGCGCTGGCGAACGAATACAACCATCTGCCCCTCGGGTTGGCGAAGCTCGCGGTGATCGCGAAGCATAAGTCCGTCGGCCTCACGATCTTCGGCCTCACCGTGCTGCGCCTCGCGTGGCGCTTCGTGAACCCAACTCCGGTACTGCCGGACACACTCAAGCCATACGAGCGAGTGCTCGCCCGCGTCACGCACTTCGGGCTGTACGCGCTCATCCTCGTGATGCCGATCACCGGATGGATCATGTCCTCGGCGCGCAGCTTTCCCGTGAGCTGGTTTGGCCTGTTCCAGCTTCCGGACCTGGTGAGCCGCAATCGCGCCCTGTACGACGCCATGCACACGACGCACGACGTGTTGGCTGGAACGCTGGTCGCGTTCGCCGCGCTGCACGTGCTCGCGGCCCTGAAGCACCACTTCTATCTGAAAGACGACACGCTGCGACGAATGCTTCCCTTCACGAGAACACGCTAGGAGCTCACCGAGATGGCCGAGAACTCACGCACCGCGCTGCGCGCGGCCTCGTTTGCGATGCTGATGTCCGCCGCGCTCGCGGTGTTCGCTGCCGCGACGGCCCCCGTGCACTACACGCTCGACCCGGCGCGCAGCCTCCTGCGCTTCACGTTCATGCAGGCCGGCGCGAGCAACACCGGCCGCTTCCGCAACTTCACGGCGGATATCCGGTTCGCGAACGACAACCTCGCCGCGAGCAAGATCGATGTCACCGTGGACATCAACTCGCTCGACACCGGCGACACGGAGCGTGACGACACGCTGCGCTCGCCTGACCTGTTCGACGTCAAGAAGTACCCGCAGGCGCGCTTCGTCGCAACCCGCTTCACGTCCACGGGCGCCGGCCGCTACGACGCGCTCGGCAAGCTCACGATCCGCAACGTGACGACGGATCTGAAGCTGCCCATCACGTTTCAGACCAAGACCGAGCAGGGCCAGAGCGTCGGGTACCTCACCGGGCGCGTGACGATCAAGCGCCTCGATTACGGTGTGGGACAGGGCGAGTGGAAGGCGACCGATCAGGTGCCCGACGACGTACAGGTGAGCTTTTCGCTGCGCCTCGTGCCGACGACGTGAGCGCGTGATCGCGCGGATGCGCAGAGCGCGTTAGCTCTGCGCGTCCCTGAGCTTCGACGTGCAGAGGTCGTAGATCGAGCCCATCAGCACCTGCACCGAGTGCGTCATCGCGACTTCGATGCCCTTCAGGGCGGCCTGACGGATCGACTCCGTGAGGATCGCGAGCTGCTCCTCGCTCAGATTCTCGGGGAGCCGGGTCGTGATCTGCACCGTCGGGATCCCTTCGACGATCTCGCGCAGGATCTGATAGACGCAATCGGCTTTCGCGCGCATCAGGTCTTCGTCGTCACCGAACAGCGTGCCGATAGTCAGCAAGCCGTCCACTGTCTTGTCGCGCGTCTGCTTCCACTCGCGCTCGGTGCCGAAAGTCGCGTGTATCACCTCGCCCATGGCCGTCTCTGTTGCTCCTGCTGCAAAAGTGGACCGCAAGTTCCGTGCCGGAATGCGCTCGACGCCGCGCCGCGGCGCGACGGTGACGCAAAATCCCGTAGAACAGCGCGTTGCGGCGGCGGCAGGGGTGTCCCCTGGACCGGCCTACATCGCCTGACGAAACACTCCTACCGCGCCATCAGCGATGGCGCCGGGCAAGAGGGGGAACTGACAAGAGAACGGCCGCGTTGAGCCTTGCAAGGAGGAGGCTCGACATGAAAACCGTTTACGAACGAGTGACCGAGCGATTCGGCCCGGCCCTGCCATGGCTCATTGCGGTGCTCGCGGCCAGCGGCTTCGCCTTCGCTTCGGCCGCGCACGCGGACGACCGTTCCGGCGACAAGACCGTGTCCTGTTCGTCCGATGATGGGCGGCGCAAGGAATGTGATGCGGACCTTCGCGGCTACAGCCTGCGTGACGTCGACCAGGCGAGCCGCACCGACTGCGTCGTGGGTCGCAACTGGGGCTACGACGACCGCGGCGTCTGGGTGACCGAAGGCTGTCGCGCGACGTTTCACTTCGATCGCACGCGCGTCAGCGATCACCGGCAGCCGTACGACTGGCGCGATCGCGACGACCACCATGACTACAGCGCCGGCGACGAGCGGCGCGTCCGCTGCGAATCGAAAGACAGTCGCCGCACCACCTGCGATGCGGACCTGCGCGGCTACCGGCTCGCGGACCTGAACGAGATCAGTCACGCGGACTGCGACATCGGGCGCAACTTCGGTTACGACGATCGCGGCGTGTGGGTCGAGCAGGGTTGCCGCGGCGAGTTCATCTTCACTCGCGACCGCGGCCGTTACTCCGAGCGCGATCGCGATCGCGACTTCGATCGCCGCTGAAGCGCGGCATCTGCGCAAGCCGGAGCGGCCGCGACGGGCCGCTCCGCGCGGGCGCGATCAGGTCCTGCCGTTGCTCAGCTCCGCGAACAGCGCGTTCGCACCGTACACCTTGGTCAGCGCCTCGCGGATGATCGCCGTGTGCACGGCGACCGCGCGATTGAGCCGCTCGTCGAACCAGTACGAGCCGGATATCGAGTGGATGTTGCCGTCGAACACGAGTCCGACGATGTCGCCTTTCGCGTTGACCAGCGGGCTGCCCGAGTTGCCGCCGACGATGTCGTTGTTGGTGGAGAGGTTGAACTTCGTGCTCAGGTCGAGCCGGTCCTTCGCCTTCAGCCAGCGCTCGGGCACGGCGAACGGCTCGGCGCCCGTCGCGCGCTCGTACAAGCGCGCGAGCCGCGTGAACGGCTCGATCCGGGTACCGTTCTCGGTCCAGCCCTGCACCGAGCCGTAGCTCAGGCGCAGGGTGAACGTCGCGTCCGGATAGACGCTCGTGCCGAGCACCGCGAAGCGGGCCTTCGCGATGTTCTCGGAGGCGGTGCGCACCACCGCCTCGACCTCGTCCTCGTACGTCTTGCGAATCGAGCGGGCGCGCTCATCGACGGACTTCGCGAGCGCGATCATTGGATCGTCGCTGGCATTCACGGCCTGCGCGCCGCCCTTCCACAACGCCATGCGTACCTTGGGATCGGCGAGCTTCGAGCCGGCGATGAGCCGCTTCGCGAGCTCGTCGGGTGACTCCTTGCCGAGGAGCTGCCGTACGGTGGGATCGTCCGGTCCGAGCCACTCGCGCGTGCGCTCGAGCGAGTACGAGAGCGTGAGCTGCTCGAGCTCCGGGTACACGGGGACGTTCGCGCTCAACTGCTGCTCGAGGCGCGGCAGAGCGGTGTCGCGGTACTCGCGCAAGCGATCGTCGCTCGGCTTCGCCCGCTCGGCGGCGCCGCGCACGAGGACGCGCGCGAAGCGGAACAAGCGACTGTTGAAGCCGACGGCGTTCTCGAGGAACGAGTAGGGCAGATCGATCGCGTTCTCGCGCTCCTCGGCCTTGGCGATGTCGCCCCACGGGTCGCCCGCGGTGCGCGCAAGCTCCGGGCGCTTCGCGAGCTGCATCTGCAGCTCCGTCTGCTCCTGCGTCTTGCGCGCCATCAGCTCGTCGGAGAGCAGCGCATCGAGCTGCTTGCGCTGCACCTTCAGGCTGTTTTCGAGGCCGCTCAGCGGCACATCGACGATGCGCCGGGCCTGCGCGTCGGTCTTGCCGAACTGGATGTAACGCCCGCGCAGCTCCGAGCGCAGGATCAGGGTCTGCGGCAGATCGCGGTCGCGCAGTCCCTTCAGCTGCGCGACGGTCAGGAGCCGGTCCGTCGAGCCGGGATGTCCCGAGACGAACACCGGCTCATTCTCCTTCGGGCCGTCGAAATCGATCTTCAGGAAGTTCGGGGTGACCGCCGGCTTGCCCTGCGCGTCGTACGCGCGCAGCACCGACATGTCGAGGCACCAGCGCGGAAACTGGAAGTTGTCGGGGTCGCCGCCGAACTGCGCGATGCCGTTCTCCGGCGCGAACACGAGCCGCACGTCGCTGTAGCGCTTGTACTTGTAGAGCCAGTACTGGCCGCCGTCGTACAGGCTCACCGACTCGCACTTCAGGGGCCCCGTCTTCTTGTCCTGCGCGCTCGCCTTCTCGCACGCCTGCTCGAGCTGCGTCAGAGCTTTCTTGCGCGCATCGTTCGCGGCCTTGTCGCCGAGTCCCTTGGTGGCGGCTGCGACCTTCGCGGTCACATCCTCGTAAGCGATCAGAACGTCCGCCACCTGCTGCTCGCAACGCAGCTCCTGCTCGCGCGAGGGCGCGAGAAAGCCCTCATCCAGCAAGCTCTTGTCCTTGGTGGAGTGATCCTCGAGACACGCCCACGAGCAGTGGAAATTCGTGAGGATCAGGCCCTGCGGCGACACGAAGGAGGCCGTGCAGTTCGAGAGGCACACGGTCGAGAGGCGCAGGTGCTCGAGCCATTGCGGCGTCAGCTCGACGCCGTAGCGCTGTTTCACGAGCGCGGTGGGGGGATTGTGGAACGGCCACATGCCCTCGTCGGCCTGGGCCGCGAGGCCCGCGCAAACGGTGATCAGGGCGAAGAGAGTCAGGGTCGGAAGCTTCAACTGCCGCATGTCCGCCTCGCTAGGTGTGGTTCGCAGCGCGCGCGGGGGCGCGACGCGCGAGGGCGCGCATTATGCGGGATATGGACGTGCGCGGGCCGCTTTTACGCGGTGAAGAGCGGGGCGGCGCGACGAACCGATGCGCGTACGCGATCCTGAGGATGCCGCGCGAGGCGACTCGTCCCCGCGTGGCCAGTCATCAGCGAGTGGCGCTCAACTCTCGCCTTCCAACAGCAGCAGCATCGTTCCTTCGGGCGCCTGGATCAGCGCGTTCGCGGCCTCGGGCAGTCCGCGCGGCAATTCTCCGGACTCCTTCACGCCGAGCATGCGGATGCGCGCGAGCCGCTCGCGCATGCCGGAGTCGCGGAACACGAGCATGGGTTGATCGAGCGTGCGCGGCTGGTGAAAGGCGAGATCGAGGTGATCGCTCGTGAGCGGCAGGTGCGCATACGGCGCATCCGGCTCCTCGGTCGCGACGAATCCGAGCGGCTCCCAGAACGCCTTTTCCTCTTCGAAGCTCGTCGTCGGCAGGCTGTATTCGGTGAAATAGCCGCAGAGGGAGGTCTCCTCGGGCCGCCGCGCCACCGGCGAGTACGTGCGCGCTTCGATGACGCGGACCGCCTGCCCGCTCGGGTCGCGAAAGCCGATCTCGTTGAAGACTTCGTTGCCGACGCGGCGCGAGTCGAGCTCGATGCCGCGCGCCTCGAGCTCATCGGCGAAGGCGATGATGCCCGCGTGCACGAACGTCAACGCCGGC
>DASZSS010000222.1:0-23702 GCA_035548535.1 Steroidobacteraceae bacterium
ACACCTCGCGCTGCGTCCCGCCGTTGATGCCGGCGACGATCGCGTACGGGCGCCACGCCTGGCGCCGCAGATGCTCGGAGAATTCTTCCTCGAGCGTCGCGGCGATCGCCTCGATGGCGGCGCTGCTTCCGCCGTGGCTCCAGCGGCTCGCGCCCGAGGAGAGATCGGCTGCAACCAATCGCCGGTGATCGGCCGAGAGCAGCTCGAACTCGCGGTCCGAGGGCAGCTCGTCGAGGTTCGGCAGCGGCCGGCGCGCGTCCTGCTCTTCGCGCGCGGTGAACGCGGCAGTGAGCGTGTACAAGCGTGCGATCTCGGTCGAGCTGAGCGGCAGCGGCGTCGCGAGTTTCACGGGACCTGGTATCCAGGCGTATTGTGCCGAGTGCGCCTTGACGTAGCGCGCGGCGTCGGCGGGCGTGAAGCGCCGCTCGTCCACGACGATCTCGCGATACTCGTTCTCCAGGGCTTCGCGCAGGTCCTGCTGCAGCACCTTGGCCTCGGCGAGCAGCTCCTTACGGCGGTGGCGAAGGCTCGCGGCGCGCGCCGCAAGCGACTCGCTCGTCTCGGTGGTGAGCCGCTCGGTGATGGAGCCGATGGACGTTTCGAGCTGTCGGCGCGCGTCCTGATCGCTGCCGAGGACGGCCACGCACAGCGGGCGCAGCACCTCGGGCACCTTGTCGCGCAGAACGCGCAGCGCCTTCGCGGTCTGCGCCGTCACGAGAATCGATTTGCCCTGTGCGAGCTGATGGCCGATGAGATTCGCGATCGTGTGCGTCTTGCCGGTGCCGGGCGGGCCTTGCACGAGCACCGAGCCGCTGTGGCTCAGGCGCTTGATGATCTGGATCTGCTCTTCGTTGGCCTCCTTGCCGAGCAGCACCTCCTCGTCGGTGATCGGGCCGAGCGCCGGGAACTGGCCGGTGGCCGAGCCTTCCGCCCCCGGCGCATTCGCCGCCGCGGCCGCCGCATCCCACTCGCCCTTCGATCCCGTGATCTGCACGAGCGCCGGCGCGAACACCTTGCGTCGATCGATGTCGTCGAGGATGGCATCGACCGCGCTCGCGATGCCGCCGACGCGCTTGCGCAGGATCAGCATCGGGTCGCGCCACATGAGCGGCGCGTCCGACGGCTCGCCGGCGTAGCCTTCTTTCAGGAGGCGCCCGCTCGTCGGGGAGAGCGTTTGCACGACCGCCTTGAGAAAGTTCTCCGTGTCGTCCCATCCCCACGGATGCAGATTGGCGTTGTCCAGCTCGGCCGCGCGGTTGCGCAGCGAGGCGGCGGCGGTGTTCTGCAGGTCCACGAAGAGCGCGCTGTAGAGCTCGGTCGCGCGATCCGTCTCGTGAATGCTGAATTCGGCGGCGCTCGCATCGAAGCGCAGCTCGACGCGCTTCAGCAGGATTGGATGATCGATCGGCACGCTGCCTTCGAGTGAGGACAGCGCACGCCAGCAGAGCCGGCCGTCGGCGGCTACCAGCTCGAGCTGCTCGCCCTCGCGCTCGAGCGCGGAATAGATGTCGTACAGCAGCTCGAAGAACGCGAGCGCCTTGCGCGCCGCCAGCTCCGCCGCCGCCCATTGCTCACGCTGCGCGGCCCATGTATCGAAATCGGCAACGCGGCGGGCGTCGTCCTCGAAGTGGATGGTGAGCGCGGCGCCCGCGGCGCCGGCGGTGTTGCGGCTCGCCGCGAAATACGCAGCCTGCGTCGGGTCGTCCCAGCCGGGCAGCAGCCAGTTGCTGATGTTGGGCGGGGGTGGCGGGCACGCGCTCAGGGTCGGGCGCCCGACGCGGATCAGGCAGTCGCCCATCACCTCCGCGCTCTCGCCGCGCCGCGGCCGGTTGATCTGCACGCTCGGGTGCTCGGGCGCATCCGCAAGCCGGATCGCCTTCGGGTGCTGTCCGACCTTGCGCACAGGCGGAAAGCGCAGCTGATTGGCTTCCTTCAGGAACAGATAGAGCTGCCTGACCTTGTGCCTGATCGCGTCGTTCACCCGGTGCTCCTTCCGACGTGAAAGCCGGTGAACGGGCGAGCTTACCCGGCGGCGCTGCTGGCGCTGTTTGGCGACGATGCGTGCCTGTCAAGCGTGTGTGAGCGGCGACACCTTGCGCGCGACCGCGCCGTGCGACCAAGCGGCGGGCCGCGCACCGCCCGCCGTCGCGCGCTTCGCGAAGCGGTAACATCGCGGCCCATGCGCATCGAACACCTTGCACTGTGGACCCCCGATCTCGAGCGCTGCCAGCGGTTCTACGTCGAGTATTTCGCGGCGGTGCCGGGCGCGAGATACCGCAACCCGGCGAAGGGCTTCGAGTCCGTGTTCCTGAGCTTCGAGGGCGGCGCGCGGCTCGAGATCATGACCACCAGCACGCTCGCTCCCGTGTCCCTTGCTCCGGGCGCGCAGCGCATGGGGCTGACTCACTTCGCAATCGCGCTCGGTTCGGAGGCACGAGTGGACGCGCTCACCGAGCGCCTGCGGCGCGACGGATATCCCGTCCTCGATGGCCCGCGGCGCACGGGTGACGGCTACTACGAGAGCGTCGTGCTCGATCCCGACGGCAACCGCATCGAGCTCACCGCGTGACGTGGCGCCGCCTGCCGAACACGGGCTGACGCCAAAAATCGGTTAGATTTGCCGCCTTCAGCGACACACTGTCTCCCGGGGACACTCACATGGCTTACAAAGTTGGCTTGATCGTCGGCAGTCTGCGCAAAGGCGCCTACACCCGCATGCTCGGCGAGGCGACGAAGACGCTGGCGCCGCCGAGCTGGACCATCACCGACATCGGTATCGGGGACCTCCCGCTCTACAACATGGATCTCGAGACCGACACGCCGCCGCCCGCGTGGACGGCGTTCCGCAAAGCCGTGGCCGCCTCGGACGGCGTGCTGTTCATCACGCCCGAGTTCAATCGCGGCATGCCGGGCGCGCTCAAGAATGCGCTGGACGTCGGCTCGCGCCCGTGGGGGCACAGCGTCTGGAACGGCAAGCCCACCGCGGTCATGAGCCTCACGCCCGGACCGCTCGGCGCGATGGCCGCGCATCAGCAGCTCCGCCACACGCTGTCCATCTTGAATTCGCCGACGTTGCCGGGTCCGGAGGTCTACATGCCCGGTGCCGCCACGCTGTTCGACGACGCGGGCAAGCTGAAGAACGAGGAGACCAAGAAGATCATCACGACGCTGCTGCAGGCGTTCGACAAGTGGATCGGCCGCTTCAAGGACTGATCAGAACACCATGTTGAGCGCGGCCACGGGCGCAACCGTGGCGCTCGCATTGCGTCCGGCCACCGTGAACAGCGTGCCGACGATGAGCCCGATGCGCGCGTTGAAGTTGTACTCGACGGCGGGTGCGAGCGTGAACACCTCGCTGGAGCCGAAGTCCTGCTGAATGCGCGCAGGCGCGCCCGCGCGGCCGGGTGGCGGCGCGAAGCCGTCGAGCGTCGTGTGGCCGTCGTGCTCGTACTGGAGGTCGAGCGCGAGCACCCAGTGGCGCGTCACGCTGTACTCCCACGCCGAATCGATGATGAACACGCCTCCTGGGCTACTCGCGCATGCGCGAGTCCGACATTCGCGAAGGAATCCGACGACTGGCACGCGTGCTGTGAGCGCGGGCTGCCGCTCGCACGCATCTCCCCGTCGCGCTGCCGGTGACTGGCCGTTGAATAGCTCGAGCCTGCGCCGGACAATCCGACGTCGCCACGCGCGCTGCGCGGAACACAGGAAAACTCATGCGCAAGCTGTTCTCGTTTGTCACCTTCCTCGCAGCACTCGCGCTCAGCGCTGGTCTCCCCGCTTCGGAGAAGCCGGGCAGCGAGCCGCCGCTCCTCCTGCGCTATCCGACGGTGAGCGCGAGCCACATCGTCTTCAACTACGGCGGGGATCTGTGGATCGTCCCGAGGGAGGGCGGGGACGCGCGCCAGCTCACCTCCGGCGTTGGCACCGAAACGGTGCCGTATTTCTCGCCGGACGGGAGCATGGTGGCGTTCACCGGCGAGTACGACGGCAATCGCGATGTGTACGTCGTGCCGAGCGCGGGCGGCGTGCCGAAGCGGCTCACGTTCCACCCGGCGGAAGAGATCGTCCGCGGCTGGACGCCGGATGGCACCCGAGTCCTCTTCACGTCGGCAGCGAACAGCTTCCGCCACCGCGAGGATCAGCTCTACACCGTGCCCGTCGCGGGCGGGTTCCCGACGCAACTGCCGCTCCCGATTGCGGAGGAAGCCTCGTTCGCGCCCGATGCGAAGCATCTCGCATACGTGCCGTATCCGCAGTGGCAGCAGGCGTGGAAGCGATACCGCGGCGGCCAGACGACGCCGATCTGGATCGCGGACTTGAACGACAGCAGCATCGTGAGGGTGCCGCGAGAGAACTCGAACGATCACTATCCCATGTGGATTGGCGATACGGTGTACTTCCTGTCCGATCGCAATGGGCCGGTGAGCCTCTTCGCCTACGACACGAATACCCAGCAGGTCACCGAGGCCCTGCACAGCGACGGCTTCGATTTCAAGACGGCGAGCGCGGGTCCGGGCGCCATCGTCATCGAGCAATTCGGCGCCATCAAGCTCTACGACCTGACGACGCGCCAGGCGAAGAACGTCGCCATTCGCGTGAGCGGCGATCTCGCCGCCGTTCGTCCGCACTTCACGAAGGTGGAACCCAAGCGCATACAGGGCTTCGCCGTCTCGCCGACCGGCGTGCGCGGCGTGTTCGAGGCGTGGGGCGAAATCTTCACGGTGCCGACGGACAAGGGCGACATCCGCAACCTGACGCGCAGCCCGGCGGTCGCGGACCGCAACCCGGCGTGGTCGCCCGATGGCAAGTCCATCGCCTATTTCTCGGATGCTTCGGGCGAGTACGAGCTGCACATCCGCGATCAGACCGGCCGCGGCGAGCCGCGCCGCCTCGCGCTCGGCGCGCCGCCGTCGTTCTACTACGATCCGCGCTGGTCGCCGGACAGCAAGAAGATCGCCTATTCCGACAAGCGCTTCGGCCTCTGGTACGTGGACGTGCAGAGCGGCAAGAACAAGCGCATCGACAGCGACTACTACGGCGGGTTCGACATCCCGCAGTTCGAGGCCTCCTGGTCGCCCGATAGCCAGTGGCTCGCGTACTCGAAGGTTCTGCGCAGCGGGCAGCACGCGGTGTACGTGTACTCCGTCACGCAAGACAAGGCCTTCCAGGTGACGGACGGGATGAGCGATGCGCGCTTCCCGGTGTTCGATCGCAACGGCAAGTACCTCTATTTCGCGGCGTCTACCGATGTCGCGCTGTCGGCGCAGCAGCTCGACATGTCGAGCGACGAGCGGCGCGTGTCGCGCAGCGTGTACGTCGTCGTGCTGAACAAGGACGACCCCTCGCCGCTCGTTCCGGAGAGCGACGAAGAGAAGCCGCCACAGCGGGAGGACAAGTCGCCCGTCAGCTTCGCGCTCGCCGCGGATGCGGCATCCGGCAAGGCCGCCGCGAAGGAGAAGAGGGCGCAGCAGGGCGACGAACCGGGCGACAAGAGCAAGCCCGCGACCGTGAAGCTCGACCTGCAGGACCTCGGCCAGCGCATCCTCGCGCTGCCGATTCCGGCGAAGAACTACGTCGGCCTCCAGGCCGGCAAGTCCGGCGTGCTGTTCGTGTCCGAAGGCCCGATGGTCATCACCGAGGATGACTTCGAGGACCTCCCGCAGACGCTGCACAAGTTCGATCTCGCCAAGCGCAAGCTCGACAAGTTCCTCGACGCGGTGAACGATTTCGCCGTGAGCGCGAGCGGCGAGCGACTCCTGTATCGCAAAGGGGACCAGTGGTCGATGGCGGCGACCGACGAGCCCCCGGGCGACGGTGCGCCGAAGCCGGGCCTGGGTCCGCTCAAGACCGCGGACTGGCAGGTGTACGTCGAGCCCCGTGCCATGTGGGCGCAGATGTACGAGGAGTCGTGGCGCATCCAGCGCGACTTCTTCTACGACCCGCACTACCACGGGCTCGATCTCGCGAAGGCGAAGCGGCGCTACGCGCCGTTCCTCGCAGGCCTCGCATCGCGCGACGAGCTCACGTACCTCCTGGACGAGGCGCTCGGCGAGCTCACCGTCGGCCATATGTTCGTGCGCGGCGGCGACCGGCCGGAGGTGAAGAAGGTGAAGGGCGGGCTGCTCGGTGCCGACTACACGCTCGAGAACGGGCGCTATCGCGTCGCGCGCGTCTTCAGCGGCGAGAACTGGAATCCGGATCTGCAAGCGCCGCTCACGCAGCCGGGTGTGAACGTCAAAGTCGGCGAGTACATCCTGGCGGTGAATTCGCGCGAGCTGCGCGCCACCGACAACATCTACCAGTTCTTCGAGGGGACCGCGGGCAAGCAGGTCCTGCTGAAGGTCGGCCCGCGACCGGATGGCAGCGGCGCGCGCGAGGTGACCGTCGTGCCCGTCGAGAGCGAAGAGAACCTGCGCCAGTTCGCATGGATCGAGGAGAACCGGCGCAAGGTAGATCAGGCGACCGGTGGGCGCATCGCGTACGTGTACGTGCCGAACACCGCCGGCGCCGGCTTCACGAGCTTCAATCGCTACTTCTTCTCGCAGGTGGGCAAGGAGGGCGTGATCATCGACGAGCGCTTCAACGAAGGCGGCCAGCTCGCCGACTACATCATCGACTACCTGCGGCGGCCGATCATGAGCCGCGTCGTCAGTCGCGATGGCGCGGACTGGGACAGTCCGTCACAGGCAATCTACGGGCCGAAGGTGATGCTCATCAACCAGATGTCCGGATCGGGAGGCGATGCGTTGCCGTGGTACTTCCGCAAGGCCGGGCTCGGGCCGCTCATCGGCAAGCGCACGTGGGGCGGTCTCGTCGGCATCGGCGGCTATCCACAGCTCCTCGACGGCGGCCTCGTGACCGCGCCGCGCGCGGCAGTGTACGGGCTCGATGGCGAGTGGGAAGTGGAGAATAAGGGCGTCGCGCCGGACATCGACGTCGATCTCGAGCCGCAGGCGTTCCGCGCCGGGCGCGATGCGCAGCTCGAGAAGGCGATCGAGGTCGTGATGGGGCAGTTGCAGGAGCATCCGTTGCCGACGTACCAGCGGCCGGCCTTCCCGAACTATCACCGCAACGACGGTCTCGGCGTAGATCAGTAAGCCGCGAGCGCGATGTCGAGGGCGTCGGCGACGCCGCCCTCCTCGGGACTGCCCACCGTGTACTTCGCGCTCGCGCGCACGGCGGGCGCGGCATCGCCCATCGCGACCGGATGGCCGACCACGTGCAGCGCCGGCAGATCGTTGCCCGCATCGCCGATGTACATCACTTCCCGGAGCGCGACCCGATATTCGCCCGCGACCGATTCGATTGCGCTGCCTTTGCTCACGCCGCGGCGTGTGATGCCGACGAACTGGGTCGCGGGCATCAGCGGCGACGTCGATTGTGCGATCTCGACACCGGACGGAAGCGACAGGCGCACGAGACTTGCGTCGGCTGCTGTGACCAGCCATTGCGCTCGAACGGGGACGCCGCGCAGCGTTTCGAAGCGCCGGAGCTCGAAGCGCACGCCGAGAAGTTCGGCGTGGGCGCGCGCCCATTCGTGGTTGCTCTCGACGACGTAGTCCTGATCGCTATAGATCTCGAGCACGCGTTGCGTTGCGCGCGCTTGCGCGATCAACGTGTCCACGCATTCGCGCGGGAGCGGCACGGACCGCGACTCGCCGCTGCCGAGGTTGACGACGCTTGCACCGTTCTGGAACACGTGCCACCCGTGCGCGTCCAGACATCGTGCGTACTCCACCGCGGTCCCGAATGCCGGGCGGCCCGAGCACAGCGCAAGGCGAATCCCCGCCTCGCGCGCGCGCTCGGCCGCGACCCAAACGCGTGCATTCACTTTGCCAGTTGCACCGACGAGAGTGCCATCGACATCGATGCCGACGAGTCGAATCGCTGGAATCATTCCGGTAGGGTCTCCGACTCCATGCGGTGCCGTCTACCGTCGCGTCGCCGTAGCTTGACAGGCTATTCATCGTATCGGACATTTCCGCGCACTCATTCAGAGCTCGCGCAAGCCGAACATTAACCAGCAGACTCGAAAAATCGCCCGCGCAAGCCTCAGCTACGTCGTTGTCGTCGCGAGCGAGCGCTCGCGCAGAGCACGGAGATGACGGAGTGAGCACGACGCGTATTCGGCGCTTGCAGGCGCTCGGCGAGCGCGAGATCCGCGGGCTGAGCGACGTGCTGATCGATTGCGTGGAAGGCGGCGCGTCCGTCAGCTTCATGTGGCCCATGGCGCGCGCTAAGGCGGAGGCGTTCTGGCGCGATGCCGCGGCAGCCGTTGGGCGCGGCGAGCGCATCGTGCTCGTCGCGGAGGATGCGGCCGGTGACATCGTCGGCACCGTTCAGGTGCTGCTGAACCAGCCGGAAAATCAGCCTCACCGCGGTGATGTCGCGAAGATGCTGGTGCATCGCCGGGCGCGCCGTCTCGGCGTGGGTGCCGCGCTGCTCGCGGCGGCCGAACGGGCCGCGCTCGACGCAGGCAAGACGCTACTGGTCCTCGACACCGTGACGGACACCGACGCATATCGGCTCTACACGCGTCACGGCTGGCAACGCGTTGGCGAGATTCCGAACTACGCGCTGTGGCCCGACGGGCGACCGTGCCCGACAACCGTCTTCTACAAGTCCCTTCAGCGCAGCCCGGCGCAGCTCGACAAATAGACGGCGAACGTGCCGCGCCAGTGACCCACCTCGTAGCGCTCGCCGGTTGCGGCAGGCAGGGCGCGCCTTCGCGATGACGGCCGCCGCGGGGTTACGCGCTTGTGGCGCGACCCCAGAGCATGGGCGATGCCTTCGAGCATCCATGCGCGGCTGAGATAGAGACCGTCGAGATGCGCGAGTGCTCGCGGGCCTTCAAATCGAAGGCCCGCTTGCCAGGTCCGCGAGATCCGATCGCTCAGCGGAAGGCGTACGTCGCCTGCAAGCTGAAGATGTTTACCGCACTGTCATACGCGCCATTGACCACGCTCGTGAACAGCGCCGGAGGCGTGCCTCCGAGCTGCGTGCGTGCGGCGCTGATCGTATTTCCGTGCACGAACAGGTGCGCGTAACCCGCGTCGAGCATCCACTGCGGGCTCGGCTGCCAGCGTGCTCCGACCGTCGCCCAGACGCGGTCGTCGTCCGGCAGCCGCACGGTGCGAAACTCATCCTGCACCGGGCTCTCGTCATACGCCGTGCCCGCGCGGAAGGTCCACTGGTCGTTCATCTTGTACGTGGCGCCGAGCGCGTAACGCGTCGTGTTCTTGAAACGGAACTGCAGGACATCGCGGGGCAGCCCCGTCGCGGAGCTCGTCGCGACGATGTTGTCGATCGTGCTCCACTGCATCCACATCGCGTCCGCGCGCAGCTCGAAGCCGTTACCGAGCGGCTGCGCGATGCTGATCTCCGCCGAGTTGGGGAAGCGGATCGCCGCGGTCGTTGGCCCGCTCACGGTCGGGATCTGCGTGCCGCCGAGCGTCGTGACTTTCGTATCGCCCGAGAGGTGATAGTCGACATACGAGCGGTAGCTCACACCGACGCGCGTCTCGCTCGGCAGCCGGAACAGTGCGCCGGCATTCCAGCTCCAGGCGTAGTCGTCCACCTTCAGCCGCGCGCGCCCTTCGGTGCCGAGCCCGAGGATGACGGCGTTCGTCAGCTCGGCGTTCGCGTACTGATAGCTCGCGCCGACGCCGAGCGAGATCATCTCGTTCACCTTGAACGCCAGCGCCGGGTTGGCATTCACCGTGTAGAGCTTGCTACGAATGCCCTGAAACCGGCCGACCCAGCCATCGGCGTATTCCGTCTTCAACCCGAATGGCGCAGTCAAGCCGAAGCCGAATGCGAGACGATCGTTGAGCGGCATGCCGAAGTACGCATTGGGCACCGGGATCACATCGCCCGCATCCTCGCTCGTCGAGCCGCGCGGCAAGAGGCCCGCGCCCGCGGGCGGCAGCGTCGAGCCCCGATCGCTGAAATCGGCCTTCAGGTCGATCGCATGGATGCCGATCGCCGCTTGCGGCGCCGTGAGCAGCGAGAGCGTCGCCGGATTGAACGACATCGCGCTCACGTCGTCCTCGGACGCCGCGATACCGGCATAGGCATCGCCGACACCGCTCGCCGTTTGCTCGAGAAGCACGAAGCCGCCCGCGTGTGCTTCGTGTGGCGCGAGTAACACGGCTACCGCCGCGGCCAGCGCGCCGAATCTGGCCTCCGCAAACAATCGCAATGATTTGCCCACCTTGGCGTCCTCGATAGGGATGTCGCGACCCCCTACGAATGGTCAGGGCAGGGCGGAGTTCCGTACAAAACGATCAGGCGATGCGCATGAGCGACAATCGGCGCGGCCGTCGTTCGCACACGACACGCCATGCGCCGCAAGCTCGGCGTTGCGGTCAGTGATCGTGACCGCCGGGCCCGTGCACGTGCCCGTGCGAGATTTCCTCGGCAGTCGCCGGTCGCACGTCGGTGACTTCCACTTCGAAGTTCAGCGCCTTGCCGGCGAGCGGATGATTGCCGTCGAGCGTGACCATGTCGCCCATGAGCTGCGTGACCACGACGGTGCGCGCGCCTTCCGGCGTGTGCATCTGCAGCCGCTGGCCGACATGAACATTCGAGATGCCCTGCAATGCACGCCGCGGCACGCGATGCACGAGCTGCTGGTCGTAGTCGCCGTAAGCATCCTGCGGCTGCACGGTGACGCTGACCTTGTCACCGACGTTCTTGCCTTCGAGCTCACGCTCGAGTCCGGGCACGAGATTGCCGTGACCGTGCAGATACGGTAGCGGCTCTGCATCCACCGAGCTGTCGATGAGCTCTCCGGCGTCATCCTTCAGCGTGTAATGAATAGTCACGACGGAGTCTTGGGAGATGGCCATGAGAGGAGCTCGCACGAGGGAGGGACGCACGAGTGTAGCCGAATGGCCGCTCTCCCGCTCCCCGGGTTACGCGCCCTGGCCGTTCGGGTACCGCCACGTTCGCTCGAACGGCAAGCGCCAGGCGCGCGGCGCGATGAGCTGGTGAATGGCGTTCGGCCCCCACGATCCGGGTGCGTACAGCCGCACTGGCGGCGGCGCTTCGAGCAGCGGCGTGGAGAGCTCCCACAGCCGCTCGATGCCCTCGGCCCTGTTGAACAGCGTGTGATCGCCGCGCATCGCATCCAGGATGAGTCGCTCGTAGGCCTCGAGCACTTCACCGACGAGGCCGGTGTCGCGCAGCGCGAACTGCATGCTGAGCTTGTCGAGCCGCATCCCCGGACCGGGCCGCTTGCCGTAGAACGACAGCGACATCTTCGATGCGTCCGCGAGATCGAACGTCAGGTGATCGGGCCCCTGCGCGCCGACGCCGGAGTTGGGCGGGAACATGCTTTTCGGCGGCTCGCGAAACGCGATCGAGATGATGCGCTGACCTTCCGCCATGCGCTTGCCGGTGCGCAGGAAGAACGGCACGCCGGCCCAGCGCCAGTTGTCGATCGAGCACTTGAGCGCGATGAAGGTCTCCGTCTCCGAGTCCGGATTGACGCCCGGCTCGGAGCGATAGCCGATGTACTGCCCGCGCACGACATGCTCCGGCTGGATCGTGTCCATGCTGTAGAAGACCTTCTGCTTCTCCACGCTGATCGGCCACGGCTCGAGCGCGGTCGGCGGCTCCATCGCGACGAACGCGAGGATCTGGAACAGATGCGTCACCACCATGTCGCGGAACGCCCCGACCTGCTCGTAGAACGAGGCGCGCATCTCGAGGCCGATCGCCTCGGGCACGTCGATCTGCACGTGATCGATGAAGTTGCGGTTCCAGATCGGCTCGAACAGCCCGTTCGCGAAGCGGAAGGCGAGGATGTTCTGCGCCGGCTCCTTGCCGAGGAAATGATCGATGCGAAAGATCTGCTCCTCGTCGAACACCTCGTGCAGTTTCGAGTTGAGCTCGACGGCGCTCGCGAGATCCGTGCCGAACGGCTTCTCCATCACGATGCGCGCGCGGTCCTTCAAGCCGACCTGCCCGAGCAGGCGCACCACCGAGAGCGCCGCGTTCGGCGGCACGCTGAGGTAATGCAGGCGCTGCGGTTCGCCGCCCAGCGAGCGCTCCGCGCGCTCCACCGCGTCTTTCAAGCGTGCCGGCGCAGCCGACAGCGGCACGTAGTCGAGCACCTCCGCGAAGGCTTGCCAGTCGGCGTCGGTGAACTTGCGCACCGCGAACTCATCGAGCGCGCGTCGCGCGAGCTCGCGAAACGCCTTGGGGTCGAGCTCATCGAGCGAGACGCCGACGATGCGGCAGCCCGGAATGAACCCGGCGGTCGCGAGGTGAAACAGTCCGGGCAGCAGCTTGCGTCGCGCGAGATCGCCGGTGGCGCCCACGAGCACCACGACTTGCGGAAAGCGCGGGCCGACGCCCGGCGGAATCTTTGCCATCGCTGCACCTTGCCGAAGACGGAACGAAGAGCGGGGAGGATAGCCGAATGCTCGACGATGAGGCGGCCGCGACCGGCGCAGCCCGAGTCCCGCCGCGATTTCCGCGCATGTAAACTAGCGATCCATGTCCGAACCTCCAATGCACACGCGCGCGGACGAAGTCCACGCCGAGCCACGCAAGACGGGTCATCGCTTCCTCGATCTCACGATCGCGTTCTCCGCCATCCTGATCTCGCTCATCTCGCTCGGAGTGGCAGTCCATCACGGCCACGTGCAGCAGCGACTGGTTGCGGCGAATTCCTGGCCCTTCCTGCGCTTCGACTTCGACAACTCGCGCATCCCCGGCGGCGGTCAGAGCGTCACGTACTCCATCGTCAACTCCGGCGTCGGTCCGGCGGTGCTGAAGAGCTTCATCGTGGAGTACGAGGGCAAGCGCATGGGCGGCTTCGTCGAGCTGCTGCAAGCGTGCTGCGGCATGGCCCGCGACGTCGATCTCAATGGGCTGCTCGACATCGGCTTCCTGGGCGAAGCTCGCCCGGTCGGCGTCATTCGGGCGAGCGATCGCGTGACGCTGTTCCGCTTTGCCCGCACGCCCGAGAACGTCGCGCTGCTCGACGGTATCGCCGTCGCGCGGGATCGGGTGAAGTTCCGCGCGTGCTACTGTTCCATCGTCGGCGAATGCTGGGTGTCGGACCTGCGCTCGCTCGACCCGCAGCCCGTCGCAGCCTGCAAGGCGAGCCCGGACGATTACGTGGAGTTCGGCGCGGGGCTCGATGACTTCGATCACCTGCCCGAGATCAAGGACCGCGCGCCGCCCGCGTCTTAAAGCCGGCTGAAGTCCGCTTTGCGCTTCTGAAGGAACGCCTCCATCGCTTCCTGCGCTTCCGGGCTGCGCAGCCGCTCGGCGAACACCGTGGCCTCGGCGCGGATCGCGCGCAGCACATCCTCCTTCGTGCCGGCACGCATCAATCGCTTCGCGTCCCGCACGGCGCCGGCCGGCAGCTCCCGGAAACGTTCGGCGACTCGCCGCGCGTGAGCGCTGACTTCAGTCGCGGGCAACGCCGCGTTGGCGATGCCGAAGCGCACTGCGTCCGCACCCGAGAACACCTTCCCGAGTAACAGCAGCTCGGCCGCTTTCGCCGGCCCGAGCAGGCGCGGCAAGATCTCGCTCGACGCGAATTCGGGCACGAGACCCAGCGAGACGAACGGCATGGAGAGCTGCGCGTCCTCGCTGACATACACGAGATCGCAATGGAGCAGCATCGTCACACCGATGCCGACGGCTACGCCCGTCACCGCGGCGACGATCGGCTTCTCCACCTTCAGCAATGCATACATGAACCGCAACACGGCGGAATCCTCGGACGTCGGCGGTCGTTGCAGGAAATCCTGCAGATCGTTGCCTGCCGTGAACACCGCCGGCTGGCCCATGATCAACACCGCGCGCACATCCTCGTCCGCCTGCGCGGCCTCGAGTGCCTGCGTCATCGCCTCGTACATCGCGATCGTCAGCGCGTTTTTCTTTTCCGGCCGCGCGATCTCGACCGTCAGCACGCCGTTCGCCGCGGCGGTCCGAATGCCCATCTCAGTCCGCCGGCTGCTTCGGAGCGAGGGTGTAGACGCGGCGGATCTTCACGCTCGGCATGCCGGCGCCGCTCGCGTTGGTCACATACGTGAGCGTCTTGCCATCCTTCGAGAGCTCGTAGCGATCGGTGCGCGAGAAGTGCTTGCCGCGCGTCGTCTCGACGACCCAGGCGCGTTTGTCCCAGCCGCAGCGACGCTCGCCGTCGCCGAAGGAATCCGAGATCGGCTCCTTCGAGCCGGCCGCGCACTCGGTCTCGAGTTTGTCCTCCGACACGGCGACGCGCTGATTCACTTCGCGGAAGGCGAGCGTGTCGGGATTCCTCGTGAGCTGACCGACGAACTCGTTGCGGATGCCGCCGAGATTGCCGAGCTGAATGCTCGCGGACGCGGAGCTTCCCGTCGGATCGATGTCGGTGGAGCTACGCCCGGTGTCGTGCCCGTAGCCGCCGCCGCGAGTGTCGCGCGGCAGAGTGCCGCCGGGGCGCGCGCCGCCGTCCGGAAACTCCCCGCCGTCGCTGCGACCGGGGAACGGCGCCCCGCCGCCCCACGTGCCGTGATTGTCCTCCCCGCCGATCGGACCACCCCCGATCGGGCCGTCGCGCCCGCCGCCGAAGACGTCGCGATCCATGCCGCCGCTCCTGCTGTTGCGATCGTGCTCTTCCTTCTCTCGCTGCGCGCGCTCGATCACCTGGTCGGGATCGTCGCTGCGGTAAGGATCGATGCGCCACTCGGTGCCGTTGAGGGTCACGCCTTGGGCCGGCTTGTCCTTCAACGACGCGGCCTCAGCCGTGACCAGCACGAGCGCGCTGCCGTACAGGAGGAGCTGAGTGACGCGCTTCCCCATCTCTCGACGCGATGTTCCGATCATGGGTCTCTCCCTTCCCGTCGCGGAATTGCGCTGAAAACGTGACACGGCAGGGTAGCGGATGTTCCGCTCGACTTCGAGCCGCGAGTTCGGTAACAGTCTCGGGCTTTGGATGAGGGGTCACGATGGACTCACCGGAACGGCTCGAGGACTGGCGGCGCCGGGCGCTGCGCGTCGAGGAGGAGGTCGCCAAGGCCGTCGTCGGCCAGAGCGAGACGATCCGCCTCATCAACGTCGCGCTGTTCGCTCGCGGGCACGTGCTGCTCGAGGGCGACGTGGGCGTCGGCAAGACGACGCTCCTGCGCGCCTTTGCGCGCGCGGTCGGCGGGGATTTCGAGCGCGTCGAAGGCACGGTGGACCTGATGCCGAACGATCTGGTGTACCACACCTACGTCGACGCGGACGGCAAGCCGCGCATCGAGCCCGGCCCGCTGCTGCGCCATGGCGAGCGGCTCGTCACCTTCTTCTTCAACGAGATCAACCGCGCGCGCCCGCAGGTGCAGTCGCTGCTCTTGCGCGCCATGGCCGAGCGCACCGTGTCCGCGTTCAACCGGCAGTACCGCTTTCCATGCATGACCGTGTTTGCGGACCGCAATCGCGTGGAGAAGGAGGAGACCTTCGAGCTCGCCTCCGCCGCGCGCGACCGCTTCATGTTCGAGCTGAACATGCCGACGCCGGCGGAGCCCGCGATCCGCCGCTCGCTCGTCTTCGATCCGTCGTTCCACGATGTCGATGCGCTGCTCGAGCGCGTCGCCCCCGGCGTGCTGCCGTGGGAGGAGCTGAACGACATCGGCGCGGCAATCCAGCGCAGCGTGCGCGCGAGCGAGACACTCGAGCGCTACGTGCTCGATCTGTGGGACGCCACGGTGTCGCCGCAGAGATTCGGCGTGCGCATCGAAGGCGTCGACATGGACAAGCTCGTGCTCGCAGGCGCGAGCCCACGCGGCATGATGTCTCTGCTGCGGGCGGCGCGCGTCGTTGCGTGGCTCGCCGGACGCTCGCATCTCGTACCCTCGGACATCACGAGCGTCGTGCCCGCCGCCCTCGGGCATCGCGTGTTCTTCACGCCCGTGTACGAGCTGCGGCGCGCGGAGATCGCCGACGCGCTCATCGCCAAGGTCCTCGAGAAGGTGCCGACGCCCCGCTGATCTTCATGACCGCTCCGGCCGAATTCCATTACCGACTGCCGCGGCGCCTCGGTGCCTGGCGACCGGGTGCGCACCCCGCCTCGACCCTCGGCGCGGGGCAGGAGTTCGTGGCGCACGCGAACCTCTTCGATCGGCCCGACCCACGCCGGCTCGATCTGCGCGCGAGCTTGCGCGACCTCCGCGGCGACTGGCTGGTCCGCGTGAACCGGCAGCGTGCAGCCGTGCCGGTGCACGTCCTCGTCGATGTGTCCGCGTCCATGACCTTCGGCGCGCCGCAGTCGAAGCTGAGCGTGGTTGCGGAGTTCATCGAGGCGCTGGGCCAGAGCGCGTTTCGGCTCGGCGACGGGGTGGGCATGTCGGCGTTCGACAGCCGCGAGCGCATGGACCTGTTCGTTCCCGCCGTGCTGAGCCGTGGCATGGGCGCGCGGATGGCAGCGCTGCTGCGCGCGTGCGAAGCGCGCGGACGAGATGCGTCGGGGCTTGCGGAAGCCGCGGCGCGACTCGCCGGCCGGCCCGGGCTCATCTTTCTCGCGTCCGACTTTCATTGGCCGCTCGAGCGGCTCGAGCCCGTGCTCGACGCGTTCGCGCACGCGTACGTCGTGCCGCTGGTCGTGTGGGATGTCGCGGAACTGGAGCCGCCGGCGCATTCGGGGCTGCTGTCCGTGTGGGACGTCGAATCGCAGTCGCGCCGCACGCTGTGGATGCGGCCGAAGCTGCGCGCGCGGTGGCACGAAGCCGTTGCGCGTCGGCGTGCGGCGCTGAGCGATGTGTTCGCGCGCCGGAACATCAGGCCGTTCTATATGACCGGGCGGTTCGATAGCGAAGCGATGTCGCGCTACTTCCTGGAGGCCGCAGCGTGAGGCGCGGAGTGCTTCTCGCGCTCATGCTCGCCGCGGCTGGGGTGAGCTTCGGCGCGCCGGCGGCACACAATGCAGTCGTGCAACAGCCGCGCGCATTCGGCTATGTGCTCGGGGACATCGTCACCCAACGCGTGCTGCTCGAGGACGGCGGCCGACCGTTCACGCCGGATGAATGGCCCGCGAGCGGACCGGCGGGCAACTGGGTAGAGCGCCACGCAGTGCGCGTCGAGCGTGACGAAGGTGGGCACCGCTGGCTCGCGATCGACTATCAGGTGATGAACTCGCCGCAGAAGCTGACTGCCGTCGCGCTGCCCGCGTGGAAACTCGTTGCGAAAGCGAGCGAGGTCGAGCTGCGTGTGCCGGAATGGTCCATCACGGTGGCGCCGCTCACTCCGGCGCAGCCGCTTGCAGGGGCGGGCCTCGGGAGCTTGCGTCCGGACCGCGCGGCCTCGCTCATCGATGTCGCTCCCATGCGGCGCGGGCTGGCAACGTGGGTGGGCGCGCTGCTCGTATGCGTGCTCGCCTGGATCGCATGGTGGCAATGGCGAAACTGGCGGGCGTCGTCGGCCCAGCCGTTCGCACGCGCGCTTCGCGAGCTGCGCGCCACGGACGAGAATTCACCGCAGGCGTGGGTTGCGCTTCATCGCGCGTTCGATGCCACCGCCGGGCGCGTCGTGCAGCCCGCCGGGGTATCCGTGCTGTTCGAGCGCGCTCCGCAGCTCGAGCCGGAGCGGACGGCGATCGAGCAGTTCTTCGCCCGATCGGCGGAGCGCTTCTTCGGTGTGAAGACGGACTCGGGCACCGGCGCGGAGGCTGCGGGCTCGGGCACATCCATCCGCGCGCTGTGCGTTGCCCTCCGTCGCATCGAGAAGCGGCACGAGCGATGAGCGGCACATACGACTTCGCGCATCCGTGGCTGCTGCTGCTTCTACCGCTGGCAGTGCTGCCGCTCCTGCGCAATCGAGCCGATTCGCTGGGCTTCTCCTACGTGGAGTGGTTGCCGCGCGATCCCGTCGGCCGACTCGCGGGCTGGCTGTGGCGTGCGCTCGCGTGCCTTGCGATCGCGACCACCGTCATCGCGCTCGCAGGCCCGGGCCGGTCGCAGATGCAAGTCACTCGCACGGGTCACGGTGCCGAGATCCTCGTGCTGATGGACCGCAGCCGGAGCATGGACGAGAAGATGATGCCGAGCGATTGGCGCAGCATCGATCCGCTCAGCCGCCTCGCGCACCTGAGCCGCGGGCGCCCGAAGTCCGAGGTCGCGCGCGAGCTGCTGGACAAGTTCGTCGTGCAGCGGCCGGACGATCGCTTCTCGCTGATGTTCTTCAGCACGCGCCCGATGAACGTCGTGCCCTTCACCCAGCACGACGACGTGGTGCGGGCAGGCATCGCGGCCGGCGCTGCCGGACGCGGGCTTTCGAACACGGATGCGGGGCGCGCGCTGCTCGCGGCGATCGCGGAGTTCGACCATCGCGAGTATTCGGGCAGCCGCATCATCCTGCTCGTCTCGGACGGCGGCACGTTCCTCACCGATCCCATCCGCAAGCTCATCCGCTCGGGGTTGCAGCGCAATCGCGTGTCGCTCTACTGGATTCACCTCAAGTCCTACAACAGTCCCGGGCTGGATTCGCAGGGTGCGCGCGCCGACGCGGCGCCCGAGGTGGCACTGCATCGGTTCTTCCTCACGTTGCGCACGCCGTACCAGGTGTACGAGGCGGAGGACCCGGAGGGGCTCGCCAAGGCGGTGGCGGATGTCGGGCGCCAGCAGAACTTTCCGCTCGATTACGTGGAGCAGTTCCCGCGCGCGGATTACAGCCGCACGTTCGTGATGATCGCGGCGCTCGCATCCGCGCTGCTCATCGCCGGGCGCGTCGCGTTGTTGAGGGAGTGGGCATGAGACGGCGCACGGTTCACGCCTTTTTTGGAACGGCCGCGGCGCTATGCGCGGTAATGGCCGCGTACCAAGGCGTCCGCTTGCGCGAAGCGCTGCGCGTGAACGAAGCGATCGTCGCGGCTGGCCACGACAGCGCGGCGCGTGAGCGTGCACCGGCGGATGCAGCGCTCGACAGCTCCATTCCCGAGGCGCAATTCGCGCACGCCGTCGCGCTGGCCAAGCGCGGCGACTACGAGGGTGCATTGAAACAATACAAGGCGCTGAGCCGCGGCAGTCGCGCGGACCTCGCCAACGCTGCGCTGTACAACGCCGGCAACTTGCAGCTTCGCGAAGCGCTGAGGGAAGGCCGCGAAGCGCGCGTGCGGGCGTTGCCGCTCATCGAGCTGGCGAAACAGAGCTATCGAAGTGTGCTCCGGCGCGATCCGCAGAGCTGGGACGCGCGCTACAACCTCGAGCGCGCACTGTGGCTTGCGCCCGAGCTCGACGAAGTGCTCAGCGAGACCATCACGCGCGACGCCGAGAACCGTGTGATGAGCACGCTACAGAGCACGCGCGCGGACCTGCCGTGAGAGCCGTCGCCGACGCACTCCGCACCTTCGGTCGCAGCGCCTACACATTGTGGCTCGCGCTCGCCCTGCTGCTCGTCGGCCTCTTTGCGCCGCGTATCGACCTGCCGCAACGAACCTACGACTACATCGTCTTCTTCGACATCACCCAGAGCATGGACGTGCAGGATTACGAGATCGGCGGCTCGCCGGTGAGTCGTCTCGAGTATGCGCGCTATGCCGTGCGCCGCGCGCTGCGCGAATTGCCGTGCGGGTCGCGCGTAGGCTGGGGCGCATTTGCCGAATACCGCTCGCTCTTGCTGCTCGCTCCGGTCGAGGTTTGCAGCAACTACAGCGACCTGCTGGCTTCGCTGGACAACATCGACGGCCGCATGCGCTGGGCCAATGCCAGCGAAGTCGGCAAGGGTGTCTACTGGTCCGTGCGGACCGCGATCGGAGAGGGCAAGAACGCGATCCTCGACAAGAGCGCCAGGCCCGATGTCATCTTCATCAGCGACGGGCACGAAGCCCCGCCGCTGAATCCCGCCGAGCCGCTGTCCATGCCCGACGATGTGCAGCCCGGTCAGGTCCGCGGCTGGATCATCGGTGCGGGCGGCGATACACCGCAACGCATTCCGCGCACGGATGCGGAGGGGCACCGTCTCGGCTACTGGCGCTCGAACGAGGTAATCCAGATCGTCTCGCCCGATGGCAAGCACATCATCGGCGCCGAGCACCTCTCGGCGCTGCGCGAGCCGCACTTGAAGGCGCTCGCGGCGCGCGTGGGCTTCTCTTATGCGCGCCTCACGAGTCCCGAGTCCATCGCCAATGCCATGCGCGATGAGCGCTTCGCGCGCCGCGCTCCCGCGCCGGTCGATCTCTACTGGGTGCCCGTATCGGCGGCGCTGCTGCTGCTGGCCGTGCGCTTCAGGCCGCGCCGCGCGCGCTGACGCTCGGCACGAGTCGCTCGTTCCGCGCTTCGCCGGTTGCGAGCCGCAATTGGCCGGCAAACTCTGGAAACCTCGCGACGGCACTCGTACGGTGCGCTCCGGGACATCGGGAGACGCACATGGTCATGGACAACACTCCTCGGCGATATCGTCGCGAACGCCTCGATCACGAGCACAGTCCGGTCGGGACTCTGCTTGGTGGCGCGGCGCTCGCGATCTATGGGCTTGCGCTGTTGCTCGACAATCTCGGTCTGGGGGAGGCGGGCAGTTACGCCTACCGCGCCTGGCCGGCGATGCTCGTCTTCGCCGGTATCACCCTCCTCATCCATCGCGACGCGGGCCGCAATGGCTATGGCTTCTGGGGCACCGTCAGTCTCTTCGGGGGTGTGTGGCTCTACGCCTGTCAGCAACACTGGATTCACGTGCCGTTCTGGTCGCTCGCAGGCCCCGCGGTGCTCGTGCTCACCGGCGGAATGTTCGTGTACCGCGCTCTGCAGCGTTACGACGCGGACCGTCAGGTCGTCGTGCGGCGCTAGTCGAGAGGCGCTAGTCGAGAGAGGGTCAGGCGCCGCCGACCTCGCGGAGCGCGGCGCCGATCTCCTCGGCAGACTGCGGGCGCACCGCGCGGGCGACCTCGCGACCATCCTGTAACACGATCAGGGTCGGCCACAGCTTCACGCCGAACGAGCGGCCGAGCGGCCGGCCCTTCCCGTCCTCGACTTTCAGGTGCCGCACGTGCGGTGCCTTCTCCAGCGCGGCTGCAATCAACGGCTGAGCGCGCTGGCAGTGCGGGCACCAAGGGGCGCCGAACTCGAGCAGTGTCGGGCCGCTGAGCGCATCCACTTCCGCTCGCGTGGGTTCGGTGGTCGCGTATTGGGTGGTCATGGTCACGATCGGTCTCCCTCGAGCAAGCGGCCGAGGCCTGCGTCGCCGCCGCGCCACGTCGGCGAGCCGCCGGTCATCGCCCGATATTCTGTATCCCAAATAGTGCACTGGCCGACCCGGACGCTCTGTTCCGCCAGCCGCCGCCGCGCGCAGTGTGTACCATCACGTCGCGATGATGAGCCACTTCTCCACAGTTATGCGCGTAGTAGCGGTAGTTCCGGAGGTACCCCATGAAAAGAAGAGCCTTCTGCGTGTCCGCGCTTTCCGTACTGACTGTCGCTTCGGTGCCGTGGCGCCGGGCCCTCGCCGCAGGTTCGGTGCCCGCATCCGGCAGCGGCGGAAAACAGGTCGTTCTGCAGCAGTCGGATATCGATGATCTGCGCGGCGCGCTGCGCGGCGAATTGCTCCTGCCGGGTCAGGACGGCTACGAGACTTCCCGGCATCTGTGGAACGGCGCGTTCGATAAGAAGCCTGCCCTGATCGTGCGCTGTGCCGGCGCGGCGGACGTGAGCCAGGCGGTGAAATTTGCGCGCTCCCACGACCTGCTCGTCGCGGTGAAGGGCGGCGGGCACAGCCTCTCCGGCCAGTCCGTGTGCGATGGCGGCCTCATGATCGATTTGTCGCCGATGAAGAGCGTGCGCGTCGATCCACTCGCGAAGATCGCGCGCGTCGAGCCGGGCACGCTGCTCGGGCAGTTCGATCGCGAAGCGCAGGCCTACGGTCTTGCGACCACGGCTGGCACGGTTTCGCACACGGGCGTCGCCGGTCTCACGCTCGGTGGCGGCTTCGGGCGGCTCGGCCGCAGGTTCGCGCTCGCGTGCGACAATCTGCTGGCGGCCGATGTCATCACGGCCGACGGCCGTTTCGTAAAGGCGAGCGCCCAGGACAATCCGGATCTGCTCTGGGGCTTGCGGGGCGGCGGCGGCAACTTCGGCGTCGTCACCTCCTTCGAGTATCAGCTCCACGAGGTGAAGCCGCAGATGATCGGCGGCACGATCGCGATTCCGTTCGTGAAAGGCCGGGAGCTGCTGCGCTCGTTCGCGGATTTCATCGGCGGTGCGTCGGACGAGATGTACACGGATGTGATGATCGTGCCGACTCCGAACGGCCGCCTGCTCGTGCTCGACGTCTGTCACAGCGGCTCGCCCGCACAGGCGGAGAAGGAGATTGCGCAGTTGCGCAAGATCGGCAAATCCGTGCAAGACGGAGTGAAGCCCACCACGTACGTGAAGCTGCAGTGCAGTCTTGATGCGAACTACCCGCACGGGCGCAGCTATTACATCAAGTCAGGCTTCATTCCGACGATCTCCCCGCCGATCATCGACGTCGTCGTGGACTATCTCGATGCCGCGCCGTTCCCGAGCGGCATCGTAAGCTTCGTGCATCAGGGTGGCGCGATCAGTCGCGTGAAGCCGACGGCGACCGCTTTCTGGCATCGCGACGCGAATCACAGCGTGATGATGATCGGCAACTGGGACGACCCGAGTGCCGCCGCGAGCAACATGCAGTGGGTCCGGACCGGCTGGAAGAAGATCGAGCCGCTGACGGACGGCTTCTACGTGAACGAGCTCGCGCACGACGATCCGGCCAACCGAGTGCGCGCGACCTACGGCGACAACTACTCGCGGCTGCTCGCGCTGAAGAAGCAGTACGACCCGACCAACCTGTTCCGCCTGAACGCGAATATCCGCCCGGACGTCTAGCCGGGCGGGTGACGCGCGGCTCGCGCCTTCAGCAGGATGCCGGCGGAGTAGCACACGTAGTAGCCGACCATCAGCATGAGGATTGCGAGGGTCAGCGGACTCTGCGCATAGCCGGCATAGGGATTGCCGGCTGCGGCAGGCGTTTGCAGGGTCGGCATTACGACGAAGAATCGGTAGACGAGCCGCGCGACCAGGATCGTCGTCACGGTGACGCCGATGTACCGGTTGGGCGTGTAGAAGCTGCCCTCCGGCGTGTGCTCGAAAGTGCTGAGCCGCAGGCCGATGACGCCGACGATGCCGCCGAGTGCGAGCCCCACGGCGGCCGCGGCGAGAAGCTCCACCTGCGACAAGGAGAGGAGCAGCAGTGCCGTCGCAATGGCGGACAACAGCACGATGCGCAGAACCAGGCGATTTGTCTGCACCGGCTGACGCCCGAAGGAAGTGCGGAAGCGTCGATAGACGCGGTAGCCGATGAGCGGAACGAGCAGAGCGGGAATCAGAGCTTGGGGCGTCATTTCTGGTGGTAATCCATTTGGCGAGCAGTGGCGCGTAGTGTCACCGCGCATCGCGCGTCTGTACACCGAGTTTGACCGGCGGCGGGCTGCCGTTCGCCGGTGAAGCGCCGCCGGGCCTCGAGCGCGTGAGCCGGTTTCGCCCGGTTTGCCGCGATGAGCGGTATCAACCTGCAAACGCTGGAGGAGCTCATGAGCCCCAATTCACACGCCCTGGCCCGCGCGACGGTGACCGACGCAGTCGCGGCGCGCGCCGCCCCCGTTACCGCGCAGAAGATCCTGGAGACCGGGTTCGCATTCTGGCCCGCGAAGGTCTTGCTCACCGCGGTGGAGCTCGATGTCTTCACCACGCTCGGCGCGCGCTCGCTGACCG